>DAIMZS010000017.1:0-7819 GCA_036733825.1 Rudaea sp.
CATGGTCGCCACCATGGGCGGGCCGCAGGCGGTGATCGGCTGGATCGCCGGCGCCGTCCTTGCCATGGCCGACGGCCTGGTCTGGGCCGAACTCGGCGCAGCCATGCCCGGTTCCGGCGGCACCTATGTCTACTTGCGCGAGGCGTTCCAGTACCGCACCGGCAAACTGATGCCGTTCTTGTTCATCTGGACGGCGCTGCTGACGATCCCGTTGACGATGTCGACCGGCATCATCGGCATGGTCGAGTACCTCGAGTTCTTCTTTCCGCATCTGGGCTGGTGGCCGCTGCATCTCGTTGGCCTGGCGGCGACCGCTCTCGTCACCTGGCTGTTGTACCGACGGATCGAATCGGTCCGCGCGATCACCATCGCGTTGTGGGTGATCATGCTGGTGTCCGTCATCGGCGTATCGGCCGCGGGTTTTTCGGATTTCCATCCGTCTTTCGCCTTCACGTATCCGGACGGTGCGTTCGGCAGCCAGTTCTTCGTCGGCCTGGGCGCCGGACTCATCGTCGGCATCTACGACTATCTCGGCTACAACACCACCGCGTACATGGGCGACGAACTGCGCGACCCGGGCCGGACGATGCCCGGCTCCATCCTCATCTCGGTGATCGCGATGATGTGCGTCTACCTCGTTCTCAACGTCAGCGTGCTCGGCGTCGTTCCGTGGCAGCAAATCGCCCAGTCCAAATCGGTGGCTTCGCTGGTGGTTGAGCACAGCTGGGGACATCTGGCCGCCGCCGGCATGACCGTGCTCATCATCGTGACGGCGTTCGCCTCGGTGTTCGCCGGCTTGCTCGGCGGCTCGCGCGTGCCGTTCCAGGCGGCGCACGACAAGATGTTTCTGTCCGTGTTCGGCAAGCTGCATGCGAAGCACGGCTTCCCGCACGTGGCTCTGCTGACGATGGGGGCGGTGACGGCGATCGGCACGTTCTTCGACTTGACCGAAGTGATCAACATGCTGCTGACGGCGGCCGTCGTCGTGCAGTCCATTGCGCAGATCGCCGCGCTCGTGGTGTTGCGCAAGCGTCAGCCGACGCTGCGCCGGCCGTACAAGCAGTGGCTGTATCCGCTGCCGTGCGTGGTGGCGCTGCTGGGTTGGATCTATGTCTACGTATCGGCATCCGCGATGTCGCTGATCCTGTCCAGCGCGTGGCTCGTCGCCGGTCTCGCGGTGTTCGCGATCTGGGCACGGGTCAATCGATCCTGGCCGTTTGCACCCGTTGAAATCCGTGAAACCTATCTGGGGAACGACTGACCTCATGCAAATTCCAGCCAAACTCATGTTGCGGACGATGGCGGCACACATGCTGTTGGCGGCCGCACCGCTCGCATGCGCAGAAACCGCCTTTACCCCGACGCCGGTGAACGGCGATGCCGGTTCCACGACCGCGATCGCGCAATGGCAAATCCAGTCCAGTTCCAAGGCGCAGCAAGGCGGCGCCGACATCTCCTCCGCCGGTTATTCCACCCAGGGCTGGTATGCGGTCAGCGGGCGCGCGACGGTGATGGCGGGCCTGCTGGAAAACGGCACGTACAAGGATGTGTTCTACAGCGACAACCTGCGCGCGGTGGAAGAGCCCGACGCGAGCGGCAACCTGTTCGTGGTCCCGTGGTGGTATCGCACCGAGTTCAACGTTGTCGATGGAGCAAAGGGACTGCGCACGCTGCTGCGCACCAACGGCATGGTCGCCAGCGCCGACCTGTGGGTGAACGGACATCTTGTCGCCGACCACGGTGCCGTCGCCGGCGCCTATCCCGTGCACGAGTTCGACGTGACGCAGTGGGTGCATCCCGGCAGCAACACGCTCGCACTGCGCATGCATCCTGCCGATCCGCGCAATAGCCTGTCCATCGGCTGGGTCGACTGGAACCCGACGCCGCCGGACGACAATCTGGGTCCATGGCGCGGTGTGGATATCGTGCGCACGGGGCCGGTCCAGTTGCGTTTCGCACAGGCGGCTTCGACGCTGTCGCTGCCCGATCTCGCGCATGCTGCGCTCACGGTGAAAGTGGAAGCGCGCAACCTCGACACTGTGGCGCACGAAGCGACGATCACGGGCGACGTGGCCGGCGTTGCGCTGCGACGCACGATTCGCCTCGCTCCCGGCCAGACGCAGACCGTGTCGTTTTCACCGAAGACCGATGCGGGCCTGACGATCGATCATCCGAAAATCTGGTGGCCCGACGGCATGGGCGATCATCCGCTCTACTCGCTGCAGTTGTCCGCCAACGTCGACGGCGCGGTCTCCGACAAGGCCGGCGCCACGTTCGGCATCCGCAGCGTCAGTTCAAGCCTGACGAAACAGGGCTATCGCCAGTTCTTCGTCAACGGCAAGCCGGTGCTGATCCGCGGCGCGGGCTGGGCGCCGGACGTGTTTCTGCGCGACGACCCCGCGCGCATGGAGGCCGAGTTCAGTTATGTCCGCAACCTCGGCCTCAATACGATCCGCAGCGAAGGCAAGCTGGAAGACCAGCGCTTCTACGACCTCGCCGACCGCGACGGCATCATGATCCTGGCCGGCTGGGAATGCTGCGACATGTGGGAGTCTGCGGCCAAGACCGGCGGCAAGCCGTGGGACGCCGCAGACGAAAAAGTCGCCGCGGACTCGATGACGAGCGAGGCGCGCCTGCTGCGCAACCACCCTTCGGTGATCGGCTTCCTGATCGGCAGCGACAACGCACCGCCGCCCCACGTCGCGAAGATCTACGTCGACGCCCTGCACGCCGAAGACTGGGCGACACCGATCATCGCCGCCGCCGCGGACCAGGGGACGGCCGAGACCGGGCCGTCCGGTATGAAGATGGCCGGACCCTACGACTGGATTCCGCCCGCGTATTGGTACGCCGACAAGCTCGGCGGCGCATTCGGATTCGATTCCGAAGTCAGCGCGGGCCCCACGATCCCGCGCCTCGAAGACCTGACCCGCATGCTCTCGCCGCAGGAGCAGGAAGCGCTGTGGAAATATCCACAGACGCGGCAGTATCACGCCTCCGCGGCTTGGTCGACGTTCGCCAGTCTGGCCCCGTTCGATACGGCGCTGGCCAAGCGCTACGGCGCACCCAAGAGTCTGGCGGACTACGTCGCCAAGGCCCAGCTCGACAACTACGACAATGTGCGCGCGCAATTCGAGGCATTCAACGCGCACAGCGAGGCGGACAAGCCCGCGACCGGCGTGATCTACTGGATGCTCAACAACGCATGGCCGTCGTTGCACTGGCATCTGTACGACTATTTCATGAATCCGGCCGGCGCCTATTTCGGCGCGAAGAAGGCCAACGAGCCGCTGCACATCCAGTACTCCTACGACACGCGCGCGATTGTGCTGACCAGCCACACTCCCGGCGACGAGCATGGATTGCAGGCGAGCATCCGCGTGCGCAACCTCGACGGCAGCGTGCGTCACGAGCAGCACCTGCAAGACATCGATCTCGCCGGCAACCGCACGAAGCAAGTGGCGGTTCTGCCGGTCTTGTCCGGTTTGTCGCGCACCTACTTTGTCGAACTGTCGCTCGCGTCCGCCGAAGGCAAGCCGGTCAGCCGCAACGTCTACTGGCTTTCCACCCAGCCCGACCAGCTCGATTGGGAGCATTCGAACTGGTATCTCACGCCGCTGACGCAATACGCCGACTTGACGGCGCTGCAGTCCCTCCCGGCCGCGACCAGCGAAGTGCACGCAACGACACGGCACGAAGGAAACGAGGACGTCACCACGGTCACCTTGTCGGTGCCTGCGTCGTCCAGGACCGTGGCGATGTTCCAGCACGCATCGATCAAGCGCGGCGCGCACGGCGACCTCGCATTGCCGATCGTGTGGGACGACAACGACGTCACGCTGTGGCCAGGCGAGTCGATTATCCTGAGCGCACGCTACGCATCGCAGGGAACCGCCGCCCCCGTGGTCGAGGTAAGCGGATGGAACGTTCCGGCCCGAAGCGTTGCGGCCATCGCCGAGCAAGGAACAAATCGTTGAACCAGGACAGGATTGCATGGCACGCGTGACCATCAACGATGTCGCCCGCGCCTCGGGCACCTCGAAAAAGACCGTGTCGCGCGTGCTCAACGACGAGCCGAACGTGCGCGACTCCGTGCGCGAACGCGTGTTGTCCGCCGTCGCGCAGCTCAACTACCGGCCGCTGACCTCGGCGCGCAGTCTGGCGACGAACCGTTCCTTCCTGATCGGCCTGCTCTACGACAACCTCTCACCGAGCTACATCATGGAAGTGCAGGCCGGTGTGCTCGAAGCATGCGAGGCGCAACACTACAGCATGATGGTGCAGCCGCTGGTCTCGACGGCGCCCGACTTCGTCGAACGCGTCGAGGACATCCTGTCGCGGCACCGGCCCGACGGACTCATTCTCACGCCGCCGATCACGGACCATCCGCAACTGCTCGATCGCTTGCACAAGAGCGACTTGCCGTTCGCCTCGATCGCGCCGCGCCACCCCGAGGATTGCATCGGCGTCATGCTGCGCGAGCGCGAAGCCGCCGCGGCGATGGTCGAGCACCTCGTCTCGCTGGGCCACCGCCGCATCGCCCACATCATCGGCGACCCCAAGCACGGCGCCGGCATCTGGCGCCTCGCCGGCTACCGCGACGGTTTGCAGCGCGCGGGATTGAAGGAAAACCCCGCGTATATGGTGCAAGGCCGGTTTTCCTTCGACTCGGGCGTTGCGGCCATGCGCCAATTGCTGGCGCTGCCTCTGGGACCGACCGCCATTTTCGCGGCCGACGACGACATGGCCGTCGGCGCAATCTGGGCGGCCGCGGAGGCCGGTGTGTCGGTGCCCGGCGAGGTTTCGATCTGCGGCTTCGACGACACGACGATCGCCACGCAAGTGTGGCCGCTGCTGACCACCGTCCATCAACCCGTGCGCGAGATGGGCCGGCGTGCCACCGAAGAACTGCTGCTTCGCGTGCTCGACAAGGGCGGCGCGGCGATGGTCGAGGTGGACTATGAAATGCGCATCCGCGCATCGACGGCCCCGCCCAGGTCCTAGCCCGGACCGCGTACCATTCGTCAACCTCGACGGCTTTTCGCAGTCCCTACCATCGACCCACAGGAGAGTGTCCCTATGCCTGTCGCAGCAGATGCCGCGGGTTCGCCCCGGAAGTTCCATTTCATTTCCGGGCTGCCACGTTCGGGCAGCACGCTTCTGGCCGCCATCCTCAACCAGAATCCCCGTTTTCGCGCGGGCATGACCAGTCCGCTCGCCGACATCATGGGCGTGGTCATCGCCGAGGCGAGCAGCAAGAACGATTTTTCCTTCGACGTCTCCGACGACCAGCGCGTCGCCATGCTGCGCGGTCTGGTCGAGAGCTTCTACTCGGGGCATGCCGGTGCCGGCGTCCTGTTCGACACCAGCCGGCTGTGGTGCAGCCGGATGCAGTTGCTCGATACACTGTTTCCGGAGGCGAAGGTCATTGCCTGCGTGCGCCAGCTGTCCTGGGTGCTGGACAGCATGGAACGCCTCGTGCGCAAGCAACCGCTCGGCGTCAGCAAGGTGTTCCGCTTCGACACCAATACCACGGTGTATTCGCGCATCGAGGCGCTGACCGATCCGCGCGGCATGGTCGGGTTTTCGTTCCAGGCCATCAAGGACGCGTTCTATGGCCAGTACGCCCCGGGCCACTTGCTGCTGCTGACCTACGAAAGCCTCGTGCGCAACCCGGCCGCGGCCATGCGTGCGGTCTACCAGTTCATCGGCGAACCCTGGTTCGAACACGACTTCGACCGCATCGCCTACAACGCCGACGAGTTCGACGCCCGAGTCGGCATGCCCGGCCTGCACACCGTGCGTCCCAAAGTAGAGCCGATCGAACGCGCCTCCATCCTGCCGCGCGAAATTTTCGGCCGTTTCGTCAACGAAGCGTTCTGGATGGACCCGAAGAACAACGTCAGCCAGGTACCCATCGTCTAGGCCGCCGCGCAGCTCCGGCGCCCGATTCGTGACATTGGTCAGGGCGAGGGTGCATAACGTCGTGGCCCTCCAGGTCACCAAACAGTGTTTTCTGCCAGTTCGTTCTGGAGTGCCACTTGCTGTGGCGACAGCATCTGCATTGCCCGGCATCGGCGCGATAAAGGCGCGCCGATGCCGAATTATCGATTTCGCGCAGTGACGGTTACTTTCGTCGTGCGGCAGTGGTGAAGAAGACGCCGCTGAGCAGCAACGAGAGCAGCAGCACGAGCAGAGACTTTGCATCGAGCGCCGGCGCCGGAACGGCGGGCGGGGAGACCTTCAACGTCGCGGTCGACTGATTGTTCCCGGGCGTGGTGTCGCTCGGGTGTTCCACGGTCGCCACGTTGTCGAAGGTGCCGAGCGTCGGCACCGCCACGGTGATATCGAACGACACCGCACCACCCGCAGGCAGGTCGACCGGCAGGCCGGCGCCGGTGAGCGCAGCCGCCGTAACCAGGCCAGGATCCGGGCACGCGGCCCCGCCACTCGCGCCGCTGCACACGACGCTATTCGCCGTCAGGCCGGACGGCAGCGCGTCTTTCACCACCACGCCGGTGAGATTCGACGGGCCGTCATTGCGCGCCGTGATGCGGAACGTGGCCGACGTGTTCACCGAGACTTCCGCCGCCAACGCGACCTTGGTCACCGACACGTCGCCGGATTGCGTCACCGCGTCCGTATCGGTGCTCGTGACCGGCGGCCCGCTCGGCGGCGTGATCGACGCGGTGTTGCTGACGTCAGCGGTCTGCGCGGGATCGATCTTCGCGATCACGGTGAACACGAGTCCCGAAGGCACGGTCGTCGACGGCGGCGTGACGCTGACCGGCAGATCGACGGCGATACCGGCGCTGATCAGCGCGGCCACGGTGACGCTCGCCGGCGGCGGGCACACGGCGCCGCCGCTCGGCGATCCGCAGCTCACGCTCTGCAAGGTCAGGCCGCTGCCGGCTACGTCTTTGAGCATCGCGCCGGCCACATTCGACGGGCCGCCGTTCGTCACGCTGATCGTGTAAGTCGTGGTGCCGCCGGCGACGACGCTGGTCACGCCGTCGGTCTTCTGGATTTGCAGACCAGTCACGACTTTTACCATGTCGGTGTCGCTCGCCGTGCGCGGCGCGCCGCCGTTGCTGTCGGGGTGCGTGATGCTGGCGACGTTGGTCACCCAGTCGGTCGCATCGGGATTGATCTGCGCGACGATCGTGAACGTGAGCGTTCCACTGACCGGTAGGTCGACAGCGATGCCGGCGCCGCTCAGGTTGGCGATCGTGACGCCGGCGGCCGGGCACGCTGCGCCATTGCTGGCGCCGCTGCAGGCCACGCTTTGCAGGGTAAGTCCCGTGCCGGGCGCGTCTTTCACGAGCGCGCCGGTGGCATTGGAAGGCCCACCGTTGCTGACGATGACGGTGTAGGTCGTCGTCAGGCCCGCGGTGACCTGGGTCACGCCGTCGGTCTTGCTGATCGTCAGGTCGGACGAACGCGTGATCGTCGTCGTCACGCTCGCGGTATTGTCGGTGAGTTCGCCCGGATCTTCGGTGTACGCCGGATTGCCGGGCGCGATGCCGATCGTCGAGGTATTGGTGATGCTCGTGCCGGTTTGCGGCAAGCCGGCCGTCACCGCATACGTGAGTGAGCTGTTCGCCGGCATCGTCAAGGTCGCCGCAATGGCGCCGCTGCCCGACGCCGCCGGACAGGCCGCGCCGCCGCTGCCGGTACAGGTCCACGAGAATGACGTGTATGTCCCCAACGGGTCGGCGATTGTCACCGGTACCGCAAAAGCGGTGCTGTTGGTGTAGGTCACCGTGTACGTCGCCGTGCCGCCGGCGACGCCGGTCGCGCTGCCGGTCTTGGTCGTCGA
>DAIMZS010000017.1:7919-12081 GCA_036733825.1 Rudaea sp.
TTGGTGAGCGCCGTCGTCGTGTCGGCATTGTTCAGCGTGATCGTCAACGTCGACGGCGAACCGGTTGCAATCGGGCTCGGCGAGAACGCCTTGCTCACCGTTGGCGGCGTGATGGCCGTGATCGTTGCCGTCACCCCGGTCGTGTTGATGACGGGATCGGCGGTGATGTTCGATGCGTTGTTCACGAAGACGCCTGCGCTGGCGAGCGCAACCGGCACACTGATCGTGCAACTGGCGTTGGCGGCGACGTCTCCGCCGACGATCGATACCGACACCGAGTTGCCGCCGACCGCCGCGCTGACCACGCCGTTGCCGCAGGTGGTCGTCGCCGTGCCCGCAACGGTCATTCCCGAGGGGAAGTTGTCGGTCAGGCCGAAGTCGTCGTTCGCGCTCGTGTTCACGTTGTTGATCTGCAGCGTCAACATACTGGTCTGACCGACCGACACCGCCGCGGGATTGAACGATTTCAGCAGCTGCGTGTTCGGCAGCACCGTCAGCGTGGCCTGCGACGGCGAGGCATTGGTTGTGCCGCTGGCCGAACTGATCGCACCGACCGGAATGACGTTGGTCTTGTTGCCGGTCGAGGTGGCGATGACGTAGAGCTCGACGGTGCAGGTATTGTCCGGCACCTGGCCGATCGGGGCGGCATTGGTGCCGCGGAAGCGGAAACCGGAGATGGTGAACGAGCCCGCGCCCGGCGTCGCCGTGATGTCGGCCGGCGTGCTCGACAGCGCCGGACTTGCCGAACCGTCGGCGACGCCGGCTTTCATGCAGGTCGTGGTGGCCGCGGGACTCGGTGCGACGACCATGCCGACGGGGAAGGTGTCGGTCAGCGCGATCTGATCCTGCGGCCATTGGCTCAGCGGATTGGAGGTCGACGAGAACGTCAGCCGCAGCTTCACCGGCGCACCGCCGTTGGCGTTGCTCGGCACGAATTCCTTGACGACCTGGATGCCCATCGGCCGGGTCGAAAGCGTCGCCGTCACCGGCAGCGCATTGCTCTGGTTCTGGTCGTTCGTGACCGAATTGGGCGCAATCGTGTTGGTCACCGCCGCACTCGTCGAGGAGCCGCCGGTCTGCTGCACGTCCACCTCGATCTGACAGGTGCCCGGCGTCGCGGCGGAGCCGCCGTTGGCCGGCACGGTGCCGCCGGAAATCGATACGCTGGCTGCGCCCGGCGTGGCGGTCACGACGGCGCTGCCGGTATCGCAGGTGTTGACCACGTTGGCCGGGTTGGCGACGGTCAGCGTGCCGAACGCGCCGCTCGACGGCAGCGGATCGGTCACGGCGAGGCCGGTGATGGGCGTCGCCGCCTTGTTGCTGAAGCGCAGGTACAGGCGCGTGCGGCCGCCCTGGCTGATGACGTTCGGATCGAAGAACTTGCTCGTGTCGAGATCGGAGAGCACGGCCGCGCGCGCGCTGACGGCACTCGGGTTGGTCGCGCCTTCGCTCGTCGCCACGTTGTTCGCGGCGATCGTGTTGGTGTAGTCGCCCGACACCAGGCTTTCGAGCTGGATCGAGTAGAAACAGCCGGTTTGCGCGGTCGTGTTGGCGCCGGAACCGTTGCGCACGTCGAAGCCGGAATACGTCACCACGTCCTGGCCCGAGCCGTTCTGCGTCACGCCGACAGTGCCCTTGTTGCCGCCTCCGGTGCCGTCGCCGCAGCCGCCGTTCTGGGTACTGTTGCTGTTCGGCGGATTTTGCAGGATGCGCACGTTGAGCGGCTGCACGGCTTTGACGTTGCTCGGCAGCGTGTCGGTGATCGTGCCGTTGGTGTAGCCCTGATCGAAGATGCGGTTCCACACCGATACCTTCATCCAGAACTTCTCGCCTTTCTGCACCTGCAGGATGTCGCTCGTGCCGGTGTGCGAGTCGTAGGGCGATGCGTCACGCGAAAAACGCTTGTCGATGCCGAGATAACCGGTGCCGGTTCCGCTCGACGCGGTCGCCTTCAAATCCGCCGAGGTCGACGTGATCGGCGAGAGGCCGCCCGTGAACGTGACGTCGCTGCTCGATATCGAATTTGTGGTCTGGGCGAACGCGGCGGTCGGTTTGACGTAGATCTCCACGTAGCACGTGCCGAGCGTCGAAGTGGTCGCCGCGGGCACGGTGATCGAATTGATCGTGATCTGGGTCTGGCTGCCGCTCGGCGCCGTCGTCATCGTCGGCGAACCGCCGCAGGTGCCGCCGACGGCGGAGCCGACCGGCACGATATCGTTCGGCAGCAGATCGACCAGCGTGCCGCCGGTCAGCGCCGTCGTGGTCGGGTTGCGGAAATACACGCGCATGCGTACCGGTTGATTGACCAGGACTGAGGTGGCGCCCGAACTGAATCCGGAGGGCGTCGGCGAATCGTTGGTGCGCAGCGTGCTGCCGTCGTAGAAGGCCTTGGTCATCGTGATCGAATTGACCACGGTAAGATTGGCGCTGGCGGCGCTGCTATTGGTCGACGCCTCGTTCGACTGCACCGTGTTGGCAGGAATAGTGTTGGTCAGCACGGCGTCGGCCCCGCTCGGTGCGAGCACGGTGGCCGTGATCGTGCAGGTGCCGCCGGTGGCGATGGTCGCGCCGGTCATCGAAACCTGCGTGGCCGTGCCGTTCGAGGCGGCCGGTCCGCAGCCGGCATCGAAGGTCGGGCCGCTGAATACGGTGAGGCCGCCGGGCAGGCTGTCGGTCAACGCGACGCCGGTTAGCGCAAACGCGGCCGAAGGGTTGGTCACCTTGATGGTCAACGTCGCCTGGCCGCCGGCGGGAACGGTGGTGGGATTGAACGCTTTCGTCAGCGTGGCGTTCACCGGCGCGCGCACCTGCAGGGTGGCGCTGAAATCCTGCGACTGGAACGAACCGGCCGAGCCCGTCGCGGTCGCGTTGGTGCCGGGCACGGTGTTGATGAGATTGGTGTCGCTGGCGAGGACGCCGGAATGCACCGGAATCGTGACGCCGCAATCCGGATTGGTCTGGGCCGGATTCGACTGGTTGGGGACGGTCGCGCCGGTAAACGAGGCGGTTTGATACCGCGTGCCGCCCAGAGGATCGCTGAAGCTCCATGTGCCCGCGGTGCAGTTCGCGCCGACCACCGTCGTTGCGTCGGTGGAGTCGAACCAGAGCTGGCCCGCCGGGGTGGTTGCCGGCAGTGTGTCGGAGACGGTTGCGGACAGTGTGCTCGACGAACCGTTGAACAAGTCGAACGTGAGCTGAGATTGGGCGTTGGGCCCGATCGTTGTCGGCACGAATTTTTTGTTCGCGAGAAAGTTTTGCGCCCAGACAGGCTGCGCGAACAAAACGGCGATAAGAAGCAGCGTACCCCGAACTGCGGCACGCGCAGCATTCGAACTACTGACAAGCATTGCAGGTTCCCCAAAATCGAACGAACGAAGGTGAGCGGAAATTCCGCCAGATTTATGACAACGGCATCACAGATGAGCGGAATCTTTCCGCTGCTTCAGGACTGTGTTCGAGAGTTGTCCATGGCGCTGTGGCCGAGAACCCGTCCTGCGTCACAGAAAAAATAACTAAAATAAAACGAGAAGTCACGCACGAATTCGATTTGCTTTGTAAAGCATTTATGAACTTTTTTTAATTTCAAAAACGTCCTTCATCGCCGTCCTGGAGAGCTAGTCGCGGCGAAGTATTTGCTGGGAAGGGGACGGGCGAATGGCCGAGCGAACTCGAGGCGGTGCGGCTTTTCGCATTGAGATTGAATGAGGACTATAATGGTCCTCATTCCATTCGAATGCACAGACGCGAGCAATGATCCAGATTTCCGACAGCGCCAAAAACTATTTCCGCCATCTGCTCGCGCAGCAGGACATCGACGGGCTCGGCATCCGCATGAAGGCGGTGAACGCCGGCACGCCGAAGGCGGACTGTGTGCTGGAGTACTGCGAGACGGCCGAGTTGGCCGGCGACGAAGCGCGGATCGACTGCGGCGGCTTCAGCGTATTCGTCGAGGCGGTGAGCGCGGATTGGCTCGCCGACGCCGAGGTCGATTATCAGGTCAATGCGACCGGCGGCCAGCTGACCATTCGCGCGCCGCACATCAAGGGCAGCGTGCCCGCCGCCGACGCGCCGTTGGCCGATCGCGTGCAGTACGTGCTCGATGCCGAGATCAACCCGCAGATCGCCGCGCACGGCGGACGCGTGCGCCTGGTCGACGTCGACG
>DAIMZS010000017.1:12181-21393 GCA_036733825.1 Rudaea sp.
TCAGTCGCCCTGTTCGTGCTTGGACAGATCGTCGAGCTTGCCCGGCATCGCGGCGAAATAGCGCGCGAGCGCGTCGATTTCCGCTTCGCTCAGCGGGGCGGCCATGCCGGCCATGATCGGATTCTTGCGTTCGCCGGACTTGTATTCGTGCAGCGCGCGCGCGAGGTAGTCGTGGTACTGGCCGGCCAGGCGCGGATACTGGCTCTGCGCCGGTGTATCGGAGTTGCCGTCGGCGCCGTGGCAAGCGGCGCAAGTCGCGGCTTTTTCCTTGACCTTTTCCGGTGGAATCGATTCCGCGTACGCGAAACCGGAGGCGAGACCGCAGACAACGAGAAGAGCAGAGGCGAATTTCATGGCGTGTCTTGTCCTGAGTCCGTTCACTTGGCGATGCTGGAAAGGTAGGCGGCGATGTTTTTGATGTCCTCGTCGGACAGGCTTTCGCCCTGCGCGCGCATCGTCGGATGGCTGCGCTGGCCGGTCTTGTATTCGGTCAGAGCGGCGACGAGATAGTCGTAGTTCTGCCCGCCGATGCGCGGCACGTGATAGTTCGGGTACGCATTCATGTAGCCGGTCACGCCATGGCAGCCGCCGCAGGTGTATACGAGTGCCTTGCCGGCCTTGACATCTCCTTTCGAGGCGGCGTCGGCGGCGAAGGTGGACGTGGCGGACGTCGCGGCGAGTATCGTCAGGGCACAGGCAAGCAGCGGTCTGGTCATGAGTTTGAGGCTGGCGGGAAGTAGTGAGAAAAAACTTCGCAAAGTATATCAGCGCGTCCGCGTCGGTAACCAGAGTCTGAACGGATCGGCCATGGTCCAGCTCGGATTTTGCTTTCCGTTCGTGGTGAGGTATCGAATCACGAACGGCAATCTCGGCGTGAGCTCGCCCTTCGATACCTCACGGCGAACGAGCTCCGATTTCAACCTCGCTGCGCGAAGTGCATTGTCATCGATGCTGAATATCTTCGCCGTTCACGCACGATGCATTACTACTGGCGCTTACATATGCAACTTTTTGTGGGGAAACTGCATCCATAGTTCGTCAGGGAGATCGAACTCCGCGCACAACTTCGTCTCGCCGAAATCGGGCGCGAGAAAAGTAGGGTGGCGACTCCCGCATCGTATCGGTGATTTTGTGAAGACATTCCTCAGCAGACTCGGGTCCCGCAGGTCGTTCGGCCGCGGCAACCGTGACTTCTGGGGGATTGTTTAATGTTTAGTGATGTAGTTAAGTAGTACACCATATCGACCTTGCCTTTCACCCCTTGTCCGCATTCGTCCCATCCCTATGAAAATCAAGAATAATTCGCTTCGCGTGGCGGCGCTCTGCGCCGCGGTCGGCGTGCTTTCCCTCTCTCTCGGCGGTTGCGGCGGCAGCAGCGCCGCCCAGGCCAAGGACGCCAAGGATTCAAAGCCCGACCTGGTCAACGCCGTGCCGGTAGAGACCGCCAAGGCGGCGCGCGGACAGATCGCGGCGAGCTATAACGGCACCGCGACGCTGACGGCCGATCACGAAGCGCAGGTCGCGGCGAAAACTTCGGGCGTGTTGATCAAACTGTTCGTCGAGGAAGGCCAGACCGTGAAAGCGGGGCAGGTGCTCGCGCAACTGGAGCAGGACACCGCGCGCGCCAAACTCGCCCAGGCCGAAGCGCAGATGCGCAAAGCGGATGCGAGCTTCACCTACAACGAAAAGGCGATCCAGAAGCAGCTGATCGCGCAGAAGGACTACGATCAGGCCAAGTTCGACATGCAGAACCTGCGCGCGGCGTACGAGGAAGCGCGCTTGAATCTGCAGTTCACCACGATCACCGCGCCGGTCGACGGCGTGATCGCCGAACGTTCGGTCAAGCTCGGCAATCTGATCCAGAACAATCAGAACCTGTTCCGCATCGTCGGCATGGACCCGCTGCAGGCCGTGCTCAACGTGCCGGAACGCCAGCTCGGCATCCTCAAGGCCGGCCAGCCGGTCGCGCTCGAAGCGGACGCGCTGCCGGGGCAGAAATTCGTCGGCAATATCCTGCGCATCGCGCCGGTCGTCGACTCGGCCAGCGGCACGTTCCGCGTGACCTGCGAATTCCACGACAAAACCGCCACGCTCAAGCCCGGCATGTTCGGCCGCGTCGGCATCGTCTATGACCAGCGCGCCGACGCGCTGACCGTGCCGCGCTCCGCGCTCGTCGAGGAAGACGGCGAGACCGCGGTGTTCGTCGTCGAGAAGGGCACGGAGAAACCGGCCGACGACGCGAAGAAGGATGCGGCGAAGAAGCCCGACGCCAAGGTCGCCGACGCGGCCAAGGCCGACGCCAAACCCGCCGCGCCGGGTCTGGTCGCGCACCGCAAGCTGGTGAAGGTCGGCTACAGCGACGGCGACAAGGTCGAGATCCGCTCCGGCATCGACGAAGGCACGCAGGTCATCACCGTCGGCCGCAACGCCGTGCGCGACGGCACCGCAGTGCAGGTGCTCAACGCCGACAACAAAGACAAGGACAAGCAGCTTGCCCAGAAAGCGCCCGAGGAAAAGAAAGTCTGAAGAATGACGACGATCGATTCCGGCGGTAACGAGCCTCCCGAATCGGGAGGGCGGATCCCCCGAGTTGAAGGTGGACGGGGGATGGGGAATTGCGGCGCAGCGCTCGACGAATCGATCGAGCATTTTTCCAAGAGGGGCTTTCAGCTGTGAATATCGTCGAACTCGCCACGCGGCGGCGCGTCACCGTGGGCATGGTCACGCTGACCTTCGTTCTGTTCGGGCTGATCGCGTTGGCCGGACTCAAGGTCAACCTGCTGCCCGACCTGACCTATCCGACGCTGACCGTGCGCACCGAATACGAAGGCGCGGCGCCGCTGGAGATGGAGAATCTGATTTCGCAGCCGGTCGAGGAAGCGATCGGCGTGGTCAAGAACCTGCGCAAGATCCACTCGGTGTCGCGCACCGGCCAGTCGGATGTGATTCTCGAATTCGCCTGGGGCACGAACATGGACCAGGCCGGTCTCGACGTGCGCGACAAGCTCGACACGTTGCAGTTGCCGTTGGATTCGAAGAAGCCGGTGCTGCTGCGCTTCAATCCATCCACCGATCCGATCATGCGCCTGTCGCTGTCGATGAGCGGCGACGACAAGGCGAAGAAGGCCGATATCAACGAAGCGCAGCTGAAGCAGCTGCGCCGCTTCGCCGACGACGAGCTGAAGAAGCGCCTCGAGCCGACCACAGGCGTGGCCGCGGTCAAGGTCGGCGGCGGCCTCGAAGATCAGGTCGACGTCGATATCGACCAGCAGAAGCTGCGTCAGCTCAATCTCAACATCGTCGACGTCACCAAGCGCTTGACCGACGAGAACGTCAATGTTTCCGGCGGCCGCATCGAGAACGGATCGCAGCGCTATCTCGTGCGCACGGTGAATCAATTCGTCAATCTCGATGAGATGCGCAACTTGCTCATCAAGGTCGACAACGGCGTGCCCGTGCGGCTGAAGGACATCGCCGAGGTGCGCCAAGGCTACAAGGAACGCGAAGGCATCGTGCGCGTCGACGGCCACGAGGCGATCGAACTCGCGGTGTACAAGGAAGGCGATGCGAACACGGTCAGCGTCGCCGCGGCGGTGAAGAAGCAATTGGCCAAGCTCAAGGACATCCTGCCGCCGAACGCCAAGCTCGACACGATCGACGATCAATCGATCTTCATCCAGAGTTCGCTCGACGACGTGCGCAACGACGCGGTCATCGGCGGCGTGCTCGCGATCCTGATCATCTTCTTCTTTCTCGCCGATTCGTGGAGCACGTTCATCATCTCGCTGAGCCTGCCGATCTCGCTCATCACCACGTTCTTCTTCATGGGTCAGGCGAACGTCAGCCTCAACGTCATGTCCCTCGGCGGTTTGGCGCTGGCGACGGGCATGGTCGTCGACGACTCGATCGTCGTCCTCGAAAACATCGCGCGCCTGCGCGAGCACGGCGCGACCATTCTCGAAGCCTCGGTGCAGGGCGCGAAAGAAGTGTCGATGGCGGTGATCGCCTCGACCCTGACCACCGTCGCCGTGTTCTTCCCGCTGGTCTTCGTGCAGGGCGTGGGCGGGCAGTTGTTCCGCGATCAGGCGCTGACGGTGACGTTCGCGATGCTGATTTCGCTGATCGTCGCGATGACCCTGATTCCGATGCTGGCCTCGCTCAAGGGCCGCTCGCCGCTCGCGTACAAAGAAGAGGCGCCGTCGCCGGGCTGGCAGCCGACCGGCCGCGTCGGCCGTGCGGTCAAGGCGGTCATCGCGCCGGTGTCGAAGTTGTTCCTGCAATGGCTGCCGCGCCTGGTCGCACTGATCGTGTTCGTCGTGTTCGGCGTGATCGGCAAGGCGGTGGGCAAGGCGCTGCGTCTGGTCGGGCGTTTCGTGATGATGCCGTACAACCTGGCCGCGCATGCCTATCACGGTTTCCTGCCGAAGGCGCTGGCGCATCCGTTCCTCGTGCTCGGATTCGCGGCGGCGGCATTCGTCGGCAGCGTGCTGCTGATCCCGACGCTGGGCATGGACCTGATTCCGCAGCTCGCGCAGGGCCGTTTCGAGATGATGGTCAAGCTGCCGCCCGGCACGCCGCTGGTCGATACCGACGCGCTGGTGAAGGAACTGGAAACCGCGAACGCGAAAGATGCGAACATCGATCTGATCTACGGCGTCAGCGGCACCGGCACGCGTCTGGACGCGACGCCGACCGAATCGGGCGAGAACATTGCGCGCCTGCTGGTCGTGCTCAAGCCCGGCGTCGGCGAGAAGGGCGAGCGCGCCGCGACCGACGCGCTGCGTGCGAGCATGAAGACGCATCCCGGCGCCGAGGTGAAATTCTCGCGGCCGCAGCTCTTCAGCTTCGCCACGCCGCTGGAAATCGAATTGCGCGGCTACGATCTCGCCTCGCTGGAAAAGGCCGGCAAGAAACTGACCAGCCTGATGAATGCCTCCGATCGCTTCGCCGACGTGAAGTCGACCGTCGAAGGCGGTTATCCGGAAATCCAGATCCGCTTCGACCAGGACCGCGCCGCCGCGCTCGGCCTGACCACGAAGCAGATCGCCGATCAGGTGGTGAACAAGGTCAAGGGTTCGGTCGCCACGCGCTACAGCTTCCGCGACCGCAAGATCGACGTGCTCGTGCGCGCGCAGGAAAACCAGCGCGGCTCGGTCGACGACATCCGCAACCTGATCGTCGGCTATGCGCAGACGGGTACGGCGGTCAGCAGTTCGTCGAACAATTCGAGCAGCAGCGCCAGCGGCGGCACGTCGGGCACGTCGTCCAGCACGTCCGGCAGCAGCGGCACGAGTTCGACGTCGTCGTCGAGCAATTCGGGCAACACCTCGTCGACGGCTGCGCCGATCCGTTTGTCCGCCGTCGCCGACGTGGTGTCGACGATCGGCCCGAGCGAGATTCACCGCATCAGCCAGGAACGCGTCGCGATCGTGTCCGCCAACCTGCATTACGGCGATCTCGGCACCGCGGTCGCGGAAGTGCGCAAGCTGATTGCCGACAATCCGCTCGCCGCGGGCGTGACCACGCACATCGGCGGACAGAGCGAGGAACTCGATGCGTCGACGAACTCGCTGATCTTCGCGCTCGTGCTCGCGATCTTTCTCGTCTACTTGGTCATGGCCTCGCAGTTCGAATCGCTGCTGCATCCGTTCGTCATCATGTTCTCGATTCCGCTCGCGCTGGTCGGCGCGGTGCTCGCGCTCAAGCTCACGGCCACGCCGCTCAGCGTCGTCGTGTTCATCGGCCTGATCATGCTCGCCGGTATCGTGGTGAAGAACGCGATCGTGCTGATCGACCGCGTCAACCAGCTGCGCGAGGAGGGCGCCGCCAAGCTCGACGCGATCGCCCAGGCCGCCGAATCGCGCCTGCGCCCGATCACGATGACGACGCTGTGTACGCTGATCGGCTTCCTGCCGCTCGCGATCGGCCTCGGCGACGGTTCCGAAGTGCGCGCGCCGATGGCGATCACCGTGATCGGCGGCCTCGCCATTTCGACGCTGCTGACTCTCGTCGTCATCCCGGTCGTGTACAACCTGCTCGACCGCCGCAGCGATGCGGTATACCGCGAACGCGGCGAGCGCAAGGCCAAGGCCGTGCTCGATGATGCGGCGATCGCGCCGCACGGGGCGACGCCGTGATTTCCTGCGGCGAAAAGCGCCCCCTTCAGTCGCTTCGCGACAGCTTCCCCCGCTGCGCAGGGGAAGCGAAGAATGGGCGCAGCACTTCTCCTTCCCCTGCGCAGCGGGGGAAGGCTGGGAAGGGGGCAAGCGGGCACCGCGAGGTGCAGCGGTCATGACCCTTGCCGAATTGAGCCTGAAGCGCCCGGTCACCGCGATCATGCTGTTCGTGTCGATGACCGTGATCGGCCTGATCGCCGCATTCCGGCTGCCGCTGGAATCGATGCCCGACATCCAGTTTCCTTTCATGATGGTCGACGTGCCGTATCAGGGCTCGACGCCGAGTGAAGTGGAACGCACCGTGACGCGGCCGATCGAAGAGGCGCTGTCGACGCTGACCGGCATCCAGCGCATGGATTCGCTCACGCGCGCCGATGGCGTGCAGATCCAGATGCAGTTCAAATGGGGGCAGGACACGGCGGTGAAAGCGGTCGAAGCGCGCGGCAAGATCGATGCGATCCGCGCCGATCTGCCGAGCGACCTGCTGCGCTACAACGTGTTCAAGTTCGCCTCGAACGACCGGCCGGTGCTGCAGCTGCGCATCTCCTCCGACCGCGACCTGACCAACGCCTACGAACTGCTCGACCGCGAACTCAAGCGGCCGCTCGAACGCCTGCCCGGCGTGGCGCGCGTGCAGATCGAAGGCGTCGCCCAGCGCGAAGTGCGCATCGAGATCGACGCCGACCGCCTGACCGCCGCCGGCGTCGGCCTCAACGATCTCTATCAGCGCCTCAACACGGCGAATTTTTCCGCCTCGGGCGGCCTGGTCAAGGACGGTTCGCTGCGCTATCACGTGCAGCCGGTCGGCGAGTGGCGCAGCGTGGAGGAAATCCGCGCGCTGGCGATCAACGACAAGGGCCTGAAGCTGTCCGATATCGCCGATGTCGAAGTCATGCCTTCGCGCCTGACTTATGCGCGCCATCTCGATCAGCGCCCGGCCGTGGCCGTGGAAATCTCGAAGGAGCGCAGCGCGAACCTGGTCGATGTCGGCCGCCGCGTCATGGACGAAGTCGAACGCATCCGCCAGCAGCCGGAAATGCGCGGCATCCAGATCTACACGCTCGGCAATCAAGCGAAGAACGTCACCGACAGCCTGCGCCAGCTCAGCCAGGCCGGGCTCGAAGGCACTTTGCTGTCGGTGCTCGTGCTGTTTTTCTTCCTGCGCGACTGGCCGTCGACGCTGATGGTCTCGCTCGCGATTCCGATCTGCTTCGTCATCACCATGGGCTGCATGCAGTTCTTCGGCATGACCCTGAACATCCTATCGATGATGGGCCTGCTGCTCGCGGTCGGCATGCTCGTCGACAACGCGGTCGTCGTCGTCGAAAGCATTTATCACTACCGCGAAAAGCATCCCGATCAGCCCTGGTATTGCGCGGTGCAGGGCACCCAGGTCGTCGGCATCGCGATCGCCGCGGGCACGCTCGCCAGTGTGATCGTGTTCCTGCCGATGGTGTTCGGCGAGAAGGACGACATCAGCGTGTTCCTCACCCAGGTCGCGGTGACGATGGCGATCGCGCATCTGGCCTCGTGGCTCGTCGCGGTCAGTCTGGTGCCGATGCTGTCGGCGAAATTGCCGCCGCCGAAGTTCATCGGCCGCAAGACGCTGGTCACGCGCATGCAGACGGCGTATGGCGATTTCGTCGCGCGCACGCTGCGTCATCGCCGCTGGACGATGCTCGGATTGTTCGCGCTGCTGGTGATCAGCATCGTGCTGCCGGCCTCGCACACGAAGATGGACATGTTCCCCGTCGGCGACCGCGATCAGCTTTTCCTCGGCTACCGGCTCAACGCGCTGTATCCGCTGGCCGAACTCAAGCGCTCCGTCGACACGGTCGAGAATTATCTCAACGCGCACCGCGACGAATTCCACATCAAGAACATCTACAGCCGCTACGCCGAGGACGGCAACGACACGTTCACCTCGATCCTGTTCAAGGAAGGGGAGCGCGACAAGGTCGACACCAAGGCGATCATGGAAAAGATCCGCAAGGAAGGCCCGAAGGTGCCGATCGGCGACATCGTGTTCGATTTCAACGGCAACGGCGGCAACGACAACAGCATCCAGCTCAGCCTCAACGGCGATTCGGGCCAGGTGCTGCGCGAGCTGTCGGCGACGGTGATCCCGATCCTCAAGTCGCTGCCGAGCCTGCGCGACGTGCGCGCCGACCAGGACAACGGCAACCGCGAGCTCGCCATCCGCGTCGACCGCGAAAAAGCCAAGTCCTACGGTTTCTCGGCCAACGACGTGGCGCAATACATTTCCGTCGCGCTGCGCGGCGGGCAGCTCAAGGACTATCACAGCGGCCAGGATCAGCTGCAGGTGTGGATGCGTTTCCGCGGCGCCGATGCGCGCGACCTCGACAGCCTGTCCGACTACAAGGTGCGTCGCCCCGACGGCACCCAGATTCCGCTGATGTCGATGGTGCAGGTGTCGACGAACAACGCCTCCTCGGTGATCGAACGCAGCAACCGGCAGACTTCGTTCGCGATCAAGGCCAACCTCGCCGACGGCAAGACCGGCAACGACGCGCGCGCCGAAATCGAAAAGGTGATGAACAAAGTGCAGCTGCCTGCGGGCTACCGCTGGAGTTTCGGCCAGAACTTCGACCGCGACGACAACGCGGTGGCGAAGATGATGCTCAACCTGCTGCTTGCCCTCGTGCTCGTCTATGTGGTGATGTGCGCGATGTTCGAGTCGCTGATCTATCCCGCAGCGATTCTGACCACGTTCGTCTTTTCGATCTTCGGCGTGTTCTGGCTGTTCTGGGTGACCGGCACCACGTTCTCGATCATGGCCTTCATCGGCGTGCTGATTCTGATGGGCGTCGTGGTCAACAACGGCATCGTCATGATCGTGCACATCAACCAGCTGCGCCACGAAGGCATGGACCGCGTCGAGGCGTTGATTCAGGGCGCGAAGGACCGCCTGCGTCCGATCCTGATGACGATGGGCACGGCGATCCTCGGCATGGTGCCGCTGTGCATCAGCCGCACGGGCATCGGCGGCGACGGTCCGCCGTATTATCCGATGGC
>DAIMZS010000018.1:0-4076 GCA_036733825.1 Rudaea sp.
GCTGGACGCCCGTATCCCGAAGTGCTAAGGTATACTTTATTCAGGGGCTCGAAAGCCCCGCTCATGCAGTAACTCCCCACGATTGAATCGCTCGCCCGCCCGGTGCGGCTGGCAGCATCGAACTCAAGGGTATTCAAGGCTCGAGCAGCGCAGTTCTCGATCCTGCTCGCGCGCCGATCCAGCGCGCTACGCGAAACAAGAACCGCGCCCATTTTCTCCCTCCAACGGCACCGAAGAAGGTTTGTCCGTGTCCGACACCAACGATACATCCGGCGAAAGCCGCAATCCCCCCTCCGAAAACACCCCCGCGCCCACCGCGCAAGCCGGCGGCAGCGAAGGCGACGCGCCGAAGCAGCCGCAAGGTGAAGGCGGCGGCCGTCGCGACGATCGCCGCGGCCGTGGCCGCAACCGCCATCGCAACCAGCAGCGCGGCAACGGCAATCCGAACAACCGCGGCGGCGGCGGCAACGTCGACGCGGACGAAGAATTCGTCGAGATCCAGGGCCCGAACACGGGCGTGACGATCGATCTGAACGAACTCAAGCGCAAGCCGGCGCACCTGCTGCTGAAGATGGCCGAAGAACTCGGCATCCAGGAAGGCGCCGCGCGCGCGCGCAAGCAGGACATCGTGTTCCTGATCTTGAAGGCGCATGCGCGCAGCGGCGGCAGCATTTATTCCGAGGGCGTGCTTGAAATACTGCAGGACGGCTTCGGCTTCCTGCGCACGCCGGACGAGAGTTACCTCGCCGGCCCCGACGATATCTACATTTCCCCCTCGCAGATCCGCCGCTTCAATCTGCGCACCGGCGACTATCTCGCCGGCACCGTGCGCCCGCCGAAGGAAGGCGAGCGCTATTTCGCTCTGCTCAAGGTCGACTCGATCAATGACGAGCCGCCCGAGGCGTCGAAGAACAAGGTGCTGTTCGAGAACCTGACCCCGCTGTTCCCGCGCAAGATGTATCACCTCGAGCGCGGCAACGGTTCGAGCGAAGACATCACCGGCCGCATCCTCGATCTGATCTCGCCGGTCGGTTTGGGCCAGCGCGGCATGATCGTCAGCCAGCCGAAAGCCGGTAAGACGATGATGCTGCAGAACGTCGCCCAGGCGATCGTGCACAACTATCCGAAGACGCATCTGATCATCCTCTTGATCGACGAGCGTCCGGAAGAAGTCACCGAGATGCAGCGTACCGTACGCGCCGAAGTCGTCTCCTCGACGTTCGACGAGCCGGCCATGCGCCACGTCCAGGTCGCCGAAATGGTGATCGAGCGCGCCAAGCGCCTGGTCGAACACAAGAAAGACGTCGTCATCCTGCTCGATTCGATCACGCGCCTCGCGCGCGCCTACAACACCGTCGTGCCGTCGAGCGGCAAGGTGCTCACGGGCGGCGTGGACGCGAACGCCCTGCAGCGTCCGAAGCGCTTCTTCGGCGCCGCGCGCAACGTCGAGGAAGGCGGTTCGCTGACCATCATCGCCACCGCGCTGGTCGAAACCGGCTCGAAGATGGACGAGGTGATCTACGAAGAATTCAAGGGCACCGGCAACATGGAAGTGCACCTCGACCGCCGCATCAGCGAGAAACGCGTTTACCCGGCGATCAACATCAACCGCTCCGGCACGCGCCGCGAGGACCTGCTGATCGAGCCCGACGTGCTGCAGAAGATCTGGATCCTGCGCAAGCTGCTGCATCCGATGGACGAGCTCGCCGCGATGGAATTCATGCTCGACAAGATGAAGAACACCAAGTCGAACGACGAGTTCTTCAATTCGATGAAGCGCTAGGCGCTCACCGCACCGAAAAGAAAGCCAGCTTCGCGCTGGCTTTCTTTTTGCGTACTGCTCAGTCGCCGACGAAACGCAGGCCGAAATAGAGCTGGGCCTGATCCACGCCGGCGAACGCGCCGCTGACGTTCAGGCGTACGGTCAGCGGGTGATTGAGGACATCGTCCGCCTTCGCCGCGCTGAGCCCGTAGTTTTCGATCAGGGATTGTCTGCTCAGCGCACCGCCGATACAGACGCGGCTGTTGCTGTCCTGCCAGCGGCGGGTTTCGCCCGCGGCCAGAGTGAAGGTTTCGTTGTGCACGGCGGCGACCGAAGTCAGCAGCTTGCCGCCGAACGCCACGCCCGTGGTCGGATCGATGAGCGTCGGATCGGCCAGCACGCTGCTCTCCACGGTCAACGTGGGACTCCAGCGCACCCGCGCCGTGATCGGCGCCGGCGTGGGATTGGCGAGACTGAGCGTGATCATCGGCGTCCACCAATGACAGAGCAGCGAGTTGGTGCTGTGCGCGGGCAGGGTGATGCGGTTCAAGTCGCTGTAGTCGAACGAGGTCGTCGCCGGCGCCGCGGCGCGCACGACGCAGCGGTCCTGAGCCCGGGTGGGCAGGCCGGTGCAGTCGGCGGTCAGATCGATTTCGGTGTCGAGCGAGCCTAGCCAGCGCAGGCTGCGGCCGAACGAATCGGCATCGCCCACGGCGGCGGCCGTGGGTGGCGGCGCGGCTTGGGCGGCGGTGGCGACAAGGAGCGCGGTGAGAAGCACGGCGAATCGGCGAAAACGCATGGTATTTCTCCGTTGGTTGGGCAGACGTCATCCGGTAACGTCGAAACGTGCGCAAACCTGACATCGCCAGGATTCCGCTGGGGTTCATTGGCTTGAAAATAGTCTCGATGCCCCTCTGCTGCGTGGCCGAGATATGCGCGCGATCTTCGTTCTTTGTCTGTGTCTGCTGTGCGGCCACGCGGCTGCGCAGGCGACGATCGCCGCGCCGCCGACGCTCGACACGGTGCTCGTCACCGGCGAGCAGCCCGGGCCGGGCCTGTGGAAGGTGACGCGCCGCGACAGCGATCACGTGCTGTGGATTCTCGGCACGCAGGCGCCGCTGCCGAAGACGATCCAATGGCGCGCCGACGACGTCGACAAGATCATCGCGCAGTCGCAGGAAGTGCTGACCGACGCACAGGCCGAACTGAAAATCGGCTTCTTCCGCAGCGTGTTCCTGCTGCCCGCCGCGCTCGGTGCGAAAAAGAACGCCGACGGCAAGACGTTGAAAGACGTCCTGCCGCCCGATCTCTATGCGCGCTGGCTGCCGCTCAAGCAGCGCTATCTCGGCAAGGACGACGGCGTCGAGCGCCTGCGCCCGATCCTCGCCGCGAACGAGCTGTACGGCAAGGCGATCGGCAAGTCGGGTATGACGAACAAGAACGCGCTGTGGCCGACGATCGAGAAAATCGCCAAGGCGCATCGCGTGCCGATCCGGGAGATCGACGTCGAAATTCCCGTCGACAACGCGCGCCAGGCGATCGACGACTTCAAGAGCACCGCCGGCCAGCTCGATATCGATTGCCTGGCGACGACGATCGCGCGCCTGGAAACCGATCTCGACGCGATGCGCGCGCGCGCCAACGCCTGGGCAGTCGGCGACCTGGAAAAGCTCAAAAGTCTGCCGTATCCCGATCAGCGCACCGTCTGTCTGAACGCGCTCGCCGCGAACGCAAACCTGCGCGAGAAACTCGCCGACGCGAAAACCCGCATTCAGACCGAATGGCTCGACGCCGCCGAGGCCGCGCTGTGGAACAACGCGAGCACCTTCGCCGTGCTGCCGATCAGCGAGCTGACTCGGCCCGACGGACGCTTGGCGTTGATGCGCGCAAAGGGTTATGTGATCGAAGAGCCGCAGTGACGAGGCGCTGACGGAACGATTGGGTTATGGAGTTTTTATCCTCGGTTGCTCCATGATGCCGATCGCCCGCGGCAAACGCTGCGGACCTTCCGGACGGCTCGCTCGTGCTAAACACCCTCGCCCTGATCTTCGACCGCTACACGCTCGCGCTGATCTCGACCGTCATTCTCGCCACGCTGCTGCCATGCCGCGGCCGCGCGGCCGAAGTGTTCGAGGTGGTGACGAACGTGGCGATCGCGCTGCTGTTCTTCCTGCACGGGGCGAAGCTCTCGCGCGAAGCGGTGATCGCCGGGCTGACCAACTGGCGCCTGCATCTGCTCGTGATCGCCTGCACCTTCGTGCTGTTTCCGCTGCTCGGCTGGCTGGCGCAGCCGCTGGCCGCCGCCGTGGTCGGC
>DAIMZS010000018.1:4176-12123 GCA_036733825.1 Rudaea sp.
ACCGCGTTCAGCGCGGCGGTGGTGGCCGGATTGTGGCAGCAGGTGTCGCTGCGCACGCTCGTGCTGCTGCTCGTGCTGTGCTCGGCGCTGCTCGCGATCGCTCTGTTCGCGACTTCGCAGCTCGGCAAGCGCCTGGGTTTCTCGCGCGAGGACCGCATCACGATTCTGTTCTGCGGCTCGAAGAAAAGCCTCGCCAGCGGCGTGCCGATGGCGAACGTGCTTTTCGCGGGCAGCGCCGTCGGCGCGATCGTGCTGCCGCTGATGCTGTTCCATCAGGTGCAGCTGATGGTCTGCGCGGTGCTGGCGCAGCGTTACGCGCGCCAGGCCGCGGCGTCGAAAAGCTTGCCATGAAGGCGGCGAGGAGGAATGATTCCGCGCCTTCGATCCAACGCAACTTCCGTGGAGTTCTTGATGGAACTGGTTTTTGAATCCGCTCCCGCCGTCGTCGTTCCCGTCGCCGGCACGGACAAGGGGTTTCCGGTGCGCCGCATCTATTGCGTCGGCCGCAACTACGCCGCGCACGCGAGAGAGATGGGCTTCGATCCGAACCGCGAGCCGCCGTTCTTCTTCTCCAAGCCGGCGGACGCGATCGTCTACGTCGCGCCGAGCACGACCGGTGCGTTTCCGTATCCAAGCGAGACGCAGAACTGCCATTACGAAATGGAACTCGTCGCCGCGATCGGCAAAGGCGGCCGCGATATTCCCGTCGACCGAGCGCTCGATCACGTCTACGGCTACGCGCTCGGCCTCGACATGACGCGCCGCGACCTGCAGATCAAGATGCGCGACATGGGCCGGCCGTGGGATATCGGCAAGGGCTTCGACCATGCCGCGCCGATCGGGCCGATCCATCGCGCGGCGGACGTCGGCCATCTCGCCCACGGCGCGATCTGGCTCGAGCTCAATGGCGAGGTCAAACAGAAATCCGATCTGTCGGACCTGATCTGGTCGGTCGCGGAAACGGTGGCGTATCTGTCGAAATTCTTCGAGCTCGTGCCGGGCGATCTGATTTACACCGGCACGCCCGAGGGCGTCGGCGCCGTAACCCGGGGCGACAAGATGCACGGCGGCATCGACGGCCTCGGCGAATTCAACGTCGCCGTTATCTGATTCGCGGAGCACATGGTGAAGCTCTACAGCTATTTCCGCAGCTCGGCCTCGTACCGCGTGCGCATCGCGCTGAACCTCAAGGGGCTGGCCTACGAATACCTGCCCGTCCACCTGCTGCGCGACGGCGGACAGCAGCACTCGCCCACCTATCGCGGCGTCGCCCCCGAGGGCCTCGTGCCGGTGCTCGTCGATGATGAAGTGACCGTGCATCAGTCGCTCGCGATCATCGAGTACCTCGACGAAACCCATCCGACTCCGCCGCTGCTGCCCGCCGACGCGGCCGGCCGCGCGGCGGTGCGCGCGATGGCGCTGGACATCGCCTGCGACATCCATCCGCTCGGCAATACGCGCGTGCTCAAGTACCTCGCCGCGAACTTCGGACTGCAGAAAGAGGGCACCGATGCGTGGATCGTGCACTGGGTCAGCACCGGGTTCGACGCGTTCGAGACGCGTCTTGCAAGGAGTTCGGAACGCGACGGATTCTGCTACGGCAACGCGCCGACGCTGGCCGACGTCATGCTCGTGCCGCAGGTATTCAATGCGCGCCGCTTCGGCGTGGACATGAGCCGCTATCCGCTGATCGCGGCGGTCGACGCGCGCTGCGCGCAGATCCCGGCGTTCGCCGACGCCGCTCCGGCCGGGCAGGTCGACGCGGAATAAACCGAAAGCCCAAAAGCGGGCGCCTGACTTCCAGCACTGGACGCGAGCGGGTCTGATACGGAGAGTACGCGCTCCATTTCACCCAGGAGCCTGCATGTCGCGCATCGCCGTCAAACCTTTGCTGCTTGCCGTTGCCGTGGCGTTCGCCGCGCAAGCGCCCGCCCATGCCGCGGACGACGCCGCCACACGCGTCAAGGCGCTCAACGCGCTGCTCGCCGAGCAGTGGGAATACACGCTCAAGCAGTCGCCCGAATTCGCCACGATTCTCGGCGACTACCGCTACAACGACCGGTGGAGCGACGCGTCGCTCGCCGCCGCGCTGCAGCAGAAGAAGGACAACGAAGCGTTCCTCAAACGCTTCAAGGCGATCGACACCGCGGGTTTCACCGAGCAGGACACGCTCAATCAGCAGCTGATGGTGCGCCAACTCGGCGACAGCATCCGCAATACCGATCTGAAGCTCTACGAGATGCCGCTCGACCAGTTCAACGGCGTGCACTTGCAGTTGGCCCAGTTCGTCTCTTCCATGCCGTTCGACACGGCCAAGCAGTACGAAGACTATCTCGCGCGCCTGAACAAGCTGCCGGCGCTGTTCGATCAGGTCACCGAGGTGCTCAAGCAGGGCGAGAAAGACAAGTTGCTGCCGCCGCGCTACCTGCTCGAGAAGGTGGTCACGCAGATCCGCGCGATCGCCCAGCCGGCGGGTGAGGAAAGCGTGTTCGGCCGTCCGGTCGCGAAATTCCCCGACGGCGTCGCCGCGGCCGACCGCAAGCGCCTGCACGACGCGATCGTCAAAGCGGTCGACGAGAAGGTGCGCCCGGCGTACACCAAGCTCGCCGATTTCGTCGAGAAGGACTATGCGCCGAAGGGCCGCACCGAGCCCGGCATGTGGGCGCTGCCGAACGGCGATGCGCTGTACAAGTTTTCGGTCGAGCAGCAGACGACGACGAACAAGTCGCCGCAGGAAATCCACGAGCTCGGTCTGGCCGAGGTCAAGCGCATCGAGGGCGAACAGCTCAAGATCGCGCAGAAGATGGGCTACAAAGACCTGAAGAGTTTCCGCGAGGCGATGAACAAGGATCCGAAGACGCACGCGACCTCGCGCGAGCAGATCGTCGACCTGTACAAGAAGTACATCGCGCAGATGGAGCCGAAGCTGCCGCAGCTGTTCGGCCTGCTGCCGAAGTCGCAGGTCGAAGTGCTGCCGGTGCAGGAGTACCGCGAGAAGGAAGCCTCCGGCGCCGAGTACAACCAGGGCACGCCTGACGGCAAGCGTCCGGGCCGCGTCTACGTCAACACCGGCGATTATCAGAACCGCTCGCTGCTCTCGATCGAATCGACCGCGTATCACGAAGGCGTTCCCGGCCACCACATGCAGATCGCGATCGCGCAGACCTTGCCGGGCCTGCCGCCGTTCCGCCAGCAGGCCGGCTACACGGCTTACGTCGAAGGCTGGGCGTTGTATGCCGAGCGTCTCGGCGAGGAAGTCGGCTTCTATCAGGATCCGCTGAGCTACTACGGCCACTTGTCCGACGAGCTGCTGCGCGCGAACCGCCTCGTGCTCGACACGGGCGTGCACTACAAGCATTGGACGCGCCAGCAGATGGTCGACTGGTTCCACGAGCACTCCTCGCAGGACGAGCCGGACCTGCAGGCGGAAACCGACCGCTACATCGTCTATCCGGGCCAGGCGCTCGCCTACAAGCTCGGCCAGCTCAAGATTCTTGAGCTGCGCGCGAAGGCGAAGGCGGCGCTCGGCGACAAGTTCGACATCCGCGCCTTCCATGACGAAGTGCTCAACGGCGGTGCGCTGCCGCTCGACGTGCTCGAGGCGCGCATCGACAGCTGGATCGCGAAGACGAAAGCGCCGGGCGCGCAGAAATCGTAAGCGGACAGGCGGCTGTCCGCGCTCTGTCCGCCGCCTCGGACGGACAGCGAACGGACAGCCGGCCGCTGAAAAAAATCCAGCAATAGCAATATCTTAGGTCGCAAATAGTTCTTGGCATGCGGCTTGCTTCGATAGAGTCGTTCCGACTTTCCCGAAGCACGCCGCCACCATGATCCGAGACACCTCCGCGCAAGACCGCCGCATCGAAACCGCCCCTCAGCGGGTCAACAAGCGCTGGATCGTCATCGGCGCGAGCGCCGCCGCCGTGCTCGTCGCGCTGGTCTGGCTGGTGCCTTCGGTCGCGCGGCTGATGTCGGCGGGGACCTCGGCCTCGGCCGCGTCGCTGCGCATCGCCGAGATCAAGCGCGGCACTCTCGTGCGCGACATCTCCGCGCAGGGCAAGGTCGTCGCCGCGCAGGCGCCGACGCTGTACGCCACGGCGCCGGGCACGGTCACCCTGCTCACCCATGCCGGCGACAAGGTCGAAAAGGATCAGATCCTCGCCGAAGTCGACAGCCCCGAGCTGAACAACAAGCTGCAGCAGGAGCAGGCCACGCTGTCGAGCCTCGACATCGACGTCGGCCGCGCCGGCATCGACGCGCGGCAGAAAGAATTGCTGGCGAAGAAGACCATCGATCAGGCGCTGATCGACCGCCAGACCGCCGCGCGCGAGGTCGAGCGCAAGGCGCAGGCGTTCAAGATGGGCGCGATGCCCGAAATCGAAGTGCTGCGCGCGAAAGACTCGCTGGCCAAGGCCGAACTCGACGTCACTCATGCGCAGGCCGACGCGCACCTGCAGAACGAAACCGCGGCGTTCGAGTTGAAGACCAAGCGCCTGGCGCTCGAGCGGCAGAAGCTGCTCGTCGCCGATCTGGCGCGCCAGGTCGATCTGCTCAAGGTGCGCTCGCCGGTCGCCGGGCAGGTCGGCCAGCTGCTCGTGCAGCAGAAGCAGAACGTGCCGATCAATACCGGCGTCGTCACCGTGATCGACCTGACCTCGCTCGAAGTGGAGCTGCAGGTGCCGGAAGTGTTCGCGCACGACCTGTCGATCGGCATGCCGGCGGAAATCGCCGAAGGCGCGCAGAAGTACAAGGGCGAGCTGTCCGCGGTGTCGCCGGAAGTGGTCAACGGCCAGGTGATCGCGCGCGTGCGCTTCGCCGCGGAAAAGCCGGCCGGGCTGCGCCAGAGCCAGCAGCTGACCACGCGCATCCTCATCGACGAACGCCCGGGCGTGCTCATGGTCGAGCGCGGCTCCTTCGTCGATTCGGGCGCCGGCCGCGTCGCCTACCTCGTCCACGACGGCATCGCCGAGCGCCGGCCGATCCAGGTCGGCGCGACGAGCCTGAACGCGGTCGAGATCGTTTCCGGCGTGAAAGAAGGCGACCGCATCGTGATTTCCGGCACCGACGCCTTCAACGGGGCGGAAAGGGTGGTGCTGAATTGAGCCGACGGCATGAATGCAGAGCAAGACGCGCGTACGACGCAGGGTTTGTGCCTGATCGCCGGCGCCGCATCCCGGATATCCCTCCCGCGGACGGCTCTCGCCGACCCGCGACTTCCCATCTCCATCGCTGAACCCGAGGTCGTCATGCTAAAAATGCAGCATCTTTCAAAAGTATACCGGACCCACATGGTCGAGACGCATGCGCTGCGCGACTTCTCGATCCACGTGCGCGACGGCGAGTTCGTCGCGGTGACCGGGCCGTCCGGCTCGGGCAAGACGACCTTCCTCAACATCGCCGGCCTGCTCGAGGAGTTCACCTCGGGCGAGTTCTGGCTCGACGGCGTCGACGTGCGCGGTCTCGGCGACGATGCGCGCTCGAAGCTGCGCAACGAGAAGATCGGCTTCATCTTCCAGGGCTTCAACCTGATTCCCGACCTCAACCTGTTCGACAACGTCGACGTGCCGCTGCGCTACCGCGGCTTCAAAGCGGCCGAACGCAAGAAGCGCATCGAAGAGGCGCTGACGCGGGTGGGCCTGTCCTCGCGCATGAAGCACTACCCGTCCGAGTTGTCCGGCGGCCAGCAGCAGCGCGTCGCGATCGCGCGCGCCCTGGCCGGCTCGCCGCGCCTGCTCATGGCCGACGAGCCGACCGGCAATCTCGATTCGCTCATGGCGCGCGGCGTGATGGAGCTGCTCGAGGAGATCAATCGCCAGGGCACGACGATCATCATGGTCACGCACGACCCCGAACTCGCCGCGCGCGCGCAGCGCAACGTGCACGTGATGGACGGCCAAGTCACCGATTTCGACGCCGAACCGAGTCTGCGCGTCAAAGCGCGCGACGCGGACGCCGAGGCGGCCGTAGCCTGATTCTTCTTTCCTTCCCGCGATGCGGGAAGCCAAAGCAAAGGAACGACGATGTTTTCGTACTACCTGCAACTCGGCCTGCGCAGCCTCAGGCGCAATCCGATTCTCACCGCCTTGATGGTGCTCGGCATCGCCCTCGGCATTGCCGCGAGCATGACGACGCTGACCGTGATGCATCTGATGGGCAGCGATCCGATTCCGTGGAAGAGCGACAAGCTGCATTACGTGCAGATGGACAACTGGAGCGTGGACAATCCCTTCCGCGACGACGGACGTCCGCCGGATCAGGTCACCTATCGCGACGCGATGGCGCTGATGGAAGCCGGCAAGGCCGACAAGCAGGCGGCGATGTACAAGCTGGCGCTGCCGGTGCAGCCGGCTAATCCGGAGCTCAAGCCGTTCCAGGCCCTGGCCCGCGTCACCTATGCCGATTTCTTCGCGATGTTCGAGCCGCCGTTCGCCTACGGCGGCAGCTGGAATCACGATCAGGATGCGCAGCACGCGCGCGTCGTCGTCCTCGCCAAGGACATGAACGAGAAATTGTTCGGCGGCCAGAACAGCGTCGGCAAGACCGTGCGCGTGGACGGCGCCGACTACACGATCGTCGGCGTGCTCGGCGACTGGAAGCCGCGCACGCGCTATTACGACCTCACCAACGGCGCGTTCGCCGACGCCGACGAGTTCTTCATGCCGTTCACGACGGCGATCGACCTGAAGAAGCGTTCCACCGGCAACAACAGCTGCTGGAAGCCGCCCGGCGACGGCTGGGATGCGTATCTACAGTCGGAGTGCGTGTGGATGCAGATGTGGGTGCAGCTCGATTCGCCGGCGCGCCTGGCCGAATACAAATCGTTCCTCGACTCCTACGTCGCCGAGCAGAAAAAGTCGGGACGCTTCCCGCGCCCGTCCAACAACCGCCTGCTCGACGTCAACGAGTGGATGGTCGATCAGAAAGTCGTGTCGAACGACATGAAAATACAGACCGGCCTCGGCTTCGCGTTCCTTGCCGTGTGCCTGGTCAACACGATCGGCCTGCTGCTCGCGAAATTCACGCGCAAGGCGGGCGAAGTCGGCCTGCGCCGCGCACTCGGCGCGAGCAAGCGCGAGATCTTCACCCAGTTTCTGGTCGAATCCGGCGTCGTCGGCTTGTCCGGCGGCATTCTCGGCCTCGCCTTCACCGGGCTCGGCCTCATCGCGGTGCGCACGCTGTACGAGTACTACAAGTCCGTCGCGCAGCTGGATTGGACGATGATCGCGACGACGGTCGTCCTCGCCGTCAGCGCCGCCATTCTCGCGGGGCTGTATCCGACCTGGCGCGCCTGCCAGGTCGCGCCGGCCGCGCAACTGAAAACGCAATAGCTTTTCCTTCTCCTTCGGGAGAAGGTGGCGCACAGCGCCGGATGAGGGTCCGGCATTGCAAAGCGCTACATTGAATCGAACCCTCATCCGCCCCTTCGGGGCACCTTCTCCCGAGGGGAGAAGGGAAGCAGAGGAACTTCAAAATGGAAATCCGCCCGATTATTTCCGCCCTGATGCGCAGCAAGGTCGCGATGATCCTGATTGGCTTGCAGGTGGCGCTCACGCTCGCGATCGTCTGCAATTCGCTATTCATCATCAATCAGCGTCTCGAGCGCATGCAGCGGCCCAGCGGCATGAATGAAGCCGACACGTTCTGGTTCGGCAGCTCCGGCTTCGGCCAGGGCTTCGATGCGTACGCGACCCAGGCCGCGGATCTGCAATTGCTGCGGCAGATGCCCGGTGTCGTCGCGGCCTCGCCGGCGTGGAGCGTGCCGATGAGCGGCGGCGGCTGGAGCACCGGCATCAACCTGCAGCCGAAGCAGAAGACCTCGACCGCCGACACGGCGCTGTACATCGTCGACGATCAGGGCGTGAACGCCTACGGCACTCATCTGATCGCCGGCCGCGACTTCAAGCCCGAGGAGGTCGCCAACGCCACCTTCGGCGACAGATTGCGTCC
>DAIMZS010000018.1:12223-15367 GCA_036733825.1 Rudaea sp.
GGCCGGCGCGACGAAGTCTTGAAGACCGTCGAACAGAAGCTCGGCGAATCCAACCGCAGCCGCATCATCGGCAAGGTGCGCACCGTCGAGCAGACGCGGCGCGAAGCCTACGCGGGCGATCGCGCGATGATGATCATTCTCGGCACGGTGATTTTTCTGCTGCTCACGATCACCGCGCTCGGCATCGTCGGCATGGCGAGTTTCTGGGTCGCGCAGCGCACCAAGCAAATCGGCACGCGGCGGGCGCTCGGCGCCACCAGGTTCGACATCCTGCGCTACTTCCTCGCCGAGAATTTTCTGATCACCACGGCCGGGCTGCTGGTCGGCGGCGTGCTCACCTACGCCTTCAGTTTGTGGCTGCTGACCCACGTCGCCGACGCGAAACTGCTGCCGTGGTACTACGTGCCGGTCGGTTTCGTCAGCCTGTGGCTGCTCGGCCAGATCGCCGTGCTCGGCCCGGCGACGCGTGCCTCGCGCGTGCCGCCCGCGGTGGCGACGCGGAGCGTGTGATCGGGAGAGTGTGCGGCATAATCCCGTCCATCGCAGCATCGGACGGGAACACGCATGGCCTCGGCACTCCGCGGCGCCTATCTCAGCTACACCGGCAATCCGTTCACGGACGAGGTCGAAAGCGCCCATCGCTACGAATCCGATGGGCTGATCGTCGTCGACGCCGGCAAAATCGTTTACGCGGGCGCCTACGACGCCCGCCGCGTTCCGCCGGGCGTGACTCCCGAACATTACCGCGACGGCCTCATCGTGCCGGGATTCATCGACGCGCATGTGCACTATCCGCAGCTGCCGATGATCGGCGCCTACGGCAAGCAGCTGCTGGATTGGCTGACCAAATACACGTTCGTCACCGAGCAGCGCTATCACGACAAGGAATTCGCGCGCCGCATCGCGAAGACATTCCTGCGCGAGCAGCTGCGCGCCGGCGTGACCACGCCGGTCACCTACGCGACCGTGCATCCCGAATCGGTCGACGCGTATTTCGAGGAAGCCGAAGCGCTCGGCCTGCGCACCGGCACCGGCAAGGTGCTGATGGACCGCAACGCGCCCGCCGCGCTGCTCGATACGGCGCGCACGGGCTACGACCAGTCGAAAGCGCTCGCGGCGAAGTGGCATGAGCGCGGACGACTGTTCTACGTCGTCACGCCGCGCTTCGTGCCGACGAGCACGCCCGAACAGCTCGAAGCGGCCGGTGCGCTGTATAAAGAAATTCCGGGCGTCTACATGCAGACGCATCTGGCCGAGAACCGCAGCGAGGTCGCCTGGGTCGCCGATCTCTACCCGGACAGCAAAAACTATCTCGACGTCTACGACCGCTTCGGCCTCGTCGGCCCGCGCGCTCTGTTCGGCCATGCCGTGCACCTGGCCGAGGCGGAGTGGAAGCGCATGGCCGAGGCCGGCGCGACGATCGTGCATTGTCCGACCTCGAACCTGTTCCTCGGTTCCGGTTTGTTCAATCTCGAACGCGCGCTCGTGTCGAGCAACCCGGTGCGCACCGCGCTCGGCTCGGACATTGGCGCCGGCACCAGTCTGTCGCCGCTGGTGACGCTGAACGAGGCGTACAAGATCGCCCAGCTCTGCGGCTATTCGCTGTCGGCGCATCACGCGTTCTATCTCGCCACGCTCGGTTCGGCGCGCGCGATCTATCAGGACCAGCACATCGGCAGTATCGACGCGGGCAAGGATGCCGACCTCGCCGTGCTCGATTTCAAGGCGACATCGCTGCTGGCCGAGCGTCAGTCGTATGCGACGTCGCTCGAAGAGCAGCTGTTCGTGCTGATGACGCTTGGCGATGAGCGTGCGATTCAGGCGACCTATGTCGCCGGGCGCAAGGTCCATGATCGCGGGGTTTGAGTTGAGCGCTTTCGATTCTGCAAAAGCGCCCCCTTCAGTCGCTTCGCGACAGCTTCCCCCGCTGCGCGGGGGAAGCAAAAGATGTTCCTTCCTCTGCGCGTAGCGCGGGGGAAGGTGCCCGAAGGGCGGAAGGGGGCGCTCTTCGCTTAGCACCTGCATCTGTGGTCGTGAGGCGGCCGGAATCGGCTCGCGTAATACGTTTGTCACAGCGCACCCGTTATCGTGACCGTTGTTTTCACGGCGCCTCGCGGTGCGATCGATGCATATCGCCGACATCACCTTGTTTTTTGCGCCGCACTCGGGCGGGGTGAAGCGCTATCTTCTGGCCAAGCACCGCCATCTGGCGAGGCGTACGGGCGTGCGTCATAGCCTGCTTGTGCCGGGCGTGACGACCGGCGAAATCGAGCCCGGCATCTTCACTCGCGCCGAGTGGAGCATCCCATGCGCAGGCGGCTATCGCGTGCCGTTGCGCCGCGCCGGCTGGCGGCGCGAGCTCGCCGGCTGGAAGCCCGATGTGATCGAAGTCGGCGATCCGTATCATCTCGCCTGGACCGCGCTCGACGCGGCGCGCACGTGCGGCGCGATGACGGTCGCGTTCGCGCATTCGGATTTGCCGCGCATGATCGCGAGCCGCTTCGGCGGCCTCGTGGGCCGCGCCGCGGATGCGTATCTGCGCCGGCTCTATTCGCGCTTCGACCTCGTCCAGGCGCCGAGCCGCCTGATCGCGCAGCGGCTGCGCGACAGCGGCATTGCGCGCATCGTCGTGCAGCCGCTCGGGGTCGATGCCGAGGTGTTCCATCCGTCGCGCCGCGACGTATCGCTGCGCGAGGATCTCGGCCTCGGCGACGAGGTGAGCTTGTCGATTTTCGCCGGGCGCATGGCGCGTGAAAAAGACGTGCCGCTGCTGCTGCGCACGTTCGCGCGGCTCGGGCCGCGGCATCATCTGATTCTCGTCGGCGGCGAGCGCCGCGAAGCGTTGACCGCCAATGCGACGATGCTGCCTTATGAACAGGACCCGCTGCGCCTCGCGCGCCTGCTCGCGAGCGCGGACGCGCTCGTGCACGCGGGCGCGCAGGAAACCTTCGGCCTGATCGTGGTCGAGGCGATGGCCTGCGGTCTGCCGGTGATCGGCGTGCGCGCCGGCGCGCTGCCCGAGCTGATCGACGATCAGGTCGGCGCGCTCGCCGATGCCGGCGATGCCGATTCGCTCTGCGCCGCGATCGAAAAAGTCTACGCCGGCGACGTCGCCAAACTGCGCCGGCAGGCGCGCCTGCGCGT
>DAIMZS010000018.1:15467-21199 GCA_036733825.1 Rudaea sp.
GGCGCACCGCCGGTGACTCTGCTCGTCGTGCCCGATTGGCATGGGCAAGGACGCGTCGATGCGTCGCCCGAATTTCTGCATGCGATCGACGCGCGGCTGGCGCGCGGCGACGAAGTCGCGCTGCACGGCTATCGGCACCGCGACGAAGCCCCGGCGCCGCGTTCGCCCGCAGCCTGGCTGCGCCGGCGCGTGCTGACGGCGGGCGAGGGCGAGTTCGCCGAACTCGGCTTGGTCGAAGCGCAGTCGCGCCTGCGCGCCGGCCTGGATCTGCTGCAACGACTGGGTTGGAAGATCGAAGGCTTCGTCCCGCCCGCGTGGCTCGCGAGTGCCGGCACGCGCGCCGCGCTGCGCCACTCGGGCCTGCGCTGGACGTCGACGCACACCGCGCTGATCGCCTTCGACGCCGACGGCGAGCGGCGCATCGCCGCGCCGTGCCTGACCGCGTCGCCGCGCTCGGCATGGCGGCGCGCGGCGAGCCGCCTATTTCTGCGCGCGGGCCTTCGGCTCACCGCGAAACAGCCGCTGGTGCGCGTCGGCTTGCATCCGGCCGACGCAGATCACCCCAGCTTGCTCGCCTGCTGGCGCGAGATCTTGCTCGAATTGTTGGCGACACGCCGGCCGCTGACGAAATCGCAAGCGCTTGGACTTCACGAAGGTTTCGAGCCCTCTCCCCCGATCTTCATCGGGGGAGAGGGTTGGGTGAGGGGGCGCTTTCGTAGCAACCGAAACCTATCGCTGGATTGCGAGGCTAACCCCCTCACCCAGCCTCTCCCCCAAGTTGCGCTTGGGGGAGAGGAGTCGTTTGTGGTTGCAGGTTAACCGATGCGCCGCGCCGGAACCTTCCTCATCTTCGTCGCCCTGATCGTCGCGCTCATCGTGCCGATCTGGCTCGGCGGCCGCCACGCCGTGTTCACCAGCTTCGAGCTGCCGCTGCATGCCTACTTAGAAATTCTTGCCCTCGTGCTGTTCGGCTGGATGATGCGCGCGGTCAAGCAGTGGCTGCTGATCGAGCGGCTCGGCCTGCACGTCGGCGCCTGGCGCAACTTCGCGATCTCGCTGGCCACCGACTTCGCCTTTCTCGCCACGCCGGGCGGCGTCGGCGGCTACGCCGCGGGCATCTACTACATGCGCAGCATCGGCGGATCGTACGCGCAGGCGACGGCGATTTCGGCGGCCGACCAGGTGCTCGACCTGATGTTCTTCGCCATCGCGATGCCGGTCGCGGCGCTGTGCCTGTCGCAGACCTCGGAGTTGTCGCCGCTGCTCGCGCACGGCGCGGCGTTCGGCGGCATCGGCGCGCTCGCGATCCTCGTCATTCTGGTGCTGGCGCGGCGGCCGCTCGGCGCCTGGTTCTTCGGCGCGCGCGGGCCGCTCGAACGCATCGTCTTCCTGCGCAAGCGCCGCGATGCGCTGCGCGATTTCGTCAACAACGTGTTGGCGCAGACGCAGGTGCTGATGCGCGGCTCGCCGGCGTATTTCGCGTTCGCGTTCGCCTCGACCGCGGTGCAGTGGCTTGCGCGCTACGGCGTGCTCTGGCTGATTCTGATGCAGCTCGATGCCTACGTGCCGTTCTCGCTCGTGCTGCTGCTGCAAGGCGTGGTCCTGCACGTCGCGCAGTGGACGGGCATGCCGGCCGGCGGCGGCGGCGCCGATCTGGGCCTCGCCGCCACGCTCGCGCCGTTCGTGCCGACCGCGGCGGTCGCAAGCGCACTGCTGCTGTGGCGCATCGCCACGCTGTACCTGAGTCTGATCGCCGGTGTGATCTCGATCGCTGCCTTGCGCTGGCGAAAGCATCCTGCGCAGTCATTTTTAACGCAGATAAGAGCGGATGAACGCGGATAAGAGCGGATCGAGAAAATCGATAAATGCTTGATCCGCTCTTATCCGCGTTCAATCAGATGTGATCTGTGTTGAAAAACGCTTTCACGACACCGGCAAATCCACGACGATCGGCGGCACCTTGCGCGAGCGGCGCAGGTTGCCGAGCATGAAGCCGCCGCGTACCAGGCGGCCGGCGATCATGCGCGTGATGCGGGTGACGTCGCGGAACGGCTTGAAATGGCTCGCGCGGCGCTCTTCCTCGTAGCTTGCCTTGATCGGCACCGATACCGTGTGAATGCCGCGTGCGGCGCATTCGATCAGGATCTCGCTTTCGAACACGAAACCGTCGTGCGGCAGCGCGAGCGCGACGTCGATCGCGGCGCGCGGGTAATAGCGCTGGCCGCTCTGCGAATCGACGATGCGCTGGCCGCAGGCCCACGACACCCAGAAATCGGCCAGCTGATTGCCCAAGCGGTTCTTGTCCGGCTGCGCGTCCTTGCCGAGCAGGCGCGCGCCGATGACGATGTGGTTCGGATACTGCGCCGCCGCGGCGAGCAGGCGCGGCAGGTCGGCGGCGTCATGCTGGCCGTCGCCGTCCATCGTCAATACGCCGATCGCGCCGAGTTTGCGCGCGAGCTCGAAGCCGTCGCGCAGCGCCATCGCCTTGCCCTGCGGCGTGGCGTGGCGGATGTGCTCGATCGGCAGATCGGCGACGACCTCGCTCGTGCGGTCGCTCGATCCGTCGTCGACGACGATGACCTTGGCGCAGTGGCGCAGCGCGGCGGTCACCACGGCGCGAATCGCACGTTCCTCGTTCAGCGCCGGAATCACGACGACGCCGGTGGGCGTCGCAGTCGCGGCCTGAGTATTCTCCCCGGTCAAAACGAAATCTCCAGATGCAGTGCCGATGAAGGTAAATCTTTGTCGTCGTGCAGGGCGAAGTCAAACCCCGCGGCGTCGCCCCGTGCGAGTGCGTTCAGCAACGGCAGGCTCGCCGCGGCCGGATTGCGCTCGCGCACAGCGTGCAGGGGCGCGGGCAGCGGCGCAAGTCCGCGCGCAGCATGGTCGCCCAACGTGAGGCGCAGGCGCGCTGCGGCGGAACCCGACACCGGTGCGAGCACGAAGGCGACACCGAACGGTGCGTCGCAGGCGATGACGTCCGCGAGCGGACCGACCGCGGCGGTGTCGAACGCCGCATAGAGCACCGGCGTCGATTCGCTCGCGGCGATCGAAGCGGCTTCGAGCAGGCCTGCGGCGAATGTCGCGGCACCGGCGCTCAAGGCGGTCGACGACGCCATGCAGCCGCTGGCGATCGTCCAATAGCCCGCCGGCGCGTTGTGCACGGAATTGTGGAATTTGGTCGGCGACAAGTCGCGCGGCGCCTGCGCGAGCACGCCGCAGAGATAGTCGTTGATCGCGAGATCACCGTAGGCCGAGGCGAACACGTTCGGCAGGTCGCGCGGCGCGCGCTGCGCCATCGCGCAGGCCTGCTCGGCGACGGCGAGCGCGAGCAGCACGGAATCCGGCGCGCGGCGACGCTCGTTCGGCGCGAGCAAGCCGGGTGCGGGCCGCGCGAACGGTTCTGCGGACAGCGGGCGCGCGCCGCGCAGCACCTCCCGCGCCGCCGCCCAATCGGGCAGACCGGCGGCACAGACGCCGATGCCTTCGATGCCCAGTTCAATCGGCGCGCTCATGTCGCATCTCCGCGCGCGAACGCCAGGCAGCAATTGTTGCCGCCGAAGCCGAACGAATTCGACAGCGCGATGCGCAAGTCCGTCTCGCTGTTGTCGATGCGGATTTGCGGACCGCAGACCGGGTCGAGTTCGTGCGTGTTCAGCGTACCGGGCGCGAGGCCGTGTTCGAGCGCAGTCAGCGTGATCGCAGCTTCGAGGATGCCCGCGGCACCGAGCGTATGTCCGCTCCAACCCTTGGTCGAACTCGCGCGCGTCGAGGCCGGGAAGCGGCGCGCGATCAACGCGGCTTCGACGCAGTCATTTTGCAGACTCGCCGTGCCGTGCAGATTGATGTAGTCGACCTGATCGGCGCGCAGGCCGGCGCGCGCGAGCGCGTCGTCGAGCGCGCGCTCGGCGCCGGCGCCTTGCGGATGCGGCGCGGACATGTGGTGCGCGTCGCTCGATTCGCCGTAGCCGACGAAAAGCGGCGAGTCCACTTTTCCACTCTGCGGCAGGCGTTCGAGGATGGCGAAGCCGGCGGCCTCGCCGAGCGACAGGCCGCGGCGATGGACGTCGAACGGCCGGCATTCCTCGTTGGATACGAGTTCGAGCGAGTTGAAGCCGAACAACACGCTGTCGCAGAGCGTATCGACGCCGCCGACGATGGCCGCGTCGGTCAGGCCCAGGCGCAGCAGGCGCTCGGCGCTGGCGAACACTTTTGCGCTCGACGAACAGGCGGTGGCGATCGTCAGGTTCGGGCCGGCGAGGCCCAGCGCATGCGCGACGAATAGGCCGAGCGCATGCGGCTGATGCACGAACGAGCGGCGCTGCGCAGTGGAAAAGCGTCCGTCCGCATCGAGTTCGCGATAGGCGCGTTCGGTCTCGCCGATGCTCGAGGTCGACGTGCCGAGCACGAGCGCCACGCGCGCCGCGCCGTAGCGTTCGCGTAGCGCCTGTGCGCGCTCGAGGAAGCCGTCCTGATGCAGACCGAGCCAGGCGAGACGATGGTTGCGCGAATCGAATGAGGCGAACCCGTCCGGCAGATCGAATGAGTCCAATTCGTCGACGCGGCCGATCTTGCAGGGAAGCGGCTGCGTGGAAAATGTGTTGTCGGTCAGCCCGCCGCGGCGCGTTTCGAGCGCGCGCGCAATCGCCCCCCTCCCGCGCCCGGCGGCGCAAGTGGCGGTGTAGGCAGTGATGGCAAGCGGCGCAATGCGGGCTGGCAAACGGAACATCGAACGAAATGCGATGCCGAAGTATAGATTTGCGCCACGACGCGCCGCAACGTGGCGGCGCAGTATCATCCGCATTTGCCCTTTTGCTGAACGCCTCATGCCTGCCGATTCCCTTTCCCTCGTCGAAGCCTTTCTGCGCGACTTACAGGACCGCATCTGCAGCGCGCTCGAACACGCGGACAGCGGGGCGAAATTTGCCGAAGATGCCTGGGTGCGCAGCGAAGGCGGCGGCGGGCGCTCGCGCGTGCTGAAAAACGGGGCGGTATTCGAACAGGGCGGCGTCAATTTTTCCCGCGTCGAAGGCAAGACGCTGCCGCCGTCGGCCACGGCGCATCGGCCGGAACTCGCCGGACGCGCCTGGTCGGCGCTCGGTGTCTCGCTCGTGCTGCATCCGAAAAATCCCTACGTGCCGACCACGCACATGAACGTGCGCTATTTCGAGGCGCGCGCCGAGGGCGCCGACCCGGTGTGGTGGTTCGGCGGCGGTTTCGATTTGACGCCCTACTATCCGTTCGACGAGGACGTCATGCACTGGCATCGGGTCGCGCGCGACTTGTGCGCGCCGTTCGGCGCCGACGTCTACGCGCGCTACAAGAAATGGTGCGACGAATACTTCTTCCTCAAGCACCGCAACGAGACGCGCGGCGTCGGCGGATTGTTCTTCGACGATCTGAATCAGGGCGGCTTTGCGCGCTGTTTCGATTTCATGCAGGCGGTCGGCAACGGGTTCCTCGATGCCTATCTGCCGATCGTCGAAAAAAGAAAAAGTACACTTTTCGGCGAGCGTGAGCGCGAGTTCCAGCTCTATCGGCGGGGCCGCTATGTCGAATTCAACCTCGTCTACGACCGCGGCACGCTGTTCGGCCTGCAGTCGGGAGGGCGCACCGAGTCGATCCTGATGTCGCTGCCGCCGCGCGTGCGCTTCGAGTATGCGTATGCGCCGCCTGTCGGTTCGGCGGAGGCGCGGTTGGTGGAGTATCTCGTGCCGCGTGATTGGGTCTGA
>DAIMZS010000019.1:0-21165 GCA_036733825.1 Rudaea sp.
CGCAGCAGCATCACCAGCACCGTCATCCACGCCGGCACCAGCTGAAGAACCAGACGGTTGATCGCGGTAAAGCTCTGCGCCCACACAGACGCTTCGGTAAACAGGAAGAGGATCAACAGCAACGTCGCGCAGACGAGCAGCAGCGCCGCCGGCAGGCGCAGCCAGTCGTGCGTGACGAGCTCGCGCCAGCGCCAAGCCACGACCGCCGGCGTCAGCCACCACAGCAGGTGCCAGTTCGGCTGCGCAAACAGCGTGTGGATCGCCCCTTTTAGTGCGCCCGGCTGCCATTTGAGATTGAGCACGAGCGCCAGCGGGCCGATCGCCGGCATGGCGATGCTGCCGTCGGGGTTGATCACGCCGGCATGTACGCAGAGAAAATGCAGGCCGCCGAGCGGAAAGAGAACGATGAACAGCAACGTCCCGGCGATCGCCATCGTCCGCCGCAAACGCAGCGGCAGCGTGCCGAAGGCGATGGCGGCGAGAAGACAAATCGTCCACACCCAGCCTTCCATCTTCAGCCAAGGCAACGCCGCGGCACAAACGAGCGCAAGAGCCAACTGGCTTCTCTCGCGATCGCGCAGCCAGCGCATCCACGACAGCACGCCGAAACCGAAAGCGGCCGAAACCCACATGTCCATGTAGCCGGCCAGCGCCGTGTGCACCGACAGCAGCGGCAGCGAACCCAACGCGTAGACGAATACCCATGCCCGCGCGCGGCTCAGGCCGAGGGCACGCCACTGCCCGTAATGGCCGGCAAGCAGCGCTATCCACAATCCGAGCCAGAGCAGATTGATCAGCGGCTCGACCCAGCCGCCGGCGCCGCTCGCCATCCAGACTTCGAGCCAGGCGAGCGTGTCGGGATAGTGCCAGGCGATTTCTGTATACGTGTCGCCGGCGGCGCGAAGCCAGTCCGGCAGCGATACGAACGGCACGTAGTGGCCGAGCAGAACCCAGGCTTTCGGCTTCATCGCCCAGGCCGACCACGCGTCCCACGGATAGAGCGGGCGCAACCAGATTTCGCGCGCGGCAATGGCGGCGCGGAGCAGGAGCGAGGCCAGCAATCCTCCGATCACGGCCCGCTGCCAGGTCGCGAGAACGGTTGCGCCGGCGACCGCGATCACGCCCCCTTCGTCGCGTCGTCGCCAAGCCATCGCGGCGGCCAGCGCGAACGCGGCGAGCAAGCACAGTCCCGCGTTCACCGTTGCGCGCGACGTATCGGAATAGGCCACGATCGAGGTGGCGATCGCGGCGAGAAGCATGCCCAGCAGGAAGCCGTAACCTGCGGCACTCCAGCGCCAACCCGCGACCCGGCGCGGACTGACGGCCAAATACGCCGCCGTTCCGGTCGCCAGCGGCAACAGCCAGGCCACGATATATGTCCACCAGTTCACGGGCTCCCTCCCTCGTAGCGGAAAATGCGCAGTTCCCCTTTCTCGTAAACCGGCTTGACCGGGATCGTGCTATCCCCTTTCGTCAACTGTCCCGAATCCTTGTCGTATTTCCAGTCGCTCGCGTACAGCGCGATGAGCGAATGCGCCGGCAGCGCGGTTGCCGACGCCTCGCCGATCACTTGATCGAGCGCCGCCGTGTTGAGCGGCAGCAACAGATAGGTCAGCCGCATCCAGGTGAAGGCGGAATCGGCCTGCACGAGCACGCGCCCACCGCCTTCCTGCGCGGCGATGCGCGCCACGTCGGCGGCGGCCTGCCAGTTGTCTTCGTCGGGCTGGAGGGCGACCCGTTGTTCCCACGGCTTGCCTGCGTAGATGGTCTCGGTGACCTGATGCTTCTCGGCGAGATCCGTAAGCCAACGGATATCCAGAATGATCCACGTGCACGCCACCAGCGCCCAGGCCATCGCCACCGCGCGCCGGCGCGGCAGACGCAATATGATCCATGCGGCCAAACCCGACAGCACCGCGCCCGCGGCCAGGACCGGCATCATCCACGAGCGTCCGAGCGTGCCCCTGCCCGGACCGATCGTGTTGATCGATTGCAGCGACCAGGGCCGATAACCGAACCAGTCGCTGCGCAGGCGCGAGAAAAGAATGTCCCACGACGGCGCCTGCAGCTGCGCCTTTTCGATGCGGAACGGTTCGACCGGCACGACCAGACTTGGCGGCACGAGCTGCGCAGTGGCGTATTCGGCGAAACCGAACTCGCTGATTTCGCCGTGCCATTCCTTGAAGCGGGAAAGATCGACGATGACCTCGCCCGCGTCCGGCGATGGCAGCGAGATGGTCTGCACGTCCTTGGGCGCGTCGTCGCTGCGGAACACGAGCGCGAGTTCGAGCTTGCCTGAAAAATCGCGGATGCGATAGCGCAGGACGGGATACTTCTCGGAACGCACCCGCGTCAGCCGCGCGATCTGCAAACCGGTGTTGTCGGCGCCGAAGGCAGTCACGACCATCGCGTCCTCGTCGAAGGACGCCTCGCCGAGCTGAGTGTGGAAATCGCGTCCGGAAAGCGCCAGGCGCTCGCGCGCGGCCCACGGCGCATTCCACGGAATGCCGGCGGTCCACGCCAACAGCACTATCCAGATCGCGAGGATGACAGGGATCAGGACGAGGCGGCGGGTCATGCCGGCGATTGTGACATCAGGCCGTTAATTTCATGTTCGCTGAATCCGGCCGCGCGGCGCGCCGTTTCGTTGAACGGCGGCTTCAACGCGGCGCGCGCGTGTTCGCCGATCAGGCGCACGAACGTCGCATGCATGTCGACGCTCTCGCGCTCGCAGCACCAGGCGAACCAGCGCGAGCCGGCGGCGACGTGAGCCACCTCTTCGCGCAAAATCACTTCGAGTATTTCGGCCGTGGCGGTGTCGCCGACGTCGCGCAGGCGCGCGATCATGCCGGGCGTGACGTCAAGCCCGCGCGCTTCGAGCACGCGCGGCACGAGCGCCATGCGTTCGAGGCAGGATTTGGACGTCTTTACCGCCATTTCCCAAAATCCGTTGTGCGCATCGAAGTCGCCGTAGGCGTGCCCCATCTCGGCCAGACGCGCCGACAGCATTTGGAAATGCCGTGTTTCGTCCGCGGCGACCTGAGCCCAGTCGCGATAATACTCCCGGGGCATGCCGCGGAACCGGTAGACCGCGTCCCAGGCGAGGTCGATCGCGTTGAATTCGATGTGCGCGACCGCGTGCACGAGTGCCGCGCGGCCGGCGCTCGTGCCGAGTCCGCGCTGGGCGAGCTGGCGCGGCGGGACCAGGCGCGGCCGCGGCGGCCGGCCCGGCTGGGAAATGGGCCGGGGTTCGGCGCCGGTATCGATCGCGAAGTCGCTCTGCGCGATGCGGACGGCCGCGTCGGCGCTACGCGCCAGCTTTTCGTCGATGCTCGCCGCCGAAAGACAGGCTTCTGCGAGCGTGTAGATATCGATCATGACGCATCCCTGGTCGAATGTCGCTTCAGGAAACGTGGCGTCGCTGCGCCTTGGTCTCGTCCGAACGCGCGAACTCCAGCTCGCGCAGATAGGTGCTGTCGACGCCGGTGACGTACTCGCCGGAGAAACACGAGGTGTCGAAGTGCTTCAGGCCTTCATTGCCGTCGGCGACGGCGGCGATCAGGTCTTCGAGATCCTGATAGACCAGCCAATCCGCACCGATGAACTGCTGCACTTCCTCTTCGCTGCGTCCATGTGCGACGAGCTCGGCGGCGGCCGGCATGTCGATGCCGTAGATATTGGCGAAGCGCACCGGCGGCGCGGCCGAGGCGAAATAAACCTGCTTGGCGCCCGCGTCGCGCGCCATCTGCACGATCTGCTTCGAAGTCGTGCCGCGCACGATCGAGTCGTCGACGAGCAGCACGTTCTTCTTGCGGAATTCCAGATGCACCGGATTGAGCTTGCGCCGCACCGATTTCACGCGCTCGCTCTGCCCGGGCATGATGAAAGTGCGGCCGATGTAGCGGTTCTTGACGAAACCCTCGCGCATCGGCACGCCGAGCACCTGCGCAAGCGAGCTCGCCGCGGTGCGTGAGGTATCGGGAATCGGAATCACCGCGTCGATGTGGTGGTCCGGCCGCAGCCGCTGGATCTTTTCGGCGAGGCGCTCGCCCATGCGCAGGCGCGCCTTGTACACCGACACGTCCTCCATCATCGAATCCGGACGCGCGAGGTAGACGTATTCGAAAATGCATGGCGCGTGCAGCGCGCCCTCGGCGCACTGGCGGCTGAACAGCTTGCCGTCCGCGGTCAGCAGCACGGCCTCGCCGGGCATCACGTCGCGCAGGAGGCGGAAACCGAGAATGTCCATCGCCACCGATTCGGAAGCGACCATGTACTCGCGTCCCTGCTCGGTCTCGCGCTCGCCGAGCACGAGCGGACGAATGCCGTGCGGATCGCGGAACGCGACCACGCCGTAGCCGAGCACGAGCGCGACGACCGCGTAGCCGCCGCGCGCGCGGGCATGCACGCCGGCGACGGCCTTGAAGATGTGGTCCGGCGTCAGCGCATGGCGCTCCTGGATCTGCAGCTCGTGCGCGAAGATGTTGAGCAGGACTTCCGAATCGGAATCCGTATTGATATGGCGGCGGTCTTCCTCATACAACTGCCTGCGCAGCGCGTCGGTGTTGATCAGGTTGCCGTTGTGGCCGAGCGCAATGCCGTACGGCGAATTGACGTAGAACGGCTGCGCCTCGGCGGCGGCTTCGGAACCCGCGGTCGGATAGCGGCAGTGGCCGATGCCGATATTGCCGCACAGCTTGAGCATGCTCTCGCGGCCGAAGACGTCGTTGACCAGGCCCGCGCCCTTGTGCAGGCGCAGCTTGTCGCGATCGATCGTAGCGATGCCGGCCGCGTCCTGGCCGCGGTGCTGCAACACGGTCAGCCCGTCATAGAGCGCCGAGGCGACTTCGGATTTACCGACGATACCGATGATTCCGCACATGCGAGGAAAAACCACTCTGGGAATGGGAGGGAACGAACAAAGCCATTCGGCGCGGAACGTAAGTGCGGCAATTTTATCAAAACTCCAGCCGAGTTTCGTTAGCCGTTCAGCCTACCAGCCGCCCCGCTCAGGCCTTGTGCTCGTCCGGCGCCGGCTTTTTCTCGTCATTTTGCGGCGGCAAGGGCAGTAATCCGCGCAAATCGAGATATTTCGTCACTTCCGCCGGCATATGCACGGCGGCCCATTGTGCGCCTTGCTGGAAGCTCGGCAGCAGGCGGGATTGGTGCCACCACGGATCGCGCGTAAATGGGGTGAATCCGAGCAGCAGCACGACCAGCGTCACCAGCGCCAGCCCACGCGCGAGGCCGAATACCGAGCCCAGCAGCCGATCGGTGCCGCTGAGGCCGCTGCCGGCGACCAGCCGGCGCATCAGAAATCCGACGATCGCGCCGGCGATCAGCACGGCGATGAAGCACAATGCGTAACCGAGCACGATGCGTGCCGAGGGCAGGGTCACCGCCGTCAACGACGCCGCGACCTGCGGCCCGAGCGTCCACGCGACCCAGATCGCCACGATCCACACCGCCAGCGCGAGCACCTCGCCGACGAAACCGCGCCACAGGCCCATCAGCACCGAAAGACCGAGCACCGCCAGGATGACGTAGTCGGCCCAGTTCATCGACAGGCCACTGCTCCGTCATTCCGGCGCAAGCCGGAATCCATTTTGCTTCCGTGGGGCAAGATCAAGATGGATTCCTGCGTTCGCGGGAATGACGGCGCCGCAAGGTTCTTCACGGCTGCGTCTTCACGATCGCCGCCAGCTGGAATTTCTGCTTGAGCGTACTCACGGCCGCCTCCGCCCCGCTGCGGTCCGCGTAGGGACCGGCGCGGACCTTCCAGAACGTCGTCTCGCCGTCGCTCGATTTCTCGACGAACGCCGCGACGCCGCCGGTGCGCAGGCGCTCGCGCAGCTTGTTCGCCTCGTCCTCGGACTTGAACGCGCCCGCCTGAACCACATAGGCTCCGGCGCGATTCGCCGGCAACGTCGGTGCCGGCGCTGCTGGTTCCGCGGCCGACTTGGCCGCGGCGGACGCCGGTTTCGCCGTTTCGGCCGCCACCGGCTTGTCGGTCGGTTTGTCCGGATCGCCGGTCTGCACGATGCTGCTCGGCAGCTTCGCGTCGGCCTGCTTGATCTTCAGACGCACGTTCTCGGCCGCGGCGCGGTCGGCGTAAGGCCCCACGCGCACGCGCTGCGCGGACTTGCCCTGATATTCAGTGGTTTCGGCGAACGCCGGATAGCCGAGCTTCTTCATCTTGTCGACGAGCGCGCTGGCGTGGCCCGTGTCGGCGTAGATGCCGAGATTGACCAGATAGCGGCCGTCGGCCTGGGTCGCCGGCGCGGGCGGCGGAGCGGCGGGTGCCGGCGCAGGCGAGGCTGGCGGCGACGAGGTGGAGGCGGTCGGCTTCGCCGCCGGCGCGGGCTGGGTCGCGCTGTCCGGCGCTTCGAACGTCGCCGGCGCGCCGGTATCGACGGTGGCGACTTTGTCGCTGTTGGCCGGCGCACTCGGCGCGGGCGTCGGCACGGTGCCGGGCTTCGGCGGCTCGACGCTCAGATTGCGCGTTTCGAAATTGCGTTCGGGCGCGGGCGGAATGTTGAGATTCTGCGTCGTGTTCTCCGACTTCGGCGGCGTGCCGGAAAAGAACATCGGCACGAAAATGATCGCCAGCGCGATCAGCACCGCCGCACCGAGCAACCGTTGTTTCAAGGCAGCATCCATAGTGTTCTCCGTTGCGTCGCTCGATTATAGCCAACGGCCGAGCGGAACCTGCGCCTGCACCTTCGCACATTTACCTCGGGTTGCGCGACGTCAGACCGCGGTGAAGCCGTGGCGCGCCGCCCACGCCAATGCCGGCGCCGCGACGTGGAACGAGCCGAACGCGAGAACGCGATCGTGCGCCTGTGCGGCGGCAAACGCGGCATCGAGTGCGCGGTCGATGTCGGCAAAGACATCGTGCCGTGGCATCGTCTCCGCCGCGGACATGCGCGCGACGAGATCCGCGGCGGCGAGTCCGCGCGGCGTTTCCGCATCGAGGCTGCCGATGAACCAGCGGTCGATCCGCGCCGCCAGCGGCGCGACGATGCCGGGAATGTCCTTGTCCGCGAGTGCGCCGAACACGGCGAGCGTGCGGCCTGGCGCCGGCGCCTGCGCGAGCCAGCGCCCGAGCACCTCGGCCGCCTGCGGATTGTGCGCCACGTCGATCACGAGTTCGGCCGTACCGGGTTTGCGAAAGCGCTGCAGGCGCGCGGCGATGCGGGCGTTGCCCACGCCGTCTGCCAATGCGGCGTCGCCGATCGGAATGCGATCGCGCAGCATGTGCAGCGCGGCGATCGCCGCCGCCGCATTCGCGCGCTGCACCGGTGCGGCGAGCATCGGATCGGGCAACGCGATCTCGCGTCCTTGCGTCTGCCAATGCCATCCCGACGCGGCGGGCTCGATGCGGTAGTCCTGCCCGGCCTGAAAAATCCGCGCGCCGACCTCGCGCGCGGCTTGCGCCAACGCCGCCGGCGCGGCCGCGTCGCCGATGATCGCGGGGCGGCCCGGGCGGAAGATGCCGGCCTTCTCGCGCGCGATCTGCCCACGCTCGTTGCCAAGCCAGTCCTGATGGTCGAGATCGATCGTGGTCACGACGGCTGCGTCGGCATCGATGATATTGACCGCATCGAGGCGGCCGCCGAGCCCGACTTCGAGCACGACGGCGTCGAGTCCACTTTGCGCAAAAATCCACAATGCGGCGAGCGTGCCGAATTCGAAATAGGTCAGCGTGATCGGCTGTTCCGACTGCGCCAGACGCGCTGCCTCGATGCGCTCGAACGCGTCGATCAAAACCGCGTCGTCCGCGTCGACGCCTGCGACGCGTACGCGTTCGTTGTAGCGCAAGAGATGTGGCGAGGTGTAGCAGCCGACGCGCTTGCCGGCGGCGGCCAGCATCGCTTCGAGGAAAGCGACCGTCGAACCCTTGCCGTTGGTGCCGCCGACAGTGATCACGATCGGCGCGGGACGCGGCGCGCCCAGGCGCTGCCACACCTCGCGCACGCGTGCGAGGCCGAGATCGACGCCGAGCGCGTGCACGCTTTGCTGGTAGTCGAGCCATTCGTCGAGGGTACGCCGGGTCATCGCAGTCGTTGTTTCCTGGGAAGTCGGGTTGGGTCCGTCGGCCAAAGCGGGAGGTTGCATTGCAAATTCGCCCCGTCTCTGGCGTGATGACGATATGCCGCACGCCTCCGTTTCCGACCATCTCCATCATGCCTTGAGCGCGATTGCGCCCGGCGCGCTGGTCGTCGGCTACAGCGGCGGCGCGGATTCTAGCGTGTTGCTGTATGCGCTCGCGCGCAATGCCGCGGCGCGGGCGCGCGGCTTGCGCGCCGTGCACGTCGATCATGGGCTGCATGCGGACAGCTCAGCCTGGTCCGAACACTGCCGTGCGACGGCCGCCGCGCTCGGGATTCCGCTCGACGTCGTCCGCGTCGAGGTCGAACGCGGCCGCGGCACGGGGCTCGAAGACGCCGCGCGCTCGGCGCGCCAGACGGCGTTCGCGCGCCTGCTGCCGCCCGGCGGGATCCTCGCGCTGGCCCATCACCGCGACGACCAAGCCGAAACCGTGCTGCTCAAGCTGCTGCGCGGCGCCGGCCCCGAAGGCCTCGGCGGCATGCGCGGGCTGCGCGAGTTTGCCCAGGGATATCTGTGGCGTCCGCTGCTCGAGCTGCCGCGCGTCGCCCTGCTCGACTACGCGCGCCGCCACGATCTGCGCTGGTTGGAAGATCCGAGCAATGCCGACACGGCGCTGCGGCGCAACTTCCTGCGCGGGGACATCCTGCCTCGCCTCGCCACGCGCTGGCCGAGCGCGGACGCCGCGCTCGCGCACAGCGCCGCATGGGCGCGCAACGCGGCCGACTTTATCGACGTCGAAGCGCGCAAGGCGCTGGTGCACGTGCGGGGGCTCGATCCGGCGACACTGGCCTGGCGCGGCTGGCTGGCCCTGCCCGACGCGCTGCGCGATCCGGTGCTGCGCCTCTGGCTGCGCGATCTGAATTTGAACGAACCCGCGCACTTCCACGTCGCCGAGCTCGAGCGCCAGCTGCACGAGGCCGACGCCGACCGGCTGCCCTGCGTGCGTTTCGCGCACACCGAATTGCGCCGCTACCGCGATCTCGTCTACGCGCTTCGCCCGCTGCCGCCGCTGCCCGAACGCTGGCAAGCGAACTGGAATGGCAATACTCCCCTTCCCCTACCCGCTGGCGGCACGCTGGCGTTTTCACCGCCACGACGACATGAGCCGCCGTGGCTGGTGCGCTACCGCCAAGGCGGCGAACGCATCAAGCCGGCGGGCTCGGCACACACGCGCGACCTGCGTCTGTTGTTCCAGGAAACGGGCGTACCGCCGTGGCTGCGCGATCGCATTCCGCTGGTTTTTCTCGACGGCGAGCTGATCGCCGTCGGCGATCGGTTCGTCAGCGACGCGGGCGCGGCGCTGGGCGGCCGTTTCGTCCACAACGAATAGCGATTTCCACCCTGCCGGCGATTGATTCCGTCATGGGCTTGCGCTAGCGTGCGCGCTATGCCGCAGACCGCCGCCGACACCAACAAAATCGCCGAATTCGAAGCCTCGCTCGACGAGCTCGAGAAACTCGTTTCGCGCATGGAGGGCGGCGAGATGAGCCTGGACGAATCGCTGCAATCCTTCGAGCGCGGCATCGCGCTGTACCGCAACTGCCAGACCGCGCTCGACGAGGCGCAGTTGCGCGTGAAGCTGCTGCGCGATCCGGCCGCGCCCGAAACGGCCGAAGATTTCGATCCGCAAACTCCGTAACGCGCCTCCGTGTCTTCCGATTCCGCCAGCGCCGCCGCCGCGGCCTTGAAGCGTTGGGGCGTGCGCGCCGACGAGGCGTTGGCGCGCGTGCTGCCCGCCGCAGACCAGGCTCCGCTCGAACTGCACGGCGCGATGCGCTACGCCGTGCTCGGCGGCGGCAAGCGCCTGCGGCCGGTGCTGGTCTATGCGACCGGCGCGGCGTTCGGCGCTCAGGCCGACGTGCTCGATTCGTCGGCCTGCGCGGTCGAAATCATTCACGCCTATTCGCTGGTCCACGATGATCTGCCGGCGATGGACGATGACGCCTTGCGCCGTGGCCGCCCAACCTGCCATGTCGTCTTCGGCGAAGCCATGGCGATCCTCGCCGGCGATGCCCTGCAGGCGCTCGCCTTCGAAGTACTCGCCGACGATGCGCGCCTGGCGACGGACCCGCGCAACCAGGTCGAGATGCTGCGCACGCTCGCGGCGGCCTGCGGCGCGCACGGCATGGCCGGCGGGCAGGCGTTCGACCTCGCCGCGGTCGGCAAGGCGCTGACCCCGGCCGAACTCGAGCGCATGCATGTTTACAAAACCGGCGCGCTGATCCGCGCTTCGGTCCGGCTCGGCGCGCTCGCTGCCGGTTGCCGCGATACGGCGACGCTCGATGCGCTCGAACGCTACGGCCACGCGATCGGCCTCGCCTTCCAGATCCGCGACGATATCCTCGACGTCGAGGGCGACAGCAGCACCATCGGCAAGACCGCCGGCAAGGACGCCGCCGACAACAAGCCGACCTATCCGGCGATCCTCGGCATGGACGGCGCGCGGGCGCATCTGGCCGAACTGACCCGGACCGCCTGCGACGCCGTCGCCCCGTTGGGCACGCATTTCGCCGACTTGGCCGCCCTGGCCCGCTTCGTCGCCGAGCGCGACGCCTGAGTTTCATCGCCGAGGCGAGCAGGTAGCGGAAAAAGGGACACTCCGCTAAAATGTGACGAGCTTCACAAATTTCCCTGTTGCGTAAATTCTCCCGGAAGCCACCCGCTCCCGCGGGTTTTTGCGTGCGCGCACCGCCCTCCGGCGGCATCGGAGTTCGCCGCAATCGTTCGTCCCATGTTTTCACTACCCGATACGCGAGTCCTCGACTCCGGCCAAGTCGCCCGCGCCGCCGATGAGCTACGCGCGCACGCCTGGCCGGTGGCGGAAAAACCCGACCTGCCGCGGCGGTTCTATCTGACCGTGCGCACGAAGTACTTCGTCGTGCTCGCCTGCTCGTTTGCCTGGACGCTGTTCAGCATCGCGCTTTCGCTGCCATGGCTGCGCGAGCTCTCGCGCGTGCTCGGCTGGCCGCTCGCGTTGTTCGTGATCGCCTTCATCGCCTATTTCCCCGGGTTCATGAATGCGTTTCTCGTCGGCACCATTCTCGCCGACCGCCGGCCGCAGCGGCGCACCGCGATGCGCTACCCGCCGGTGACCGTGCTCGTCGCCTGCTACAACGAAGGGCCGAACATCCGCGACACGATCCTCAGCCTCAGCCACGAGGACTATCCGGGCCTGCTTGAAATCATCGTCGTCGACGACGGTTCGACCGACGACAGCCTAGCCATCGCCTGCGACGCCGCCGCCGAACTGCAGCGCGAGCGCCTGCGCGTGCGCGTGCTGGCGATGCCGAAGAACGGCGGCAAGGCCGCGGCGCTCAACTACGGCCTCTCGCAAAGCACCTCGGAACTGGTGGCGACCGTGGACGGCGACTCCTGGCTCTACCGCTCCGCGCTGCGCCGCCTGATCGACCGCTTCATGAGCGATCCGCCGGGCACCGTGGCCGTCGCCGGCGCGGTGTTCGTGCGCAATTCGCGCAAGAACCTCTTGTGCAAGATGCAGGAGTGGGATTATTTCCACGGCATCGCCGCGGTGAAGCGCATGCAGAGCATGTATCACGGCACGCTGGTCGCGCAGGGCGCGTTCTCTGTGTACACGCGCTCGGTGCTCGAATCGGTCGGCGGCTGGCCCGAATGCGTCGGCGAAGACATCGTCGTGTCCTGGTCGATTCTCGAACAAGGCCATCGCATCGGCTACTGCGAAGACGCCTGCCTGTTCACCAACGTGCCGGAAACGGTCAAGCAGTTCTCGCGCCAGCGCCAGCGCTGGTCGCGCGGGCTGGTCGAGGCGTTCCAGCGTCATTGGCGGCTGCTGTTCCACTGGCGCATGACGACGCTGTTCATCTGGTGGAACCTGTTGTTCCTGCCGATGGACCTGGTCTACACCTGCGCGTTCATTCCCGGCATCGTTCTGGCTTTCTTCGGCTATTTCTATATCGCCGGGCCGATGACGCTGGCCGTGCTGCCGCTGGCCGCGTTCTGGAACATCGTGATCTTCGACCGGCAGTCGCGCATGTTCCGCCGCCAGGGCCTGCGCGTGCGGCGCAGCTGGCGCGGATTCTTTCTGTTCGCCCTCGCCTACACGCTGATCCTGCAGCCGGTGTGCGTGTGGGGCTACGTCAAGGAATTTTTCAAAGTGCGCAAGACGTGGGGTACCAAATGAAGCGCTACTGGTGTCTGCTCGTGAGCGCGCTGGCCGCGACGGCGGCGCAGGCCGATCCTGCGCTCGACGCGCAGACGTTCTATTCGTCCGACAAAGCCGGATTCGAGACATTCAAGCTGCTCGCGGGCATCGACTTCAGCTATCGCGATCCGGAACATTATCTCGGCATCGCCGCGCAGCACGCACGCTACGACGGCCCCGGATTCGGCGCCAGCTACGACCGCGCCTATCTGAACTACGCCGACAGCCGTGACAACGGCGATGGCACGAGTTGGAAATGGAACGCCCTGCTCGGCGGCGACGATCACACCTGGCTCGGCAACGCGGAGATCTATCGCGAGCACGCCGACGGCAGCCGCGACGATTTCTTTCTCGAACGCGACATCGTCGAAACAAAGGAGGGTACGCAGCGCGGCATTTACTACTCGCTGCTCGGCGTCGCCGAAGACTTCACGTTCAATTCGCGCTGGAGCGCCACTGGCGTGTTCGCCGTGCAGGATTTCACCGGCGACAACACGCGCGCGATCTTCAAAGGGCGCCTGGTCTACGTGCTGGCGGAAGACTGGGGGCTCAGCGCACAGCTGCGCACGCGCTGGTTCCACGATTCGCAGCCGCACGAATACGATTATTTTTCGCCGCGCTGGTACGGCGAGTGGATTCCCACATTGCAGCTGCGCCGCTTCTACGGCGGCAATCAATTTCGCATCGCGCTCGGCTACGGCAGCCAGCGCAGTTCGGACAGCGGCTGGACGGCGACCAAGCTCGCCGAAATCGGCTGGACCTCGCCCAAGCGCGGCGCGTGGTACGCGAAAGTCAGCGCGGGCTACACGAACACGCCGATCAACACCGGCTACGCGTATTCCTATCGTTACCTCAACGCGCAGCTGATCCTGCCGTTCCACTGATCCGCGGCCGCGCGCGGCGGCCGCGGATCGAATGCGATTACTTGATCAATCGCAAAGTGACGGGATAGCGATAGGCGACACCTTCGTTCGCTTTGATCGCCGCGATGATCGTGAACACCAGCCAAGCAATGCCGGCGATGATGCCGACCGGAATCGCGATCAGCAGGCCAAGACCGAAGGTGATGATGCTGAGCACCAGCAATGCAAGCCCGACGATCGCCAAGGTGATGTTGAAGTTGAGCGCTTCCTTCGCCTGATCGTTGACGAAGGGCAGCGTGTCTTTCTTCAGCAGCCAGATCACCAGCGGGCCGATGAAGCAGCCCCAGGCGAACATGTGCCCGGTGATGACGGCGCCGAGCAGCGCGGACAAATGCGCGAACATCGCCCACTGTCTTTCTTCGGCGCTCGGCGTGCCGGACGGGGCCGGCGGCGGCGTGACGACATCGTTCGGCGCAGGGCCGTTGCCCGGCGGAACGTCGTTCGGCGGAACGCTCATACGAATCTCCTGCAGGTTGAGGGCGGGATCAGTGTGCTTCGATCATGCGAGGCGATCAAGCGCCGAAGGTCATACCCTTCATCCGCGCGCGAGCTAAGCGCCCGCGATCGTCATGCGATCGAGCAGAATCGATCCGGTCGAGATATGCGAACGCGGATCGATATCGGCGCCGATCGCGGCGATGCCCGTGAACATGTCGCGCAGGTTGGAAGCGATCGTGATGCCTTCGACCGGATACGCGATCACGCCGTTCTCGACCCAGAATCCCGACGCGCCGCGCGAGTAGTCGCCGGTCACGATCGATACGCCCTGGCCCATCACCTCGGTCACGAGCAGGCCCGTGCCGAGGCGCTTCAACATCGCGGCGAAATCGTCATCGCCGGTTTTCACGAAGAGGTTGTGGATGCCGCCCGCATTGCCGGTCGATTCGAGTCCGAGCTTGCGCGCCGAATAGCTGCCGAGCACGTAGCGTTCGAGCACGCCGCCACGCACGAGCGCGCGCTCCGCGGTCGCCACGCCTTCGGCGTCGAAGTTGCCCGACGCGTGGCCGCGCGGCAGGCGCGGCTTTTCGACGATATCGACGAAGCTTGGAAGTATACTTTTTCCGGCATGGTCGACGAGAAAGCTCGACTTGCGATAGAGCGCACCACCCGACACCGCAGAAACGAGATGCCCGATGAGGCCGCGCGCAATTTCCGCGGCGAACAGCACCGGCGATTCGCGCGTCGACAGCTCGCGTGCGTTGAGGCGCGCAAGCGTGCGCTCGGCGGCTTTGCGTCCGATCGCCGCCGGATCGCCGAAATCACCCGCCGTGCGCACCGATTCGTACCAATAGTCGCGCTGCATGCCCGCCTCGTCGCCGGCGATCAGCGCGCAGGAGAGCGTATGGCGCGTGCCGCGTTCACGGCCGACGAAGCCGGCCGATGTAGCGAGCACCGACAGTGATTCGCTCGCCTGCACCGACGCGCCCTCGGAATTTTCAATGCCTTCGTAAGCGCGTCCTGCATCCTCGATCTCGACACCGAGACGGATCGCGTCCTGCGCATCGATGCGCCACGGATGCCAGAGATCGAGATCGGGGAAATCTTTCGCGAGCCGCACCGGATCGGCGAGCCCGGTGTACGGATCTTCTTCGGTGTACTTGGCGATCGCGCAGGCCTGCTCGATCGTCTTCGCGATCGAATCGGCAGCGAGATCGGCCGTGCTGGCCGAACCCTTGCGCTTGCCGAAATACACGGTGACGCCGAAAGCGCGGTCGCGCGAGTGTTCGACGGTTTCGACTTCGCCCAGGCGCACGCCGACGTTGAGACCCGAATCGATGCTCGCGCCGACCTCGACCTCGCTCGCTCCGGCGGCGCGGCAGCGGCGGATCACGTCTTCGGCGAGCTCCGCCAGACGGTCGAGCTGGGCGAGGCTGTCGTCGGCGGCGATGTCCTTCTGTTTGATAATGGCACTCACTGTTCGGCTGTTTCCTGAAAAAAGAGTTTTCCGCGCACGGAGCTGACAAATGCAGGCAAAAAAAGTATACTTTTGCCCGCCTCCGCCGTCCGCAGCGGTCGTCAAACGGTTTTCCTGCAAGCATTGAACCCGCCGCGTTATCCATATGCAGTCTAACGAATACGAACTCAACCCGCCTCAAGGCGAGGACACCGCGGACGAGCAGCCGAGCCGCAGCCAGCTGCGGCGCGAGGCACTCGACGTGCTCAAACTCGCCCAGACGCTGGTCGAGCTGACCGACGCGCAGCTCGCCCATGTCCCGCTTGGCGAGGATCTACTCGAGGAAGTGCGCCGCGCGCGCGCGGTGACGCAGCAGATCGCGCGCAAGCGACAGACCCAGTTCCTCGCCAAGCAGATGCGCAAGGCCGACAACGCCGAGCTGGAAGCCATCCGCGCCGCTCTCGAACATGATCGGATCACCGCCCGCCGTGAAGCCGCGGCGTTGCATCGCGCGGAACAGTGGCGCGACCGGCTGGTCGACGAAGGCGACGATGCCCTCAACGAATTCCTCGGCCAGTATCCCGCGGTCGACCGCCAGCACCTGCGCACGCTCGCACGTCAGGCGCGCACGGAGCGCGAACGCAACAAACCGCCGCACGCCGCGCGCGAGCTGTTTCGCGAACTGCGCGAAGTCATGGCCGAAAAATAGATGAAGGCAAAAGAAAGCGGCCCGTGAAGGCCGCTTAATTGAAAACCGCCGGCGATTTGCACACCTCCGGCCAACTTTCTTGCGCAGTTCTGCAGACTAAGTCCGCTGCGTTTCCATGCTGTTGAGCCATTCGACCCATCTGCGCGACTCCGCCTTCGTGAGCATGGCGAGCCAAGTCCCATTCAATGTGACGACCTTGTTTGTCCGGGAATCCAGGATGAGCCGCAAGCGTTTGCCGTCTTGTACCAAATCCGTTTCGAGAATTTCGTATCTGTCCATTCAAACCAGCAGTGATCGACGCCGGAGCTTCTGACGCCACGATGGCGGCGAACTCGCGGCTGTTTTTTTGGGAACTGGGGAATCGTGAAGGCGCTGCTATCGGGGGATAGCAGCGCCTGACGCCTTAGTGGTTCCAGCCGCGGCGCACCACGAGCCACACCATCGTTGTCATCGACAAGGTCAACAACACCAGCATCCACGTTCCCAGCGCGGGCGCGGGAACCGCCGGGGTCAAGCGCGCGGTCGCGGTTACCGTGGCCGTGCACGGTGAACAGGTGCCGTTCGCGGAGGGAGTCGTCGTCGCCACGTTGGTGATGCTCGCCGGCGGCGTCGTGCTCACCGCCGCCGTCACCGTGTACACCGCCGAACCGCCCACCGGGAACGCCGTGATCGTGTCGCTGATCGCACCCGTGCCGCTCGGCGCGCAGGTCGCACCACCGCTGCCGACGCAGGTCCATGTCTGGCTCGTGATGCCGGCCGGAATCGGATCGCTGACCGTCGTACCGTCTGCGGCCACCGGTCCGGAGTTGGTTACCGTCACGGTGTAATGAATCGTGCCGCCGGGCGCAACGCTCTGGCTGTCGGCCGTCTTGGTGATGGCGACCGTCGGCGTCTGCACCGAGGCAGCGACGGTGGCCGTAGCCGTGCACGGCGCTGCACTGGCATTCGGCGCGCACAGCCCGCCGGCCGGCGGTGTTGCCGTGGCCGTATTGACAATGCTCGCCGGCGGCGCGGCGTCCACGATCGCGGTGACCGTGTACACGACGGAGCTGCCCGCCGGGAACGTCGCGAGCGTGTCACTAAGCGCACCGCTGCCGCTCGCTGTGCAGGTCGCCCCGCCGCTGGCCGCGCACGTCCAGGTCTGCGAAGCGATGCCGGCGGGGATCGGATCGCTCACGGCCGTGCCGTCGGCCGCGGCCGAGCCCGCGTTGCTGACCGTGACCGTGTAGTGAACCGTACCCCCCGCGAACACCGAATTGACGTCGGCTGTCTTGGCGATGTTGACCAACGGCACCGCACCCAAGTCGACCGTCGCCGTGCACGGCGCCGCCGTGTTGTTCGGCAGGCACACGCCGCTGTTCGGCGGCGTCGCACTCGCTGTGTTGCTCACCGTCGCCGGCGGAGTGGCAGCCACCGTCGCCGTCACCGTGTAGGTCACGAAGCTGCCCGACGGGAATGTCGCAATCGTATCGCTGACCGCGTCCGTGCCGCTCGCCGCGCAGGTTGCGCCGCCGCTGCCGACACACGTCCACGTTTGTCCGGTGATGCCGGTCGGTACCGGATCGCTCACCGTCGTCCCATCGGCCGCCGCCGCACCGACATTGGTCACCGTGATCGTGTAAGTCACCGTGCCGTTCGGCGAGGCGCTGGTTACGTCCGCTGTCTTGGCGATCTGCACTTGCGGCACCGTACCGCCGCTCACCGTGGCCTCGCACGGCGGGGCCGTCCCATTCGGTGCGCACGTACCGCCGGCCGGCGGTGTCGCCGATGCCGTATTGGTCACCGTCGCCGGCGGATTGGCCGCCAGCGTTGCCGTCACCGTGTACGTCACGAAGCCGGCCGCGGGGAACGTCGCGATCGTGTCGCTGATCGCCCCCGTGCCGCTCGCTGCGCAGGTTGCGCCGCCGCTGGCCGCACAGATCCATGTCTGGCTCGCGATGCCGGTTGGAATCGCATCGCTCACCGTCGTGCCGTCCGCCGCCACCGCGCCGTTGTTGGTCACCGTAACCGTATAAGTCACCGTGCCGCCCGGCACCAGCGAGCTGGTGCTCGCCGACTTGGCAATCGTGATCTGCGGGTTGGACGATACCGTCGCCGTGGCACTGCACGGCGGCGCCGTGTTGCCCGGGGTGCACAGCGCACCGCCGGTCGGCGTGGCCGTGGCCGTGTTGGTGATCGACGCCGGCGGCGTGCCGCTGACCGTCGCCGTCACCGTGTACTTGACGAAGCTGCCGGCCGGGAACGCGCCGATCGCGTCACTGACCGCACCCGTGCCGCTCGCCGCACCGCACGCAGCGCCGCCGCTGCCTGCGCACGTCCAGGTCTGGCCGGTGATGCCGGTCGGGATCGGATCGCTGACCGGGGTGTTGTCGGCCGCGATCACGCCCGTATTGCTCACGGTGATCGTGTAAACGATCGTGCCGCCGGCCGTGACGGCAGTGACGTCGGCTGTCTTGCTGACGCTCACCTGCGGCACCGGCGGCAGGCTCGCCGAGGCGCTGCACGGCGCCGGCGTGTTCGCCGGAGCGCAGACGTTCGCGTTGTTCGGCGTCGTCGCCGTCGCCGTATTGATCACGGTCGTCGGCGGCGTGTTGCTGATCGTCGCCGTCACCGTGTACACGGCCGAGCTGTTCGCCGGGAACGTGGCAATCGTGTCGTTGATCGCACCACTGCCGCTCGCCGCGCAGGTGGCGCCGCCGCTGGCTGCGCAGGTCCAGGTCTGACTGGCGATGCCGGCGGCCACCGGGTCGGTGACCACGGTGTTGTCCGCCGCCACCGGTCCGGGGTTGGTTACGGTGATCGTGTAGTGCACCGTGCCGCCCGGCACGAGCTGGTTCGTGTCCGCGGTCTTGGTGATCTGGATCACCGGCGTGATCGCCGTCGTCGCTGCGCTCGTATTGTTGGCGGTGCTCGCATCGGTCACGCCGTTGGGTGGCGTCACGGTGGCGGTGTTGACCAACGCCGTGCCGTTCGTGGGCGAGGTCGTGCCGTTGATCGTGATCGTCACCGACCCGCCGGCCGGCAGGGTCGGAACCGCACCGCTGACCGTATTGCCGCTGACCGTCACCGAGCCCGGGCACACGGCGCCACCGGTCGGGCTGCCGCAGGTCGCGGTCACGCCCGTGATCGAGGCCGGAACCGGATCGTTGAAGGTGGTGTTGTTGGCGTCCGACGGCCCGGCGTTGCTGATCACCAGCGTGTAGCTGATCGGACCACCGGGCACTACACTCGCCGGACCGGTCTTGACCAGAGACACGTCCGAGCCCGGCATGATGATGTCGTCGCCGTCGGATGCCGACCCGGTCGCCCCGCTGGGCACGTCGGTCGCGGTTACCGTGTTGGTGAGTGTGGCGATCGTCATATTCGAGGCGTATTTGACCGGCACGCTGAAAGTGAGCGTGCCGCCCGAGTTCGCGGGCAACGTCGCGCCGTTCGCGGTGAACTGCGTCTGCCCCGCCGCGCCGGTGACTGTGCCGCAGGCCGCCGTGCCGGACGGCGTGCAGGCAACCGTACCGTTCAGCGTCATGCCGCTCGGCAGCGAGTCGGTGATGTTCACCTGTGTGGCGTTCGCCTGGCCCGTATTCTTCGCCGTGATCGTGTAAGTCGCCGTGCCGCCCGGTGTATAGGTTGTACTGCTGTCGGTCTTGGTCAAGGCCAACGCGACACCCTGCACCACCGTATCCGTATCGCTCGCCGTGTTGTTGGCCGGATTCGGATCCGAGACGGTACCCGGCAGATCGAGGGACGCCTGATTCGTAAATGACGCGCCGCTGTAATTGCTCGGCAATGCCGCCGTCACGGTGTAGGTCACCGTGCCGCCGACGTTGATATCGACCGCCGTATCGTTGATCGCACCGCTGCCCGACGCCGCGCCACACGAAGCGCCCGCGCCGGCCGAACACGTCCACGTGTAGGTCACTCCGCTTCCACTCGGGATCGGGTCGTTGACCGTCAGCCCAGCCACGTTGTTGGGACCGGCATTGCCTACCGTGATGGTGTAGGTCGTGCTGGTGCCGGAAGCCACGGAGGTCTTGTTGTCGGTCTTCGTAATGGACAGATCGGCCGTGCCCGTCGTCGCGAGCGTGGCGGTCGCCGCGCCGCCGTTGCTGACGTTCTGCGCCGACGTGAAGGCACCGGCCGGAATCGTGTTGACCAGATTGCCGGCCGCACTGCCGACGACATTGACATTGAGGTTGCACGTGGCGCCGGCGGCAATATTCGCTCCGGACAACGCCACCGTGGATGCACCGGCCGCCGCCGTGACTGTTCCGGAGCATCCGCTGCCCGAGAACGACGCACCGGCTGGATTGGCGACCACCATGCCGGTGGGTAGCGCATCGGTCAGACTGGAACCCGAGAGCGCAATGTTGTTCGGATTCGTATTGACGAAGCGGATTTGCAGTTGGCTCGCCGTTCCCAGAGGCACCGTCGCCGGCGAGAACGACTTGTTTAACGTCATGCTGGTTGCAGGGGAGACGGTCACGCTCGCCGCGGTCCCCGCGTCGATCAGATGCCCATAGATATTGTTCTCGAGCCGAGTGGTGTTGCTCACCCCCTGAGCCGTCGTCGCCGTGTTTTGGGCAATCCTATTGGTTAACGTGCCCGGCGGCGTTGTAGTGGGCACAAATACTTTGAGCGAGATGGTGCATGACGTATTGGTGGGATCCAAAGTCACACCGGAAAAGGCGACCGTCGATCCACCCGGCGGCGCGGTGATCGTCGCGCCCGTGCAGGTCGTGGTCAGTCCCGACGGCGTAGCGATCACCATGCCGGTAGGCAGGGCGTCGCTGTCGCTGATGTTGGTCAGCGGATCCACGCGTGTTCCACTGAACGACAAATAGCTCAAGGATATGTTCAGCGTGGATGTCCCGCCCGCATTCATCGCGCCGGGACTGAGCGACTTGTTGATTTGGAGCGGGCTGAGAATGCCCACGCGGCCGGTGGTCGCAGTGAGGTTGTTGCCGGCGCTGGTCACGATGTTCCCGGCAGGAATGGTATTGGTACCGCCCGACAATGCCGCCAAGCTGAGCGGAATATGGACGCTGGCGGTGATCGTGCAGAATCCCGAAGCCGGGATCGTTCCGCCGGTCAGAACGATCGTCGTACCGCCGGCGGGAGCGGCCACCGTGCCGCCCGCACAGGTCGTCGACGGCGCGGGGCTCGTGCCCACGGTAAATCCGGTTCCCATCGTGGTCACATTGTCCGTGAGGGTGGTCACGGCGATGGGCGAAGGCGTGTTGTTGGTCAGCCGGATCGTGACGGTTTGGGTGGTGCCTGCCGTCGCAAAACAGGCGTTGTAGCCGCAGGAGATGGACTTGGTCGTGGTAAACGGCGTGGTCACGGTCAA
>DAIMZS010000020.1:0-2718 GCA_036733825.1 Rudaea sp.
GCATCGACAAGCACATCGCCAACGCCATCCTGATCAAGGTCAACCAGATCGGCACACTCAGCGAAACGCTTGAAGCGATCGCGATGGCGCACAAGGCGAACTACGCGGCGATCGTGTCGCACCGTTCGGGCGAAACCGAAGACGTCACCATCGCCGACATTTCGGTCGCGACCACGGCGACGCAGATCAAGACCGGCTCGCTGTGCCGCTCCGACCGCGTGGCGAAATACAACCAGTTGCTGCGCATCGAAGGTGCGCTCGGTGCCGCGGCGAAGTATGCGGGACGCGCGGCGTTCCCAAATCTGCCCGGCCTCGTTTGACGGACGACCCGCGTGCTGCGTTGGGTTGCCCTGATCCTGCTGGCGCTGCTGCTGGTCCTCGGCGTGAAGCTGTGGGCCGGCGAATGGGGCTTCCGCGAGATCGCGCGTCTGCAGGCGCAGATCGCCGAGCAGAAAGCCGAGAATGCGAAGCTCAAGCAGCGCAACGATCAGCTGCAGGCCGACGTCGAGGATTTGCGCAACGGCCGGGACGCGATCGAAGAACGCGCGCGCACCGAGCTCGGCCTGATCAAACCCGACGAAATTTTCTATCAGGTCGTCGAACCGGCGCCCGGCGAGGAAAAATCCGAGGCGGCCAAGGCCGGCGCGGATAAGGGCGGCGATGCCAAGCACTGACGCCGCGCTCTGGTGCGTGGTGCCGGCGGCGGGCCGCGGTGCGCGTTTCGGCGGCGAGGTTCCCAAGCAGTACCTGCCATTAGGCGGCCAGCCGCTGCTGCTGCGCACGCTCGACCGGCTCGCCGCGCATCCGCTTGTCGCCGGGCTGATGGTCGCGTTGGCGCAAGACGACCCGCGCTGGCCTGGTACGACGTCGCTGCACGGCAAGCCGGTGCTGACTTGTATCGGCGGCGGCGAGCGCGCCGATTCCGTGCTTGCCGGACTGCATGCGCTCGCGGGCAAGGCCGCGCGCGATCAGTTCGTTCTCGTGCACGACGCGGCGCGCCCGTGCGTGCGCGCGGACGACATTTCGCGCCTGGTCGAACTCGGCGTTGCCGCCGGCGGCGCGCTGCTCGCCGCGCCATTGCGCGATACGCTCAAGCGTGCCGATTCCGACGGCTGTTGCATCGGAACCGAGCCGCGCGAAGCACGCTGGCGCGCGTTGACGCCGCAGCTGTTCCGCCTCGGCGAACTCATTGCCGCGCTCGAATCCGCGCGCGCCGCGGGCATCGTCGTCACCGACGAAGCGATGGCGATAGAACGCGCCGGCCTGCGCCCCTTGCTCGTCGAGGGTGCGGAAAGCAATATCAAGGTGACGACGCCGGCGGATATGATGCTGGCGGAATTCCTGCTCGGGAGGGAATGCTGATGCGCATCGGCCAGGGTCTCGACGTTCATGCGTTCGGTCCGGGCGACCACATCGTCCTCGGCGGCGTGCGCATCGCGCATACCCAGGGCGTGGTCGCGCATTCGGACGGCGATGTGGTCATTCATGCGTTGTGCGATGCGATTCTCGGCGCGCTCGCGCTCGGCGACATCGGCACGCATTTCCCGCCGTCGGAGGAACGCTGGCGCGGCGCCGACAGCCGCATGTTCCTGCGCCGCTGCGCGGAGCTGATGCACGAACACGGCTACACGGTCGGCAACGCCGACATCAGCGTCGTCTGTGAACGGCCGAAGGTGGCCCCGCATGCGCAGGCAATGCGCGAGCATCTCGCCGTCGACCTCGGCGTCGGCGCGGGGCAGATCGGCATCAAGGCGACGACGAGCGAGAAGCTCGGCTTCACCGGGCGCGGCGAGGGCATCGCGGCGCTGGCCGTGGTGCTGCTCGTTCCCCAAAGTCAGTAGCCGTTTTTACATACCCAAAAAACTTAGGGAAAGACGGCAAAGAGAAACAACATGATCGAACTTCCCTACGCCCACGGCGGCCCACCGCTGACCGGCACGCTGCGCGCCGCGCCCGAAGATTTCGTCGTCGACGAAGATCTCGGCTTCGGACCGGACGGTGCCGGCGAGCACGTATTCCTGCGCGTGGAGAAGCGCGGCGCGAACACCGATTTCGTCGCGCGCGAACTGGCGCGATACGCGGGCGTGGCGCCCGAGGCCGTGAGTTACGCCGGGCTCAAGGACCGCCATGCCGTCACCCGGCAGACGTTTTCGGTGCATCTTCCCGGCAAGCCGGCCGGGCCGGACTGGGCGGCGCTGCAGCATGCGGAATTCCGCGTGCTCGAAGCGGCGCGGCACAGCCGCAAGCTCAAGCGCGGCGCGCTCAAAGGCAACAAGTTTAAAATTATACTTCGCGAAATTCAGGGCGATCGCGCCGCCGCCGACATGCGCATCGCCGCGATCGCCGAGGCCGGCGTGCCGAATTATTTCGGCGAGCAGCGTTTCGGCCACGGCGGCGCCAACGTCGAGCGCGCGCTGCGCATGTTTGCCGGCCGGCGCGTGCAGCGGCACGAACGCAGCCTATTGCTCTCGGCGGCGCGTTCGCACCTGTTCAACGCCGTGCTGGCGGCGCGCATTGATGCCGGCACCTGGCGTTCGCCGCTGGCCGGCGAGGTGTGGATGCTGGCCGGCACGCACAGCATTTTCGGCCCGGAGCCGCTGACACCGGATCTGCTCCAGCGCTATGCCGACGGCGACATCGGTTTGACCGGCCCGCTGTGGGGGCGGGGCGCGTTGCGCAGCGCGGACGATGTCGCCCGCGTCGAAGGCGATGTCGTGG
>DAIMZS010000020.1:2818-7585 GCA_036733825.1 Rudaea sp.
GGTGGCGGCAAGCGGTCGCTGGCCGCATTGGCAGGTTCTTCGGAGGTTGCCATGAAACGTTCGATACTTCTCGCGCTGGCGAGCATGTCGTTGGGACTCGGCGGATGTGCATCGATGGGCACCGCATCGCGAGCCAACCATGGATTCAACGCCGACGTCGACGTCGCCAAGGTGACGGCCGTCAATCAGTGGGCCGAAATCAAAGGCGCTCGGGTCATGTGGGTGAATTATCCGCAGAAGAGCAAGACTGCGGACGCATCCAACACGATCAACTAGCCAGCAGCACGATCACGGCTCCGGTGCCGCCCTGATTCGCCTTGGCCGAGGCGAAGGCGAGGACATCGGCACGACGGCGCAGGAGCCCGTCGACCAGGCGCTTGAGCACTGGTCCCTCGTTGCGCGAGCGCAAACCCTTGCCGTGAATGATCTTCACGCAGAGGCGGCGTTCGCGCCGGCTCTCGGCGAGAAACTGCGCCACCGCCTCGCGCGCCACCGCCGCGGTCATCTGATGCAGATCGATTTCGTCGGCGATGCTGAACTGGCCGCGCTTGAGTTTGCGCAGCAGCATCGGCGAGTGGCCATCCTTGAGATAACTCAGCTCTTCGCCGACTTCGATCAGCGCCGGATCGATATCCGAATCGATCAGTTCGCCCGGCACGCGCGCCTCGTCGAGCAGGGACTGCACCGGCTCGGGCGCAGGCCGCGGCTTGTCGTGCTCGGTGACGCTTTGCCGAATCGGCCGCACGCTGCCGATCGACTGCACGAACAAATCGTGGTCTTCGTTGCTGACGGTGAGGGCCGGCTTCTTGCTCATCGCGAACCGATCTTAACGCAGAGTCCGGCGCTTCAACGGCTAGCGTCGCCGCTGCGGCACAAGTTGCAAATGGCCGGTGTCGAGCAGCATTTTCAGCATTTGCAGTGTCGCCTCGTCGGCGGTAGCGAAGGCACTGCCGTCGATTTCACGCTGCGCGCCGATTTGCCGAGCAAAGACGAGCGGGCAAGCCATGGCTTCGCCGGCGACGAACAACTGCGCGCTCCGGCCCGCGCGCCGCCAGGCAAAACGGCTGAACGGATTGCGCAGGATCGCGGAGCGCGGCAGCCGTTGGCGCAAGGCTGCCAACTCGATCGGCTTTCTCGGCGCGGCGACGATCTGCGCGCTGCGATAGCGCGTGATGAAACATCCGAACCAGTGCGCCAGCACGGAGTTTTCCACGTGGGTGAAATGCGGCAGCGCCTTGCGCACGCGCGCGAGCGCGGCGTCGTCGATTTCGCCGGCCTCGCGCGCCGGGGTCAGGTCGGGATCGACGTAGCGGTCGTTCTCGCTGAGCGGTTCGGCGAGGTGTTCGACGAAATCGAACAGCAGCTCGGCGCGAGACGGCGCACGCATGCCGATCGAATACGTCGTGCATTCGCCGAGCGCGACGCCGTCGTGCGGCACGCCCGGCGGCAGGTAGAGTGCGTCGCCGGGGTCGAGCAGCCACTCGTGCGTCGGCGTGAATTCGCGTAACAGCTTCAGCTCGCTGTCGTCGCGGAACGCCTCGGGCGCGAACGCACGCGGACGCGCGTCGATGCTCCAGCGGCGGTAGCCCATGCCCTGCACGAGGAACACGTCGTACTGGTCGACGTGCGGGCCGACGCCGCCGCCGTCGGTCGCGTAGCTGACCATCACATCGTCGATACGCCACGAGGGCAGGAAAGTGAAGCGGTCAAGCAGGGCGGCGACGTCCATGTCCCACTTGTCGACGTCCTGCACGAGCAGCGTCCAGCGGCGGCGCCCGAGTTTGGCGAAATCGGTGGCGCGGAACGGGCCGTTGCGCAGGGTCCAGCGATCGCGCTTTTCATCGTGCACGACGATACGCGACAGCGCGGCTTCCTCGCCGGCGAGGCCGGCCAGATCGTCCGGCGCCACCGCATTGACGCCGCCGGCGAACAGGCCGCGGATCAGCAGCGGGCGCTTCTGCCAGTAGCCACGCAGAAAATCCTGCGCCGACACGCCGAGCGGGTGACGCGAGGTGGCGCGGACTTCGATGGCCGGCGCTGCGCGATGTTTCCCGGTCGTCGACTTCATGCGGCGGCTCGCGTCGACGGCGAAGCCGTGCCGGAAGTTTTGCGGGCGATGCCACGTGCGCGTCCGTCGACTTCGGGCAGTTTGTGGCCGACGGCGATCAGCGCTTTGATCGCCGGCATCACTTCGCGGCCGAGTTCGGTCAGCGTGTACTCGGCCGAGGGCGGCGAGGTGTCGAGCAGATGGCGCGACACCAGCCCGCGCGTCTCGAGTTCGCGCAGGCGCGCGGACAACACGCGCGCGGAAATCATCGGGATGTCGTGGCGCAGCTCGCCGAAGCGGCGCGGCTCGCCCGAAAGCGCCCAGATCACGTTCGGCGCCCAGGCGCCGCGCAACAGCAAGAGGCTTCGGGTCAGCGGACAACTCGGCGGCGGATCGACTTTGCTTTTGCGCAGCGGCAGGCCCATGAGTGGTTACTCGGCGGTTCGCAAGTTACTTGCGGGATACCACATTTTATCAGTTACGCCGGGTTAGGTGGTATCCAAAAGTAACTTGGTATGGATAGGATATCGCCACCCGCCGCGACGGCCGCGCGGCGCGGAGTGCATCGTTTCCCATCAAGGAGAAAGACATTATGAAGCTCTACTATTCCCCCGGCGTTTGCTCGCTGTCGCCGCACATCGTCGCGCACGAAGTCGGCCTGCCGATCAAGCTCGAGAAAGTCGATACCAAGACCAAGCTGACCGAAACCGGCCGCGATTTCCTCGCGATCAATCCCAAAGGCTACGTGCCTGCGCTGGAACTCGACAACGGCGAAGTGCTCACCGAAGGACCGGCGATCGCGCAGTATCTGGCCGACCAGAAGCCGGGCAGCGGCATCGCGCCGCCGAACGGCACGCTGGCGCGTTCGCGGCTGCAGGAAATGCTCGGCTACATCAATTCCGAGATCCACAAATCCTATTCGCCGCTGTTCCGCGCGGAGACGCCGGAGGAAACGCGCACCGAGCGCAAGGCGTATCTGCACAAGCGCTACGCGCTGCTCGACGGCCTGTTGGCCAAACAGCCGTGGCTGCTCGGCGAGACGTTCACCGCAGCCGATGCGTATTTGTTCGTCGTCACGCGTTGGTCGAAGGGTGCGGGCGTCGATCTGTCCAGTTTCCCGGCGCTCAATGCGTTTCAGGAGCGCGTTGCCGCGCGTCCAGCCGTGCAGGCGGCGATGGCTGCGGAAGGCCTGATCAAGCAGCAGGCGGCGGCGTGAGGTTCTGTGGCCGGGCGATGGTCATCGTCCGGCCACTTTTTCTCTCTTGCTCGTCATTCCCGCGAAAGCGGGAATCCATCTTGATCTTATTCCCTCGAAGCGAAAGAAAAATGGATTCCCGCTTTCGCGGGAATGACAGCGGGGGTCAGATGTGTTTGGCGAGCGACTCGGCCACGCCGATGTAGCTCGCCGGCGTCAGCGCCAGCAGGCGCCGCTTGTCGGCATCGGGCAGGGCGAGACCGGCGATGAACTCGCGCATCGACTCGCGCGTAATGCCTTGTCCGCGCGTGAGCGCTTTCAACTGTTCGTACGGTTCGGGCAGGCCGTGGCGGCGCATCACGGTCTGCACGGCTTCGGCGAGCACTTCCCAGCTCGCATCGAGGTCGGCGGCGACGCGCGCCGGATCGACGTTGAGCTTGCCCAGGCCGCGCATCAGCGAATCGAGCGCGATCTGCGTGTGGCCGAACGCAGTGCCGAGCGTGCGCAGCACGGTCGAATCGGTCAGGTCGCGTTGCCAGCGCGAAATCGGCAGCTTTTCGGCGAAGTGGCCGAACAGCGCATTGGCGACGCCGAGATTGCCTTCGGCGTTCTCGAAGTCGATCGGATTGACCTTGTGCGGCATCGTCGACGATCCGACTTCGCCGGCCCTCAGCGCCTGTTTGAAATAGCCGAGCGAAATGTAGGCCCAGATGTCGCGGCACAGATCGATCAGGACGACGTTCGCGCGCCGCGCCGCATCGGACAGTTCGGCGACGAAGTCGTGCGGCTCGATCTGCGTCGTGTACGCATTGAACGTCAGGCCCAGCGATTCAACGAAGCGCTTCGACAGCGCCGGCCAATCGACTTCCGGATACGAGACGACGTGCGCGTTGTAGTTGCCGACCGCGCCGTTGATCTTGCCGAGGATTTCCACGCCGGCGATCTGCTTGCGCTGGCGTTCGAGGCGGGCGATGACGTTGGCGAGTTCCTTACCGAGCGTGGTCGGCGAGGCGGTTTGCCCGTGCGTGCGCGAGAGCATCGGCAGCGTGGCGTTCGCGTGCGCGAGTTCGCGCAGCTTCGCGATCGCGGCGTCGAGCGCGGGCAGCAGCACGCCGTCGCGCGCGTCGCGCAGCATCAGCGCGTAGGCGAGGTTGTTGATGTCCTCGCTCGTGCAGGCGAAATGGACGAACTCCTTGGCCTTGCCGAGTTCGGCGTCGTCGCCGATGCGCTGCTTGATGAAATATTCGATCGCCTTGACGTCATGGTTCGTCGTGCGTTCGATCTCCTTGACGCGGTCGCCGTCGGCGACGGAAAACCCGTCGGCGATCGCCTGCAATTTGGCCCGCGCGGCGGCCGAGAACGCCGCGACTTCGCCGATCTGCTTCTCGTCGGCCAACGCCTGCAGCCAGCGCACCTCGACCAGGACGCGGCGCTGCATCAGCCCGTATTCGCTGAAGATCGGGCGCAGGTTCTCGACTTTGGCGGCGTAGCGGCCGTCGAGCGGCGAGAGGGCGGTGAGGGGGGA
>DAIMZS010000020.1:7685-21034 GCA_036733825.1 Rudaea sp.
GCCGACGCGCTCTGGGGCGCGCAGACGCAGCGCGCGGTGGAGAATTTCCCGATTTCTGGCCTCGTCATGCCGCGCGAATTCGTGCGCGCGCTCGGTCTGATCAAATCCGCGGCCGCGCAGGTCAACGGCGATCTCGGGCATCTGGCGAAAACCAAGTCGAAGGCGATCCGCAGGGCGGCCGATCGCGTTGCCGCGGGCGAGTTCGACGCGCAATTTCCGATCGACGTGTTCCAGACCGGTTCGGCGACTTCCTCGAACATGAACGCGAACGAGGTCATCGCGCATCTCGCGTCGACGGCGACGTTGAAGATTCATCCGAACGACGACGTCAACCTGGGCCAGTCGTCGAACGATGTGATTCCGACCGCGATCCATGTCAGCGCAGCCCTGTCCGCTAGCGAAAAGCTGCTGCCGGCGCTGAAGCATTTGCGCAAAACGATCGAGCGCCGCGCGCGCGAATTGAACAAGGTGGTCAAGACCGGCCGCACGCACCTGATGGACGCGATGCCGGTGACCTTCGGCCAGGAATTGTCCGGCTGGGCGGCGCAGATCGCCTCGGGCATCGCACGCATCGAAAGCGCGCTCGAGCGCGTGCGCGCGCTGCCGCAGGGCGGCACGGCGGTCGGCACGGGCGTCAATGCCGATGCCAAGCTCGGTCCGCGCATCTGCAAGGCGTTGAGCGCGACGACGGGCGTGCGTTTCGTGTCGGCGGCGAATTTCTTCGAGGGCTTGTCCTCGCAGGACGCCGCGGTCGAACTGTCCGGCCAGCTCAAGACGCTGGCCGTGTCGCTGACCAAGATTGCAAATGATCTGCGCTGGATGAATTCCGGTCCGTTGGCAGGAATCGGCGAGATCGAGCTGCCCGCGCTGCAGCCGGGCTCGTCGATCATGCCGGGCAAGGTGAATCCGGTGATTCCCGAAGCGGTGGCTATGGTCGCGGCGCAGGTGATCGGCAACGACGCGACCATTGCGGTCGCCGGCGCGAGCGGCAACTTCCAGCTCAACGTGATGCTGCCGGTGATTGCGTATAATTTGCTGCAAAGTATAGAAATTCTCGCGAACGCCTCGCGCCTGCTCGCCGACCGCGCGATCGCGGGGTTCAAGGTGCGCACGGAGCGGGTCAAGGAAGCGCTCGCGCGTAACCCGATCCTGGTCACCGCGCTCAATCCGGTGATCGGCTACGAAAAGGGCGCCGCGGCGGCGAAACGCGCCTACAAGGAAGGCCGGCCGATTCTCGATGTGGCGCTCGAAACCACCGGTTTGCCAAAAGCCGAGCTGGAAAAACTGCTCGACCCGGCGGCGTTGACCCGGGGCGGCACGCACGGCGGCTCCGCCGGAGGGTGAAAATGTGATGCGGTTTGTTGAACCGCGTCACAAATATCGTTTCTCGACCTTGCTTTGCTGACGTAAGGTTGTCAATGTATTCAATCACTTAAGCGGCGGCCCTCGGCTGCCGCTTTGTTTACACAGGGGCAAGCAAAAATGTTGTCTAAGCGGTTTTCCGTTATTGGAGTGGTGTGCGCGCTCGCTTCGGGTGCGCTCTTTGCGCAGGACTTCGCGATCGACGGCAAGGATTTCGAATCCGGCGCCGCGGACGCCAAGCTCGCCGTGATCGCGCGCCAGGCGGCGGCGAGCGGCAAAACGATCGTCGTGACGACGCCGCCGTACTGGCAGGCCAAGGTGGCCGGCAAGCTGCGCGCGGCCGCGCCGGGCGTGCAGGTGAAGACGAACGATGCGTTCTTCGAGAACGTGCTCGTGCGCGTGGTCGATGCGGGCAAGCCGGCGGCGAAGCCCGACGCGGCGGCTCCCGCGGCGCCTGCGGTGGCCGCGGCGAAACCGGCGGAAGCCGCGCCTGCGGCGCCGGTCGACGTCGCCGCGGCCAAGCCCGCGCCGCGCGCGCCGGCGAAGCCAGCGGCCACTGAGACGGAAAGTCCGGCACCGGCGGCCGCGCCGCCGAAGACCGAGATCGCCCTGGCCAAGCCGGCGGCCGCGCCGCCGCCGCCGGAACCGGCCCCGGTGCAGGCGCCGGCTCCCGCACCCGCGGCGCCGGCGCAGCATGTCGCCTCGATTGCGCCGCCGGCGTCGGCGGCGGCGGTGCAACCGAAAGCGCCGGACGCGGATATCGCCGCGATCAAACAGGGTTTCCAAAACCAGTTCAACCTCGGCCGCCCTGCGGTCGGCGCGATCCGTCCCGCGCAGCTGCAGAAAGGCGACGAAATTTTCGTGCGCGGTCCGGTGCGCGCGGCGGTGAGAAGGGACCGTTCGCGTGTCCAGTTGTACTGGATCGAGGGCGATCTCAACGTCGACCGCGCTGAGTTGGTGAAGACCGACACGAACGCGTATCGCGTGACCGAAACCATGCGTGATGTCGCCAATCCCAGCCTGCGCGCCATGCATTCGGAGCCGAAGATGTTCGCGGCGCAGGTTCCTTCGGGCAAGATTCGCACCGACATGGAGCGTCATTTCAACGATGCGAAAGTCATCGGCGGGCAAATGCGTCCGGACGACCTGCGCTACGGCGATCTGTTCTACATTTACCGCAGCCACGCCGTCGTCTTCCGCCGCAACGACATGGGCTTCGATCGCTACTGGCTGATCGGCGATATCGACCTGAATCAGGCCGGCGTGATCAAGGATGGCGATGCCTACCGCATCGTCAGCGAGCGGCTGTAAACCTCCGATCTTTACGCCAAACTCCGGCGCTGCGTGAGCGCCGGAGTTATTGCTTGCGTTAGACCGATGTTTCGATGCGTTGACGGCGGAAGTAGATCGCCGCAACGATCATGCCGACGCCGGCGAGGACGCCGATCCAGAGATCCGGCGAAGAGAGCGCGGCAAACATGCGGTCCCAGCCGAGCACGGAGTGGATGAGGTCGGACTTGTTGAACGGGAAATTGAAGTTGTCGCCCGTCGTCAGCCCATTCCACGAACTGCCGTTGAGGCTCAACCAGCCGCCCGGAATGATGCCGAACAGGATGCGGCCGACGATGTTCCGCCAGTACCACGCGCTCGGAATCGAGAACTGCTGCAGCAGGTGGCTGAAGCCGATGACCAGGCCGAGGCAGAACGGCACGGCCACGGCCCACAGGAACGGCTTGGAGCGCGCGAACGCCGAGCACAGCAGCAGCCAGCCGACCGTCGGCAGCGCCCACAGCGCGTTGATCGGAATCAGCAGCACGAGCTTGATCCACATCGACAGCAGCGGCACGGGATTCCACAGCAGCGGCAGCGGATTGACGCCATGCAGGCCGGCCCACACGCTCAAGACGACGAGGAAGGCGAGGTGCACCGCGATCACCGCGGCGATCGCGAGCAACGGCGCGACGACCACGGCCGCCGCAATTTTCGACAGCACCGTGTCGAGGTCGGACACCGGCAGCGACTTCCAGAACAGCACGCTGCGGTCGCGGCGATCGTCGTACAAGGCGCCGAGCAGATAGAAGAACACCACGAAGCACAAGGTCACCACGATCGGCAGCGACAAGCCCATCAGTCCGACCGACAGGCCCGAGTTGAACGTCGTGATCTGGTCGGCGGTCATGTTGTGCGAGATCGCGTCGAGGTTCATGCCGTTGAGGTTGACCCCGTGCCGCGCGGCGGTCGCTTCGGCGATGATCAGGCTCAGCACGGTGATCCCGACCATCACGCCGCCGGCGATCAGCGGGCCCCAGAAAAAGCCGCCGCGGTGTTCCCAGTATTCGCGTTTGAGCAGCCAGAGAAAGGTTTGCACGGGATGGGAATGTTTGATCGTCGAGGGAGTGTTCATGCGTAGGTGCCCTTCATCGTCGCGACGAACAGGTCGGCGACGCTCGGTTTGTGCAGCTCGCCGAGTTCGGCCAGGCGCTTGGGATCGACGTTGTCGAACAGGAACACCGTCTTGCCGAAGATGGCGCGTTCGTTGAGTGGGCTGAGCGCGCGCGCCGCCTCGACCTTGTCCGCGCCGACCATGACTTCGGTGTAGCGTTCGGCGATCTCGTCCATGCTCGCGTTGACGATCAAGCGGCCCTCCTTGATGAAGATCAGGTCGGTGAGGATGTGTTCGATCTCTTCGACCTGGTGGGTGGTGACGAGGATGGTTTTTTCCTCGTCGAAATAGTCGTTGAGCAGGCTCTGGTAGAACTCTTTGCGGTAAAGGATATCCAGGCCGAGCGTCGGCTCGTCGAGCACGAGCAGCTTGGCGTCGATCGCCATCACGAGCGCGAGATGCAGCTGCACGATCATGCCTTTGGACAGTTCGCGCACGCGCTGCTTGGATTGGATCTTCGTGCGCGCGAGGAACGCCAGGCACTTTTCGCGCGAAAAGCGCGGATGCACGCCGGCGACGAAGTCGACCGCGTCGGCGACACGCAGCCAGCGCGGCAGCACCGCGACGTCGGCGATGAAGCACACCTGCTGCATCAGCTCGGTGCGGTGCGTGCGCGGATCGAGCCCGAGCACGGACAATTGGCCCTCGAATTCGGCCAGGCCGAGGATCGCCTTGAGCGCGGTGGTCTTGCCGGCGCCGTTCGGTCCGATCAAGCCGACGATGCGGCCGGAGCCGATATCGAAATCGACATGGTCGAGCGCGACGGAAGCGCCGTAGCGCTTGGTCAGTCCGCGCGCGCGGACGATATTCGTGGTGCTGGCGCTGGCATCATTCATGCGAGGTGCCGTTCGTGTTCTTCGAAGTGTCGAGTAGGGTGGAAATATCCAGGCCGAGGCGTTGGAGCCGGTCGCGCAGCGCCGGCCATTCCTCGCGCAGGAAGCGCTCGCGCTCGCTGCGCAGCAAGGCTTCGCGCGCGCCTTCGGCGACGTACATGCCGAGGCCGCGGCGTTTTTCGACGAGGTTGTCGTCGACCAGCTCCTGATACGCCTTGGACACGGTGATCGGGTTGAGCTGGAAGTCCGCCGCGACCTGGCGCACCGAGGGCAGGGCATCGCCGTGCTTGAGGACGCCGTCGAGAATCATGGCCACGACTTTATCGCGCAACTGGCGATAGATCGGGGCATTGTCGTTCCAGGTAACGCTCATATCGATTCGTGCTTACTTGCTGCGGGTCAGAGCTTTGCCGAACGAATAGTAGGGCATGTCGAGTCGAAGACGGTGCGGCTCGACCACGACGCGGGTCAGCGCGCCGCCGATGCCGCCGTCGTCGTCCTCGCCCAACTGGGTGACCGCCGTAGCGCGCATGGCGGCGGCGATTTCCGCGCTGCTGGGCTGCACGCGGATGGTCGAGAGAATCTGGATGCGGTCGCTCGGATCGATTCGTGCGGCGAGGATTTCCTCTTCGCTCGCCGTGACATGTACGGTCGGCAGCATCGGCAGCGGCGCGGCGAAGGAAGCCGCAACGGTGTCGTCGGCATCCGGCCGCACCGTGACGGTGTCGAGCGTGACGATCGGCAGCGTGGAAGCGGCGGTCGCGGCGGGGTTGGCGTTGGAATGCAGGGCAGCGGCACCGAGAACGATCGCGCCCGTCAGCGCGAATAAGCCGAGCCGGATAGCGGGAGTGGACGTGTTCATGATCATCTCTTTGCTTCGTGAGTTGATGTTGCGGTGTTGTATGTAACTATAACACTAAATCACATGATGTCAACAACTATTTTTCGAAAAGTGGGAAAGGACCGCGCGTAGGGGCTCGATTTGTCGAGCCCGCTTTGATTTTATTGAGAATTATTCGGAAGAGCAGGCGCCATGAATGGCGCCCCTACGGCGGGATAGGCGCAGCCGTCCGCTGCAAATCAGGCGACTTCGGCTTGTTCCAGTTCGTGCTGGGCGGCCAGCCAGGCTTCTTCGAGCTCGCCGATCTGGGTGGCAAGGGTGCTCGATTTTTGGCTCAGTTCGCGCATTTGCGCCGTGGCGGCGCTGGCGTAGAACCCCGGATCGGCAAGCTGGGTGTCGAGCGCGCGCTTGTCTTTGTCCAACGCGGCTATGCGCTGTTCGATCTCGGCCAGTTTCTTGCGCAGCGGCGCAGCCTTGGCGCGCGCATCCGCGCCGGTTTTGCTGCTGCGGTTGCGCCGGTCGTCTTTGTTCTTGCCGGCCGATGACGGCGCGGCGGATGCGTTCGACTCTTCGGCCTTCGCGCGCTGCACGATGCGCGCGTAGTCGTCGAGATCGCCGTCGTAATCGGCGACGCGGCCGCCGCCGACATGCAGCAGGGTGGTGCAGCAGGTGCGGATCAGCGCGCGGTCGTGCGAGACGAGGACGGTCGCGCCTTCGTAATCGTTGAGCGCTTCGGTCAGCGCTTCGCGCATGTCGAGATCGAGATGGTTGGTCGGCTCGTCGAGCAGCAGCAGATTCGGCTTCTGATAGACGGTCAGTGCGAGACAGAGCCGCGCCTTCTCGCCGCCGGAGAACGGCGCCACGGGTTCGAGCGCGCGATCGCCCTGGAAGCCGAAACCGCCGAGGAAGTCGCGCGCGCCGCGCTCGCCGAGCGCGGGATCGAGCTCGAGCAGATGTTCGACCGCGGTCGACTTCGCATGCAGCTGTTCGAGCTGATGCTGGGCGAAGTAGCCGATCTTCAGATCGCGCGCGGCGATCATCTCGCCCGCGAGCGGTGCAAGCTGCCCCGCGAGCACCTTGATCAGCGTCGACTTGCCCGCGCCATTCGCGCCGAGCAGGGCGATGCGGTCGCCGGGCACGAGGCTGAGCTTGATCTTGTCGAGCACGACGCGCTCGCCGTAACCGGCCGCGACTTCGTCGAGACGCAGCAGCGGATCGGGCATCGCGGCCGGCTGGCGGAATTCGAAGCGGATCGTCGAGGCGGCGCGCACCGGCGCAATGTCGACCATGCGTTCGAGCGCCTTGATCCGGCTCTGCGCCTGGCGCGCCTTCGACGCTTTCGCGCGGAAGCGGTCGACGAAGCTTTGCAGATGCGCGCGTTCGCGCTGCTGCTTTTCCAGCATCGACTGCTGCTGCGCGAGGCGCTCGCCGCGCTTGCGTTCGAAGCCGGTCAGGTTGCCGGCGAACAATTCCACGCGCTGCTCGGCGATGCTGAGCATGTGCGTGGCGACGGCGTCGAGAAATTCGCGGTCGTGCGAGATGACGAGCAGGGTGCCGGTATACTTTTTCAGCCAGCCTTCGAGCCAGATCACCGCGTCGAGATCGAGGTGGTTGGTCGGCTCGTCGAGCAGCAGCAGGTCCGAACGGCACATCAGCGCCTGGGCGAGATTCAGGCGCATGCGCCAGCCGCCGGAGAAGTCGCGCACGTTGCGCGTCTCATCGCCCACGCCGAAGCCGAGGCCGTGAAGCAGGGCACCCGCGCGCGCATGCGCGGCGTAGCCGTCGATGGTGAGCAGGCGCTCGTGCAGCGCGGCTTGGCGCAAACCGTCGTGCGCGGCTTCGGCGGCGGCGAGGTCGCGTTCGATCTGACGGAATTCGGTGTCGCCGTCGAGCACGTAGTCGAGCGCCGACACGTCGAGCGCTTCGACTTCCTGCTTGACCCAGGCGAGCGTCCAGTTCTTCGGTCGTTCGAAATGGCCGGCGTCGGGCTGCAACTCGCCCGCGACGAGAGCGAGCAGGCTCGATTTGCCCGCACCGTTGCGCCCGCTGATGCCCACACGCCAGCCGGCGTGCAGTTGCAGGGTCATGGATTGGAACAAAAGCAGGGGGCCGCGCCGGAGCGCGAGATCGTCGAAACGGAGCATGCGTATATTCTACCGCACTCGACCGCCGCCGCCGGAAACTGAACGGAACGCGGATTCTGGGGAACCCCGCACATTTCACCGGGTCGAACTCCCCGGTTTATTTGCCTTCGCGGAATGGGAGCCGCACAATACACCGCCTTTTTGGCGCCGGCGCGTTGCGCGGCCGGCGTTCCGGATCCGTTTGCGGATCGCTCACCGAAGATTTCTCGAGTTACCCAGGAGCATACATGACTCAGTTTGTGCGCAAGACCCTGATCGCCACCGCCGTTGCCGGCGTGATGTCCCTCGCCGGCGCTGCGTTCGCGCAAGCCCCGGCCGCCGCAGCCCCCGCGGCTCCGGCCGCGAACAAGGCCATCGACGCGAAGTTCAAGAGCGAGAAGGAGAAGTACGGCTATCTCGTCGGCACGAAGGTGGCCGAGAACCTGAGCCAGATCAAGGACGAAGTCGACGTCAACGCGCTCGTCAGCGCGCTGCAGGCGGGCCTGAAGGGCACCAAGCCGATCCTGACCCCGGAAGAGCTCAACCAGGTCAACCAGGAGTTCATGCAGAAGCACCAGGCCGCGGTCATGGCCAAGCGTTCCGAGGAAGCGAAGAAGAACCAGGCTGACGGTGATGCCTTCCTGGCGAAGAACAAGGCCAAGGCCGGCGTGAAGACAACCGAATCGGGCCTGCAGTACGAAGTGGTCAAGGAAGGTTCCGGTCCGAAGCCGAAGGCGACCGACACGGTCAAGGTCGAGTACCTCGGCACGAAGATCGACGGCACCAAGTTCGACGCGTCGGCCGATCACGGCGGTCCGGCGACGTTCCCGCTCAACGGCGTGATCCCGGGCTGGACCGAGGGCGTGCAGCTCATGTCGGTCGGTTCGAAGTACAAGTTCTACGTGCCGTCCAAGCTCGCCTACGGCGAGAACGGCCCGGGTCCGATCGGCCCGAATGCGACGCTGATCTTCGAAGTGACCCTGCTCGGCATCGAACCGCCGGCGGCTGCCAACCCGAAGACCCCGCAGCCGGCGGACAAGCCCGCCGCGAAGCAGTAATCACGCTGCTGTCGGTACTCGAAAAAGGCGCGGGCTTCCGCGCCTTTTTCATCTCTGCGCCTGATCGCGCCTTTCTTGCTCAACCGTTACAATTGCGCGGATGAAAATCAGCATTTTTGGTACCGGCTACGTCGGCCTCGTCACGGGCGCCTGTCTGGCCGACGTCGGCAACGACGTCGTCTGCGTGGATATCGATGCGGCCAAAGTCGCGCGGCTGGATGCCGGTGAAATCCCCATCTTCGAGCCCGGGCTCGAAGACCTCGTCGCGGCGAACCGCGCGAAGAAGCGCCTGCGCTTCACCACCGATGCCGCGGCGGCGATCGCGCACGGCACGATCCTGTTCATCGCCGTCGGCACGCCGCCCGACGAGGACGGCAGCGCCGATCTTTCCCACGTACTCACCGTGGCGCGTACGATCGGCCAGCACCTGGAGCGGCCGACGGTGATCGTCAATAAATCCACCGTGCCGGTCGGCACCGCCGATCGCGTGCGCGAGGCGGTCGCCGCCGAGCTGCGCGCGCGCGGGGCGCAGATCGCGTTCGACGTCGTTTCCAATCCCGAATTCCTCAAGGAAGGTGACGCGGTCAAGGACTGCCTGCGTCCAGACCGCATCGTCATCGGCTCGTCCGATCCGCGCGCGATCGAGCAGATGAAGGTGCTGTACGCGCCGTTCAACCGCAACCATGAGCGCATCGTGCTGATGGACGTGCGCTCGGCCGAGCTGACCAAGTACGCGGCGAACGCGATGCTGGCGACCAAGATCAGCTTCATGAACGAGATGGCGAACATCGCCGAGCGCGTCGGCGCCGACATCGAGCTCGTGCGCCACGGCTTGGGCTCCGATCCGCGCATCGGCTATTCGTTCATCTATCCGGGCGCGGGCTACGGCGGCTCGTGCTTTCCCAAGGACGTGCGCGCGCTCGAACGCACCGCGCGCAGCCACGGCTATCAGGCGCGCCTGCTCGGCATGGTCGAGGCGGTGAACGACGCGCAGAAGGAAAAGTTGTACGAGCTGATCGTGCGCCATTTCGGCGGCGCGCCGAAAGGCAGGACGATCGCGGTCTGGGGCCTGGCGTTCAAGCCGAACACCGACGACATGCGCGAAGCGTCGAGCCGGCGCCTGCTCGAGCAGCTGTGGGACGCCGGCGCGACGGTGCGTGCGTACGATCCGGAAGCGCGCGAGGAAGCGCGGCGCATCTACGGCGAGCGCGCCGACCTCGTGCTCTGCGAGGAGGCCGACGCGGCGCTCGACGGCGCCGACGTGCTCGTCATCGTGACTGAGTGGAAGGCGTTCTGGAGCCCGGATTTCGCGCGCATCAAGGCAAGCCTGAAGACGCCGGCGATCTTCGACGGACGCAACATCTACGAGCCGGCAGCCGTGGAAGCGGCCGGCATCGCCTACTACGGCATCGGTCGCGGCCGCAGCGTGGAAGGCACCGCGGCGAGGGCCAAGGGCCGGACATGAGCGCCGCCGACAAAAACACCGCGTCGATCGAGCAGCGCCTGACCGAGCTCGAAGTGCGCCTCTCGTTCCTCGACAGCACCGTGCAGAGCCTGGATTCGACCGTGGCCGCGCAGGATCGCATCCTTGTTGACTTGCAGCGCGAATTTCAGCGCCTGCGCGATGAATTGGGCGGCATCACCGCCACATTGAGCCAGGACGCGAGAGACGAGCCGCCCCCTCCGCATTATTAGTGCGTTCATCCTTGAACGCGAGAATCAAGAAGCGGCCATCCTTGGCCGCACTTTAAGTAACCTGTGCGTTCGTCCTTGAACGCGAAAGTCAAAAGTGGCCATCCTTGGCCACACTTTTCAAATAAGATTTGCACTTCGACAAAGCGTGTTTAAGTTCGTTTTATGTCCGAATCCCTGCGCGATCAATTGTTGAAGTCCGGCCTGGCCTCGAAGCTCAAGGCCGAGGCGAAACCGGCGAAGGAACCGCACAAGAATCCGCCGCGGCATCCGCCCAAGCCGCCGGCGCCGCAACCGAAGAAGCCCGCCGCGCAAGCGCAGGAGCCGAATCTCGCGCACGCATACGCCATGCGCGCGAAGCAGGAAAAGCAGGAACGCGACGCAGCGCAGCGCGAAGCCGAGCAGGTCGCGAAGGAAAAGCGCGAACGCAAGCAGAAGCTCGCGCAATTGCTGGCCGGCAGGGCGCTCAATTCGGCCGAGGCCGAACTGCCGCGGCATTTCCCTCACGGCAACAAGATTCGCCGCATCTACTGCACGCCCGCGCAGCTCGCCGAACTCAACCGCGGCGACCTCGCCGTGATCCAGCTCGCCGGACGCTATCTGCTCGTCGTGCGCGATATCGCGTTGCAGGCGCAGGCGATCGACGAGCATACCTTGGTTCTGCTCTGCGATCCGAATGCGCCGTCCGAAGACGACGTGCCGGCCGATCTGGCTTGGTGAGGCCGGCGGTCGATTCCGCCGACCTGACTGACTATCGGATGCGGCGTTCGCCGCCGCGAGTCCAACGCATACCCGCGGCCGCCAACAAGATGCCGAGGAAAATCATCCCATAGCGGCCCAGCAACGGCGCAGGAACGGCAGGCGCTGCCGGAGCCACATTCGCCGTGCTGCTTACCGTCGCGGTGGCGGTGCCCGGGGCATCATCGCTCAGAGTCACGACGACGGTAAATGAGCCGACTGTCGTGTACGTGTGCGTGCCGCTCACCAGGAATGCGCCGGCGCCGCCGCTCACGGTTCCCGTTGTGGTCGCGCCGTCTCCCCAGTTGATCGTCGCGACGAAATCGCTCGCCGGGCTGACCGTATCAATGTCGGAGAAATGAGCGACCGCGCCGTTGAATGCACTGCCCGCGGTGGCCGAGAAAGTGACCGGCGTCCCCGTCAGCACGTCGGCGTCGGCCACGGTCGCCGTGGCGGCGGCCGTGGATGTGGCCGTGCCGGGCGCGGTTTCAGTCACCGTGATGCTCAACGGAAAGCTGCCTTCGTCCGCGTAGGTGTGCTGACCGGCGACGGTGAACGAGCCGGCGCTTCCGCTGATCGTGCCGGGCGTGCTCGTGGCGTCTCCCCAGGTGATGGTCGCGGTAAACGAGGCCGCAGTTTTGGTGATGTCGCTGTCGGTGAAGGTGCCGATGGATCCGCTAAAAGCTGTATGTTCCGTCGCGGAGATATTGTTCGCCGTGGCGGTCAGCGTGCTGGTGACGTTCGCGGTGCTGGTGACGGTCGCGGTGGCGGTGCCCGGCGCGTCGTCGCTCAGCGTCACAATGACGGAGTAACTGCCGTCGCTCACATAAGTGTGCGTGCCGCCGACCTGGAATGCGCCGGCGCCGCCGCTCACGGTGCCCGCGGTCGTGGTGCCGTCGCCCCAGTTGATCGTCGCGCTGAAATCGCTTGCGGTGCTGACCGTGTCCGTGTCGGCGAACTGGGCGACCGTGCCGGTGAACGGGCTGCCGGCCGTGGCGGCGAAAGTCACCGGCGTTCCCGACAACACGTCGGCTTCGCCCACGGTCGCCGTCGCGGCGGCGGTGGCTGTCGCGATACCGGGGGAAACTTCCGCTACCGTGACGCTCAGCGGAAAACTGCCTTCGTCCGCGTACGTGTGCTGGCCGGCGATGGAGAAGGCGCCATTGCTTCCGGTCACCGTGCCGGCCGAGGTGTTGCCGTCCCCCCAATCGATCGACGCGGTGAAGTCGGCCGGAGTTTTGGAAGTATCGCTGTCGGTAAACGTCGCGACGGTTCCGTTGAAAGCGGTGTGCTCCGTCGGCGAGATGTTGTTCGCCGTGACCACCAGATTGTCTTTGACGATCGCCGTGCTGATCACGGTGGCCGTGGCCGTGCCGGGGGCGTCGTCGGTCAGGGTCACGGTGACGGAAAAGTTGCCCGAGCTGGCGTAGGTATGCGTGCCGCTGACCTGGAATGCGCCCGAACCGCCGCTGACGATGCCGGCGGAGGTCGTCGCATCGCCCCAATCGATCGTGGCGGTGAAATCGCTAGCCGGGCTCGTCGTCAACGTGTCGGAGAACGTTGCGACCGTGCCGGTGAACGACGTGCCGGGAAGCATCGAAAGCGTTTGCGGCGTGCCGGAAAGAACGTCGCCTTCGGTGACCGTCGCCGTGTCGGCGACCGTCGCCGTTCCGCTGCCGGGGGCGACGTCGCTGATTGTCACGGTAACCGTGAACGTTCCCTCGTCCGCGTAGGTGTGCGTGCCGAGAACGGAAAACTCGGTGTCATTGACGACGATGGTGCCGGCGCTCGGCGCGCTGCCGTCACCCCAATCGATGGTCGCGGTGAAATCGGAAGGTGTCGCCGCGGGGTTATCGTCCGTGAAGGTGGCGACCGGGCCGTCGTCGGCGCCGTTGAAAGCCGTTCCTTCCGCGACCGAAAAATCTTGCGGCGACGCGGTGATGACGGTGGCGTTGGACACGCCAGGCATCGCGAGCAGGAGTAGGCAGGCGCCCAGCGCCAACAGCGACCACGCCGATTTTCTTGCACTTGAAAAAGAGTTTCGCACCACGCCCCCTTACGCATTGCGCGTTTGACGATTGGTGTTGCCCCAGCGATTGTGCCCGAATTGTATGCGGATGTCGGCGGAAAGTCACAGCATCCGCGGCTTCAGAAATCGATGAAGTAGCCGCCGTTCACCGGAATGTTCGCGCCGGTGATGAAGCCGGAATCGTCGGCGGCGAGAAAGGCGACGACGCGCGCGATCTCGGAAGGTTCGCC
>DAIMZS010000021.1:0-20676 GCA_036733825.1 Rudaea sp.
AAGCTGGATTCCAGCTTGCGCTGGAATGACGAGCAAGCGCGTCAGCGCGTCAAAAATTTCAACACGAAATTCGCCAATTTTCCATACGGCGGTCTCAGCACCTTCATGCTGCTGAAGCGCGCCTGATAAAGCACAGGTTTTTGCTTGCTGAAAGTGAGGAAGCCTTCATGTCCGTGGTAATGCCCCATGCCCGACGGCCCGACGCCGCCGAACGGCAGCTTCGATTGCGCGATGTGCAGCACGGTGTCGTTCACGGTGACGCCGCCGGCGACGGTGCGTTCGAGCACGCGCTGGGTGCGCGCGCGGTCATGGTCGAAGTGGTAGAGCGCGAGCGGGCGCGGGCGCGCATTGATGAAGTCGATCGCGGCGTCGACCGAGTCGACCATGACGATCGGCAGGATCGGGCCGAAGATTTCGTCCTGCATCAGCGTGAGATTCTGCGGCGGATCGATCACCAGCGTCGGCGCGAGGATGCGGTTCGCGGCGTCGCCCTGAGCGAGTTCGACGACGTTCGCGCCGGCCGCGCGCGCTTCGTCGAGATAACCGCTCAAGCGCTTGAACTGGCCGTCGTTGACGATACTCGTGTAGGCAGCATTGGTCGCGAGATTCGGATAGCGCTGCGCGACGACGCGCTGCATCTCGGCGACGAACGGCGCGACGCTGTCCTTGGTCATCAGCACGTAGTCGGGCGCGATGCAGGTCTGGCCCGCGTTGAGCAGTTTGCCGGCGGCGATGCGGTCGACGGCGGTCGCGATCGAGTAGCCCGGCGCGAGGATCGCGGGCGACTTGCCGCCGAGTTCGAGCGTCACCGGGGTGAGATTCTGCGCGGCGGCGAGCATGACCTTGCGCCCGATCGCGGTCGAGCCGGTGAAGAACAGATGATCGAACGGCAGCGCGGCGAACGCACTCGCGACATCGGCGCCGCCGAGAATCGTGGCGACGCGGTCCGCGGGAAACACGTCTTCAAGCAAGGCCTTCAATTCTTCCGAAGTGCGCGGCGTGTGCTCGGACGGCTTCAGCATCACGTGATTGCCCGCGGCGATCGCGGCGGACAACGGCAGCAGGGCGAGATTGACCGGATAGTTCCACGGCGAGATCACGCCGACGACGCCGAGCGGCTGGTAGCGGACCTCGGTGCGCGCGGGCCAGAACAGCCAGTCGGCGAGGTCGCGCTTGCTGCGCATCCAGCCGTGCAAGTGCGCGCGGATGTGGTCGATGTCGGCAAGCACGGTGAAGGCGTCGCCGAGAATGCAGTCCTCGCGCGCGCGCCGGCCGAAGTCGGCATTCATCGCCGCGATCAGCGTATCCAGGCGCGTCTTGAACGCGCTGCGCAGGCGCTTGAGGTCGTCCATGCGCTGCACGTAGCTCGGCGTCTGCGCCTGCTGCGCGCGCTTGAGGCGCGCGAGCGTGGCGGTGAGGTCGGTCGCGGCGACGGGAGTGTCCATGGCGGAACTCACAATACGGGAGGGTATGTCAGTCTACCTCCGCCAGGCCGCGCGGGCATGGCGGCTGCTTCGCGCTGCGGGGGGCAAAACGGCCACGGTGTTACCATGCGCGCCCGATCCTGGAGCCGGCGTCAGCGCATGAATATCCGTCCTTACCGCGGCCGTCTGCCGCGTCTTGGCGAAAAAGTCTACGTCGACCCCGCCGCGGTGCTGATCGGCGACGTCGAACTCGGCGACGACGCGTCGCTGTGGCCGTGCGTCGTCGCGCGCGGCGACGTGAATTTCATCCGCATCGGCGCACGCACGAATATTCAGGACGGCGCGGTGCTGCACGTGACTCACGACGGCCCGTACACGCCGGGCGGCGCGCCGCTGATCATCGGCGACGATGTCACCGTCGGCCATGGCGCGATTCTGCATGCGTGCACGATCGACAACGCCTGCCTGATCGGCATGCACGCGACGGTGCTCGATCAAGTTCATGTGCACAAGCACGCGATGATCGGCGCGGGTGCGGTTGTTTCACCGGGCAAAGTGGTCGGCGAGGGTGAGCTGTGGCTTGGCAATCCCGCGCGCTGCGTGCGCACGCTGACCGACAAGCAGATTGAGCAGTTGTACTACTCGGCGAAGCACTATGTGCGGTTGAAGGACGAATACCTCATTACGCCATAGATTTTTGCTCGTCATTCCGGCTTTCGCCGGAATGACGAGCTACTGAGGCATGCTGGCCGCTTCCCATGCGGCGATCGTGCGCATCGCTTCCTCGGCGTTCGCGCCGCACATGACCGGCTCGGGCTTGAGATTGCGACAGACCGCCGGCCGCTCCGGCTTGCCGAAAATCATGCAACGATTGCGGTCGTCCAATTGGACGCAGCGCACGCCCGCCGGCTTGCCGTTCGGCATGCCGGGAATCGGCGAGGAAATCGACGGCGCGATGCAGCAGGCGCCGCAGCCTGCGCGGCACTCCATAATCAATCCGTCGCGAGCAACGGCAGCTCGCCCCGCAGTTCGGCGTAGACCGCGTCGGTGTCCGGGCGCTTGCCGTGCCAGATCGCGAACGATTCTGCGGCCTGTTCGACGAGCATGCCGAGGCCGTCGAGCGCCTTGCCGGCGCCGGCCGCGCGCGCCCAGGCGACGAAGCCAAACGCGGCCGCGCCGTAGGACAGGTCGTAGCACAACGCGCGCGGGGCGACGAGGCCGAACGGCAGGGCGAGCGCTTCGTGCGCGATGCCGGCCGAGGTGGCGTTGACGATCAGATCGAAGCTGCCGAGTTCGCCGACGTCGTTCCAGTAGCGCGTATGCACGCGCGAGGGATCGCGGACCGCATCGGCGAGCGCGTCGGCGCGTTCGGCGTTGCGATTGACGATGACGAGCTCGCCGATGCCGGCGTCGAGCAGCGCATGCGCGGCCGCGCGCGCGGCGCCGCCGGCGCCGAGCAGCAGCGAGCGGCGCGCGCGCAGGTCGAGGCCGTGGCGTTCGGTGAGATCGCGAATGAGGCCAAGGCCGTCGGTGTTGTCGCCGCGCCAGGCACCGTCGCCGCGCGTGAGCGTGTTGACCGCGCCGGCGCGTTGCGCAAAAGCGGAAACCTGCGTGCAGAGGCGGAACGCATCCTGTTTGAGCGGCAAGGTGACATTCGCACCGCGCCCGCCCTCGTCGGCAAAGCGCGCGAGCGTCGCCGCGAACGATTCCGCCGGCGCATCGATCGCGACATAGCTCAGCGCAACGCCGGTCTGCTTGCCGAACGCGGCGTGGATGCGCGGCGAGAGCGAATGCGAGATCGGGTGGCCGAAGACGGCGTAGGCCGGCGTGCTCATGGAATCAACCCTGTTTTTTCAGGTAGCGCGCCGCATCGAGCGCAAAGTAGGTCAGGATCGCATCGGCGCCTGCGCGCTTGATCGCGGTCAGCGATTCGAGCACCACGGCTTTCTCGTTGAGCCAGCCGTTCTGCGCCGCGGCCTTGAGCATCGCGTATTCGCCGGAGACCTGATAGACGAAGGTCGGCGCGCCGAAGCGCTCCTTCACCCGGTAGACGATGTCGAGATAAGGCAGGCCCGGTTTGACCATCACCGCGTCGGCGCCCTCGGCGAGATCGAGCTCGATCTCGCGCAGCGCTTCGTCGCTGTTGCCGACGTCCATCTGGTAGGTGTGCTTGTCGCCCTTGCCGAGGCTGCCGGCCGAGCCGACCGCGTCGCGGAACGGGCCATAGAAGCTCGAGGCATATTTGGCCGAATAGGCGAGGATGCGCGTGTGAATGAAGCCGGATTTTTCCAGCGCCTCGCGGATCGCGCCGACGCGGCCGTCCATCATGTCCGAAGGGGCGACGAAGTCGAAACCGGCGTCGGCCTGGGCGAGCGACATCTTCACCAGCGCCTCGATCGTCGGCTCGTTCATCACATAGCCGGTCTCGTCGATCAGGCCGTCCTGGCCGTGCGTGGTGTACGGATCGAGGGCGACGTCGCCGATCAGGCCGAGCTGCGGGTAGCGCTTCTTCAGCGCGCGCGCGGCGCGCTGGAATAAGCCGTCGGGGTTCCACGCCTCGCGCGCGTCCTCGCTTTTGACCGCGTTGCCAGGTGAGGGAAACAGCGCCAGCGCCGGAATGCCGGCGGCGACGCATTCCCCGGCCAGCTTCTCCAGCTCGTCGATCGACAGGCGCGAGATGCCGGGCATCGAGGGGATCGGCTCGCGCTGGCCTTCGCCTTCGATCACGAACGCGACCATGATCAGGTCGCTGGGCAACAGGGTCGTTTCGCGCATCAGCGCGCGCGAAAACGCGTCGCGGCGCATGCGGCGCGGGCGGGTGGCAGGGTAGGGCATGGTTCGTCGTAACCTGAAATTAGAAGGCACACGATAATCCAAGCGGCCCTCGCGCGGAATCGGGCAAGCCGTCGCAGGGCGGCGGAAAACGTCAGGAAATTGCCCGAAATTATTCAGCGCGGATTCCGAGACGCCTTGGCATACTTCACAAAAGTCCGGAATTTCATGTCGATGCCGGACTTTTCAAGAGTTTCGATCATTAGCTTTGCATAACCTCTTGGAAGAGGGAATAAAAAATGTTCGCCCCGATCGTAATCCTGGCGCTGTTGAGCACCACTGCACTGTTGTTCGTTGCCTCGATCAAACGCATTCCCGAAGGCCAGGCGTACACGTTGCGCCGCGTCGACGGACATTTGCGCACGATCGGCGCCGGCACCCACCTGATCCTGCCGCTGGTCGAGCGCGTCGTGCACAAGATCCGCCTGTTCGGCAATGTGGTCGAGGTCGGCGAAGTCGCCGTCCCCGGCCAGGGCGCCCTGCACGGCAAGATTTATTACCAGGTGCTCGACGCCGAGCGCGCCGATGCGATCATCGACGAAGTCGGTTCGCGCCTGCGTGAGCGTCTGCCGGAGCTGGTCGCCGCCGCCCCGGCGCAGGACACCGTCACGCGCAACCAGCACCTCAAAGCCGAGCTCAATCGCAGCCTGCGCGAGCGCGGGTTGCTAGTTACGCGGGTGCAGTTGGCCTGACGTGATCTTCGACCGTTCGCGTTGAGCGTAGCTCGCGCAGCGAGCGAAGTCGAAACGCTGCTTGCCCTTCGACTTCGCGCCTTGCGGCGCTACGCTCAGGGCGAACGAATTTCACGGGGAGCCGGTACTAATTTCTGCGCAGTGGAATTTGGCGCGCGCTGCCGTGATACTTACCGGTCCCGCGCGCCGTTCCGCGCCCGACCTGACCACATGCCCGCTGCTGCTTCCCCTCTCGATCGCACCGCGCTGCACACCCGCCTGCGTACAGGGGCGGATAAGCTCGGCGTCGCATTGACGACGGAGCAGAGCGAGCGCCTGATCGACTACCTCGACCTGCTCGTGCGCTGGAACGCGGTCTACAACCTGACCGCGGTGCGTGATCCCGCGCAGATGGTCACGCGCCATCTGCTCGACTCGCTCGCGATCGCGCCGCTGGTGCGCGGCAATAGCCTCATCGACCTCGGCACCGGCCCCGGACTGCCCGGCATTCCGCTCGCGATCCTCGCGCCTGAGCGCAGCGTGACTTTGGTCGACAGCAACGGCAAGAAGACGCGCTTCCTGCGCGAGGCCGTGCGCGTGCTCGGCCTCGCCAACGCGGGCGTCGAGCAGGCTCGAGTCGAAGAGGTACAGGGGCAGTACGACTGCATCACCGCGCGCGCATTCGCCGCGCTCGGCGATATTTTGACCTGGGGCGGCCACCTGCTCGCATCTGACGGTGTCTGCGTGGCGATGAAGGGCGTGATCGACGAGGATGAAATGCACGGCATCCCGCCGGGCTTTCGGGTTGAGAAAATCGTGCCGCTGACCGTGCCGGGCTTGGGTGCGGCGCGACATGCCGTCATAATCCGTCGCTTGGACGGGGTGGCGTAATACATGACTCGCATCATCGCGGTGGTCAATCAGAAGGGCGGCGTGGGCAAGACCACGACCGCGGTCAATCTCGCGGCGGCGCTGGCCGAGGCGAAGCGCCGCGTGCTGCTCGTCGACCTGGATCCGCAGGGCAACGCGACGATGGCCTCGGGCATCGACAAGCGCACGGCCAAGCCGACCGGCTGCGAGGTGCTGCTCGACGAGGCGCCGATTCTGAGCGCGATCCTGCCGACGCCGGCCGGCTTCGACCTGCTGCCGGGCAGCCGCGACCTGACCGCGGCCGAGATCAAGCTGATGGACATGCTCGCGCGCGAAGCGCGCCTGAAGGAGCAGTTGGCCAAGCTCGGCGATCACTATCACACCATCCTGATCGACTGCCCGCCGTCGCTGCATCTGCTCACGGTCAATGCGCTGACCGCGGCGCACGGCGTGCTGATTCCCGTGCAATGCGAGTACTTTGCGCTCGAAGGGTTGACCAGCTTGCTCGATACGGTCAAAGCCGTGCGCACGCGCTTGAATCCGCATCTGGAAATCGACGGCCTGCTGCGCACGATGTACGACGTGCGCAACAACCTCGGCAACGATGTCTCCGCGCAGCTCGCCAAGCATTTCGGCGACAAGCTGCTGCGTTCGGTGATTCCGCGCAATATCCGCCTCGCCGAAGCGCCGAGTCACGGCCAGCCGATCAATCTCTACGACCGCGAATCGCGCGGCGCGATCGCCTATTTCGGCCTGGCCGGCGAACTGCTGCGGCGCGATCGCGTGGCCAACGCCGCGTCGACCGCCGCGGCTGCGCCGATCGCGCCTCCGGTAGCGATCGAGGCACCGGAATCCGATGATTCCGACGCCGAGGCGCCGCCGCCGTCCATCGCCTCGCTGCTCGTGCGCTAAACTTGCGCGTCTCCAATTGGTGAACGGATAGCACATGGCAGCGGCAAAGCGGCGCGGTTTGGGTTCGCGCGATCTCGACGTATTGCTGGGCGGCGGCGATGACACGGCTGAAACCGCCGCGCCCGGCGACGATCTGCGTGTGCTGCCGGTCGACCGCGTCGCGCCAGGCAAATATCAGCCGCGGCGCGTGTTCGACGAGGAAAAGCTCACCGAGCTTGCCGCGTCGATCAAGGCGCAGGGCCTGATCCAGCCGATCGTCGTGCGTCCGGCCGGGGTCGGCCGCTACGAAATCATCGCCGGCGAGCGCCGCTGGCGCGCCTCGCAGCTGGCCGGCCTGACCGAGATTCCCGCGGTCGTGCGCGAGGTCGCCGATCCGGCCGTCGCGGCGATGACGCTGATCGAGAACATCCAGCGCGAGGATCTCTCGCCGCTCGAAGAGGCGCACGCGCTGCGCCGCTTGATCGACGAATTCCAGCACACGCATCAAGCGGTGGCTGACGCGATCGGCCGCTCGCGTGCGGCGGTGTCGAACCTGCTGCGCCTGCTCGACCTGCCCGAGGAGATCAAGCGTCTGCTCAAGGAAGGCCAGATCGAGGCCGGCCATGCCAAGGCGCTGCTCACGCTCGAGCCCGCGCTCGCCTTGGGCCTTGCGCGGCGCACGGCCGAGCACGGCTGGTCGGTGCGCGAGCTCGAAGCCGCGGCGCGCAAGGCCCAGGCCGAGCCGCAGGGCAAGGCGAAGAAAGCGGCGGCGCGCGACGCGGATATCGTCGCGCTCGAACGTGAGCTGTCGGAAAGACTCGCAGCGCGCGTCGCCATCCAACACAACACCAATGGGCGCGGCAAGCTGGTGATCGGTTATCACAGCCTGGACGAGCTCGAGGGGATTCTCGAAAAAATCCGCCGTTGAACGCTCTTTGCTCGTCATTCCCGCGCGCTCTTAGCGGGAATCCAGTGCCTTTCTCTTTGTGTATGCCAAAGCAAAATCAAAGTCGCTGGATTCCCGCTAGGAGCACGCGGGAATGACGGCAGTAAAGACCACCCTCCGAAATTTTCCATGAAAGTTCGCTAGCCTCCGCCCGGTCATATCCCCTGTGAGCAACAAGCAGCGACAGTTCGACGCGCTCGTACGCGGTTACTCGGGCGATTTGTTTCGCTACGCGTACTGGCTCTGCGGCGAGGAAGCGCTGGCGCAGGATCTCGTGCAGGAGTCGTTCCTGCGCGCGTGGCGCTCGCTCGACAGTCTGCGCGAGACGAGCGCGGCGAAGGCGTGGCTGATCACGATTCTGCGCCGCGAGCACGCGCGCCTGTACGAGCGCAAAACGCCGCAGCTCGTCGACGTGGACGAGATCGACGTCGCCGACGCGCGCGAGGGGCTGACGCCCGAAGGCGTCGGCGAGGATGCGCTGATCCGCGCGGCGATGCTCAAGCTCGAGGTGAAATATCGCGAGCCGTTGCTCATGCAGGTGCTTGGCGGGTTCTCCTGCGAGGAGATCGCGCGCGAGCTGAACATTTCCAGCGCCGCGGTGATGACCCAGCTGTTCCGCGCGCGGCAGAAGTTGAAGGCGATACTCGGCGGCGAGCCGATCGAGGCACAAGTTTATGAATTGCGTTGAATTCCGGCGACAACTCGCGATCGATCCGCAGGCCACGGCCGTGGATTTCGTGCAGCATCGCGCGGAATGTCCGCGCTGCGCCGAGGCGCAGGCGCGCGCGCTGGCGTTCGAGAGCGACCTCGCGCGCGTGTTGAGTGTGGCCGTGCCCGCGCAGCTCGCTGACGCGATCCTGTTCGCGCAGACGACGGCGGAGCGCCGCCGGCGCACGAACCTGCGCCGCGCGTCGATATTCGCCGCGGCGGCCATGCTCGTGCTCGCCGTCGGCGTGGTCGGCATGCGCGTGGAGGCCAAGCCGCTGTCCGTACAGGCGGTCGAGCACCTGTACAGCGAAGAAGAAGTGCTCACCCTGACTCAACCGGTCGGCGAAGCCGAGGTATTGCAGACCTTCGCCAAGCGCGGGGTGACCTTGAAGGAAGTGCCGAGCGGCATCAGCTTCGTCGCCCCGTGCCCGGTCGGCAAGCATCGCTCCGTCCATCTGGTGATGCCGACCGCCGGCGGTCCGGTGACGGTGATCTATGTGGTCGATCAGAGCGTCGACACTGCCAAGAACTTCGAGCGCGACGGCCTGCAAGGCCGCATCCTGCCGGTCGGCGCCGGCGCGCTGATCCTGCTGGCGAAGGACACGGCCGAGTTCGATCGCATCGCCGCGGTTTGGCGCAGCGCGATCGCCGGCTGACGCGGCCGGCGACAAGCGTCGCCGCGCCGAGCGATAATCCGCCCAGCCATTTCCCGGACCGAAGCGATGCCCGACCTTTCCGTCGTCGTGCCCGTGCACAACGAGCGCGACAATATCGTCCCCCTGCTCAGCGAAATCGCCGCCGCGCTGCGCGGCAAGATCGATTTCGAGATCGTCTACGTCGACGACCTGAGCCGTGACGATACGCTGGCCGTGTTGACCGCCGCGAAAGCACAGTTTCCCGAGCTGCGCGTGCTGCGCCACGTGGCGCAAAGCGGGCAGAGCACGGCGCTGCGCACCGGCATCAAGGCGGCGCGCGGCGCGTGGATCGCCACGCTCGATGGCGACGGTCAGAACGATCCGGCCGATATCCCCAAGCTGCTGGCGATGCGCGAGGAGTCGCCCGCGCAGATCAAACTGTTCGCCGGCTGGCGCGTCAACCGCCAGGACTCGGGCAGCAAGCGCTGGGCGTCGCGCTGGGCCAACCGCATCCGTTCGAATTTGTTGAAAGACGAAACGCCGGACACCGGCTGCGGCATCAAGCTGTTCGAGCGCGCCGTCTTCCTCGACCTGCCGTATTTCGACCATATGCACCGCTACCTGCCGGCACTGGTCCAGCGCGCCGGCTGGCAGGTGAAGAGCGTGCCGGTGAATCACCGCGCGCGCGGGGCGGGGGTATCGAAGTACAACAACCTCAATCGCGCCCTGGTCGGCATCTCCGACCTGCGCGGGGTGGCCTGGCTGATCCGGCGCTCTAAACGCACGGCCGTGGAAGAGCTCTGATGATGGTTTGACACAGATATTGTGCACACGTATTATGTGTACGCAGTATCTGGAGAAAAGCCATGAACATCACACTGGCTGTGAGCGAACAAGTCGCCGAACGCGCGCGCGAAGCCGCGCGCTTGATGGGCAAGAGCTTGAACCAAGTCGTGCGCGACTACCTTGAGCAACTCGCGGGCTATGCGCAACGCGAGGCGGATCACGCCGCTTTCGAACAGCGCGCGTTGGCGGGCAAGGCGCGGCTGAACGGCTGGAAGTTCGATCGCGAAGAAGCGCATCGACGTGCGTAGCTTCATCGATTCGAACATCATCATTTACGCGGAAGCGAGCGACGAGCCGGTCAAACAGAAGCAGGCTTTGAGCCTCCTGCGCGAGCTCAAACTCTCCGGCGACGGCGTTGTGTCCACGCAGGTTCTGCAGGAATACTGCAGCGTGGGTCTGCGCAAACTTGGTCTGGATCCGGCGCATCTGCGCCTGCAGCTCGCTTCATTACAGCAGTTCGAGGTCGTGCAGATCACAGGAGACATGATCCATGCCGCGCTCGATCTGCACCAGACGCGCAGCGTCGCCTTCTACGATGCGCTGATCGTCATCGCCGCCCAACGCAGCGGCTGCAGCGTGCTTTACAGCGAAGATATGCAAGCGGGCGAAATGCTTGCTCAGGTGCGGATCGTCAATCCTTTCGCCTAACGGCAGGATTCTTGCTTGACTCGAAACCGTCGCACCGGCTTGCCCGGCGCGGCAGGCTGTGGAAAAATCAGACAAATACGCCACTTTTTTGCGGATGGTATCGGTTTCCATGCGGTGGCGTGGCCGTGATTTTGGAGCAGAGAGCGCGTGATCGACCCGGATGGCTACCGTCCGAATGTAGGAATCATCCTGTTGCGTGACGATGGCAGGGTGTTCTGGGCGCGCCGTGCGTTCAAGGACGGCTGGCAGTTCCCGCAGGGCGGCATGCGCAGCGACGAGACGCCGATCGAGGCGATGTATCGCGAGCTGCACGAGGAAACCGGTCTGCGTCCGCATCACGTGCAGGTGCTCGGCGCGACGCCGGGCTGGCTGCGCTATCGCCTGCCGCCGCGCATGGTTCGGCGCCACCAGAAGCCGACCTGTATCGGCCAAAAGCAAGTCTGGTTCCTGCTACGTTTCGTCGGCGAGGAATCGGCGCTGCGTCTGGACGTGACCGACGAGCCCGAGTTCGACCAGTGGCGCTGGGTGGATTTCTGGTATCCGGCGACGCACGTCGTTTCGTTCAAGCGCGAGGTGTACCAGCGCGCGCTGCGCCATCTCGCGCCGCTGGCGACCGGCTATGGCGAGACCGTGCTCAACGACGCCCTCGCCGTGGCCGAGCAGATGACCGAATCGGCCCTCGCCGCCGCGGGCACGATGGCGGAAAACGCGCGTGCGATGGCCGAAACCATGGCCGATCTCGCTGATCGGCTTGCCGACGTGGCGTTGGTCAAAACGGTCTAGGCTCGGCGGCAGCGGCTTGCACCGGAGCCCTTCGTCCGTCATTCGAAGCCTCGCAGGCTAATAAGAACAATGAATCGGGCCCGCCGCGCGGCTGCAGCCTGCGCCAATGAGACAGAAAGTAGTTGACAATCATTCTCATTTGCAATTGAATATAGCCATCGTATTTCTGCTTCCGCGATCCGCCTTACCCATGTACGTCTGCATCTGCAACGCCGTCACCGAGAAGATGATCCGCCAGGCCGCCGCCGAGGGTGTGCGCAGCCTGAGCGAACTCACGCGCCGGACCGGCTGCTCGGGCGAATGCGGCAGCTGCGCGGACCTCGCCGAAGAAGTGCTGCGCGATGCGCATCGCCGTCCGCGCGTGCAGTTCAATCTGCCGTTGATCGCGCAGGCCGCGTAGCCACACGCGGATTCCGGCCGGCGACACAGTGTCGTCTGTCCCGTCATTGCAAATGTTCACGATTCGCGTTTCCTCGCGCGCAGCGTGAGCGCGTTATAGTCGCGCCGTCACGTACGATCGGAGTTTCGCAATGAAGGGCGACAAACAGGTTATCGGCCATCTCAACAAGGTGTTGTTCAACGAGTTGACGGCGATCAACCAGTATTTCCTGCACTCGCGCATGTACCGCAACTGGGGTTACAAGGAACTGGCCGAGCACGAGTACAAGGAATCGATCGACGAGATGAAGCACGCGGACAAGCTGATCGAGCGCATCCTCTTCCTCGAAGGCCTGCCGAACCTGCAGGCGCTCGGCAAGCTGCTGATCGGCGAGACGCCGATCGAGGTGATCAAGTGCGATCTCAAGCTCGAGCAGGCCGCGCATCCGGACCTGAAGCTGGCGATCGCGCACTGCGAAAAAGTCGGCGATTACGTCAGCCGCGAGCTGTTCGAGGAGATCCTCGAATCCGAGGAAGAGCACATCGATTGGCTGGAAACGCAGCTTGGCTTGATCAAGCAGCTCGGCGAGACGGGGTATTTGCAGCAGAAGATCGGCAGCTGAGGCCGAGACGAGAGGACCTAAAGCTCGTCATTCCCGCGGAAGCGGGAATCCATTTTGATCTTGCTCTTCTGCGAACAGCATTAAAAGAAGAAACTGGATTCCCGCTTTCGCGGGAATGACGGCATTGTTGATGCTCTTTCGTTGTCTTTCAGAAAGGTTTGACCACCACGAGCAACACGATCGCGATCAGGAACAGCGCCGGCACTTCATTGAACACGCGCAGCCAGCGCGACGAGCGCGTGTTGCGGTCCGCGGCGAATTGCTTCACCAGATGCGCCAGGTAAGCGTGATAGGCGACGAGTCCGAGGACCAGCGTCAATTTCGCGTGCAGCCAGCCCTGATGCAGATAGCCGGGCACGAGAATCAGCGTCCAGATGCCGAACGTCAGCGCGAGCGCGCCGCCGATGTGGGTGATGCCGAGCAGACGCCGCTGCATGATCCTCAGCTGCGCACGCACCGCGGCGTTGTCGGATTCGGCGTCGTAGATGAACAAGCGCGGCAGATAGAACAATCCTGCGAACCAGGTCACAACAAAAACGACGTGCAGGGCCTTGATCCAGAGCATGGCGCGGACACAAACGTGAAGGTCCGCCCAGTATAGCCATCGGCGGATGGATGCGTGCCTCGGTTTTTCGCTAAGCTCTGCCGCTCCCCGAGCCCCGGCATCCATGGCCCACGTTCCGCCCCCGCCCGCGCTGGTCATCCGTCCGCACGACGAAGGTCCGCGCTGGCGGCAGTGGGCGACGGTCGGGCTGTTCTGGTTCGCCTCACTGATCGTCACCGCGGCAATGACCTGGGTGCTGCGCGAAAACGTGCCGGCGGATGGCGTCGCCCAGCTCAAGCACGCGCTGGAACAGACGGCGGCGTTGCAGCAGCGCGTCGCCGTGCTCGAGCGCGCGCAGCAGGTGGCGAACGCTGCGAATGCGGATCTGCAGCGCCAGATCGGCGTCCGCCAGGAGGAAATCGCGGGGCTACGCGCCGATCTGGCCTTCTACAGCAGCCTGACCCGCGCCGACGCCAAGCGCGAGGGACTGAGCGTGCAGGCGCTGAGCCTCACGCCCGCGCACGACAATCCGCGCCTGTTCAATTTCACCGTCACTCTGACCCAGAACTTGAAACCGGGGCAGGTGGCGAACGGGCAGGTCAAGCTCAGCGTCGTCGGCACGCGCGCCGACAAGCTGACCACGGTCGAATGGACCGATCTGGCCGCGAACGCCAATGCGAAGGGACTGGGATTCGCCTTCAAGTATTTTCAACAAATAAAGGGTACTCTGTTGCTGCCCGACGGCTTCACGCCGAACGGCGTTCGTGTCGAAGCCGATGCCGATGCTGAATTCGGCAAGAGTTCGCGCGATTTCACCTGGGGGGACGTATTGGCTGCGTCGGGAGAGACGAATGCTGGGGAATCGAAGTAAGACCAACCAGGCCGTACCGACGGCCGAGACCACCTCCTTGATCGCGATCGGCACGCAGATTCGCGGCGATGTCAGCTTCAACGGCCGCCTGCACATCGACGGCAGCGTCGAAGGCGCGCTGCACGGCGAAAGCGACAACGCCGTGCTGACTCTGTCGAACAGCGCGCGGGTCAAAGGCGAGATCATCGCGCCGCACGTCGTCATCAACGGCGAAGTCGACGGCGATGTCACCGCCACGCAGCGGCTCGAACTCGCCGCGGGAGCGCGCGTGGAAGGCAACGTCTACTACAAGGTCATGGAGATGTCGGCCGGCGCGCAGATCAACGGCAAGATCGTGCATCGCGCCGAACCGCCGCGGCAGCTCGCCGCGCCGGAAGGCGCCGGCGGCGGGGTCGAGGAATTCGCCCTTTCGGGCGCGGCGCAGACTTGAATTTGCGCATCGCGGTACGATCTACACGCTTATGGAAGCCACACCGAACTACCAAACCGCGCTCGAGCAGCCGCTGATCTTCACCGACGCGGCGGCGCACAAAGTGCGCGAGCTGATCGCCGAAGAGAACAATCCCGAGCTCAAACTGCGCGTCTACATTTCCGGCGGCGGCTGCTCGGGATTCCAATACGGTTTCACCTTCGACGAGGCGCGAGCGGAAGACGATCTCGCGCTGGAGAAGGAAGGCGTCACCCTCGTCGTCGATCCGCTGAGCCTGCAATATCTGATGGGTGCGGAGATCGACTACACCGAGAGCCTGCAGGGCGCGCAGTTCGTCATTCGCAATCCGAACGCGAAAACCACCTGCGGCTGCGGTTCCTCGTTCAGCATGTGATGCTTTCCTCGCCGTTGATCCCGCCGCAAGCGCGGGAACGACGGCGCAGTTTCACGGCGCGCGGTCGACGAGGGAGGCTAAAATGCCGCCCATGAACAGCTCTCGCGCGCGCAGCCGCAACAACACGTTTTCCTCCCTCGACATCGAACGCGACGCCGATTGGCGCAGCGACACCGCGACGATCAATGCGCGCCTGCACAGCGACGCCGCGTGGTTCCTGCTGCTGCGCGACGACGGCCGCGCCCTGGTCGCCGCGCACCGGCAAGCGCTGCGCGGCTTGGATCGCAAGGAATTCCTGCGCCGCGGCGGCGCGGAGACGGCGACCACGTATCTGGGCCGCCACGGCGACAACGATTGGTTCGTCTGGCGGCAAAGCGATGCGGCCGCCGATGAGATCGCGGCCGAACTCGGCGGCGTCTTCGCCGACCTGCGCAGCGCCGGCATGACCCTCGATGCGCTCGGCGCCGGCCTGTTCGCCTACGCGCGCGCGATCGTCAACTGGCAGGAACGCACGCGCTATTGCAGCGTCTGCGGTTCGCCCGTGCGGCTCGAAAGCGCGGGGCACCGGGCGGAATGCACCAATCCGGCCTGCGGCGCCGAACATTTCCCGCGCACCGACCCGGCGATGATCGTCGTTGTTTCCTGCGGCGACGCCTGCCTGCTCGGCCGACAGGCGAGCTGGCCGCCGGGACGCTATTCCGCGCTCGCCGGTTTCGTCGAGCCCGGCGAGACGCTCGAAGCCGCCGTGCAGCGCGAAGTATTCGAAGAAGCCGGCGTGCGTGTCGTCGACTGCGACTATCACTCCTCGCAGCCGTGGCCGTTTCCTTCCTCGATCATGCTCGGCTTCACCGCGCGCGCGGACGACCCGACGATCAAGCTCGGGCCCGAACTCGAAGACGCGCGCTGGTTCACCGCCGCGCAGTTGGTCGAGGAACTGGCCTCGGGCAAGCTGCTGATGCCCTCACCGCTGTCGGTATCGTACCGTCTCGTCGAGCACTGGCTGCGCGAGATGGCCGGCATCGAGCTCGATGCGCTGACGCGCGAGGATCCCTTGCGCCAGGCCGCGCGCGGCTGATCGCGCTGCTACAATCCTCGCGCGCGTTTCGCGCGGAAAGGTTGGCAGGTCCTAGTTCATGTCTATCGTGTTCGTCGCGATCGTACTCGTACTTCTGTTGACGCATTTTGCGCCGGAGTTGCAGCGTCTTCGCCATTTTTCCTGGCTGCGCGGCTGGCAGGACCAGGGCGCAGGACAGGCCAGCGCCGAACTCGGCCTGCTGATCACGATCGGGCTGCCGGTGCTCATCTGCCTCGCCGTGCAGCTGGCGCTGCGCGGCCATGCGTTCGGTCTGCCGAGTTTTCTCTTCGCCGTCATCGTGTTGTTCTACTGCCTGGGCCCGCGCGATCTCGAGCGCGACGTCGAAGCGGTCGACAAGGCGCCCGATGCCGACCGGCGCAACGAGGCGGTGCAAGCGCTCAAGCCCGAAGAGATGGTCACGGCGCTGCCGTTCCGCGCCGAGCCGCTCGTCGAGGCCGCGTTCACCGCGGGCCTGCGCCGCGTGTTCGGCGTGGTGTTCTGGTTCGCCGTGCTCGGGCCGGTCGGCGCGCTGCTCTATCGCCTGACGCTGCTGCTCGCGTACACGCCGGCGCACGCACAGGCGCTGCCCGCCGCGCAGCAGTCGCTCGCGGAAAAATTCGCGCGCCTGCTCGATTGGCTGCCGGCGCACCTGATCGCGCTTGCGCTTGCGATCGCTTCCGACTTCGACGCGGTGCTGAAAACCTGGCGCGACTACCACGCCGCGCACGGCAAAGGTTATCTGTCTCTGGATTCGGGATTCCTCGGCGCGATCGCGCGCGCGAGCGTCGACGCCGACGTGGAGGCGGGCGACGGCCATGCGGTCGACACCACCGACCCGCTCGTCGAACTCGACGACGCGATGACCTTGATCCGCCGCGTGCTGATCGTCTGGCTGGCGGTGATCGCGGTGATCGTGATTTCCGGCGTGGTCGGATAGCGCGCTAGGCGAGCTCGCCGCGCAGTTCGCGCACCTTCGCCTCGAGCATGGCGGCGCTCGCTTGCTCCGGCGGCACGGCCGGGCCTGCGACGAGTTCGATTTTCGAGCGGAAGCGCCGCGGCAGGCGTGCGCGGTTGAGCCAGGAATCCTTGCGGCTGAAGATGCTGCCCCACAGCCCGCGCAGCGCCAGCGGCACCACGGGCACGGGGCGCGCGGCGAGAATCTTTTCCACGCCCGGCCGGAACGGCGCGATCTCGCCGTCGCGCGTGATGCCGCCTTCGGGGAAGATGCAGACGAGATGGCCGGCGGCGAGTTCCTTGTCGACTTCGGCGAACGCGCGCTGCAGCAGCTCGGGGTTTTCCTTCGCGCCGGCGATCGGGATCGCCTTCATCGCCTTGAACAGCGGCTTCAACGGCGTGTTGAAAATCTTGTAATACATGACGAAACGCACCGGCCGGCGGATGCAGCCGAGCACGATCTGCGCATCCATGAAGCTCACGTGATTGCAGACGAGCACGGCCGGCCCTTCCTCGGGAATGTTGTCCAGACCCTCGGTGCGGATGCGGTAGAGCAGGCTGATCAGGATCCAGTCGACGAAGCGCAGCAGGAATTCCGGCACCAGCGTGTAGATGTAGATCGCGACGACCGCGTTGAGCAGCGCGGCGACGAGAAACACCTGCGGGATGGTGAAATGCAGCGCGTTGAGCAGCGCGAGCGACAGCGCTGTCGCCGCCACCATGAACAGCGCGTTGATGATGTTGTTGCCGGCGATGATGCGCGAGAGCTGATGGCGCTCGGCGCGGCTCTGCACGAGCGCGAACAGCGGCACGATGTAGAAGCCGGCGAACACGCCGATCAGGGTGAGATCGAGCGCGATGTGCCACCCGCCCGCGGCGTGCAGGAATTCCAGCGGCCCCAGGCCCTGCATCGCCGCCGGATGCGGACGCACGAAATACAGATCGACGCCGAACAGCGTGATGCCGATCGAACCGAACGGCACCAGGCCGATCTCGACCTTGTGCCCGGACAGGCGCTCGCACAGCAGCGAACCGATGCCGGTGCCGATCGAGAACAAGGCGAGGGTGAAGGTGAACACCGCATCGTTGCCGCCGAGGAAAATCTTCGTGTAGCTCGGCAGCTGCGCGGTGACGACGATGCCGAAAAACCAGAACCAGGAAATGCCGAGCACCGAATTGAACACGGTGCGGTCCTGCGCGGTGAAGCGCATCGCGCGCCAGGTTTCGGAAAAGATGTTCCAGTTGAATTTCAGCTCCGGCGCGGTCGGCGGCGCCGGCGGAATCGCACGCGACACGAGGTAGCCGGTCGCGGCCACGCAGAGCACGGCGATCGAGGCGAACAGCGGTCCGCTCGCGCCCCCCGAAATCATCAGCACGCCGCCGGCCATCATGCCGAACAGGATTGCGAGCTGCGTCGCCGTCTCAACCAGCGCGTTTCCGCCGACGAGCTCGTTCTCGCGCAGCGCCTGCGGCAGGATGGCGTATTTGATCGGCCCGAACAGCGTCGAATGTGCGCCCATCAGGAACAACACGAACAGCAGCAGCCACGGGCTTTTCGTGACGAAGCCCCAGGTCGCGATCGCCATTGCGGCGATCTCGAACGCCTTGACGAAGCGGATGATGCGCGTTTTTTCCAGCTTCTCCGCGAGCTGACCCGCCGAGGCGGAGAACAAAAAAAATGGCAGGATGAACAGCGCTGGCGCTATGTTGTTGTAGAAGGCGACTCGATCGTCGGACAGGCCGATGTTGGAACTGACCAGAATGATCGTCGCGACACGGAACACGTTGTCGTTGAACGCCCCCAGTGCTTGGGTGAGAAAAAACGGCAGAAAACGACGTTCGCGCAGCAGATCGAACTGGTTTTGGCTCGAATGCGCCTGATCCGGAATCTGGTCCGACATGCCTGGCTTCCCCTCCGTTCACCCGGGATGCAGAGTAGCAAATCGGATGGCTGATAAACTACGCGGCCATTCCCTCGACCGCGCCGTTGCCGCGCGTACCGCCGCCATGCCTCGAATGTCCTCTCTTGTCGCCGCGATTTTCATTGCCGTAGCCGCCGCCGGCATCGCGTCCACGGCGTATGCCGATTCGCTGATCCGGCCCGTGCCGGTGCCGGACACCTCCAAACTCGCGCCGAACGTGGCCAAACAAATCGCCGACGACCGCGCCATCATCGACAAGGCCACGGCCGCTCTCATCGGGCCGCCGCTCGCGCAGACTTATGCCGACCTCGGCGCGCTGTATGCGCGCAACGGTTTCGACGAAGCGGCGGCGGTCGCGTTCTACGATGCGACACAGGCCAATCCGGGCGACAGCCGCTGGTACTATCTGAGCGGCGTGATCGCGCGCAAGCTCAAGCGTAACGAGGATGCGCGCGCGAACTTCCAGGCTGCGCTCGAGCGCGACAAAGTTTACCTGCCGATCCGCTATCGGCTGGCGGACACGTTGGTCGAAACGGGCGACAGCGCCGGCGCGCGCAAACTGCTCGAGGACACCACGCGCGAATATGCCGACCAGCCGGTCGCGTTCACGATGCTCGGCCAGCTCGCGCTGAAACAGAAACGCTATGCGGACGCGATCGATGCGCTGAACCGGGCGATCAAACTCGATCCGAAGGCAGCAGGGCTGTACGCCTATCTCGCCGATGCCTATGCCGGACAGGGCAACACCAAAGCCGCCGACGAGGCGCGCGCGAAAGTCGGGCCGGGCACGGCCGAACTCGACGATCCGCTCGTCACGGGCATGCTCGGGGCGCAGTCCCAAGCCCCGGCTGCGGGCGGCGGCACGGTGGCGGACGCGCAGGCGTCCGCGCGCCAGGGCAACTTCCAAGCGGCGCGCGACGCGCTCGGCGCGGTGCTGAGCAAAAATCCCAACGATATCGAGGCGCTCACCCTCGGCGCACGCATCGAGGCGACGCTCGGCAACCATGCGATCGCGCAGCTGTATGTCGACCAGGCGCTTAAAGCAAAACCCGATGACGCGAGCGCGCACGTAGTGAATGGCATCGTCGCCGAGTATGCCGGCGACGACGCCAAGGCCTACGACGAGTACCGGCAGGCGCAGAAGCTCGATCGCAAACTGCCCGATTCCTGGCTGCTGCTCGGCAACGCCGAGATGCGCCGCGCGCGCTATGCGCAGGCCGCCGAGCAGTATCGCGGCCTGATCGCGCTGCAGCCCGACAGCGCGAACGCGTATGCGCATCTGGTCGCCTCGCTCGTCGCGCAAGGCAAATGCGACGGTGCGCTGCAGGCGATCAACAGCGTGCTCGACCGGCGCAAGAACGACGGCGATCTGCTGCAGATTTTCGTGCGCGTCGCCAGCACCTGTTCTGCGGCCGACGCGAAGACGCGCGATGTCGCGCTCGAGTACGGCCAGGCGCTTTACAAGGAGCGCCCCGACGCCGGCAATTCCGCGGCGCTGGCGCTCGCGCTCGCCGCGCACGGCAAGTTCAAGGACGCGCAGGAATACCAGGCGCAGGCGATCTTCGAGGCGACCCGCTCGCGCAACACGGAAGCGGCGGCCATGCTCAAATCGACGATGCAGCAGTTCGTCAAGCAGCAAGTGCCGGATCGTCCGTGGCCGGCGGAGCACGCGTATTTCAAGGCGCCGATGTTGAGCGCATCGCGCCCGGCCGCGCCGCCTGCCGCGGCGTCCGCGGAGCCGGCGAAGAAATAACGGCGGCTTTCCGGCGGCGGCGGATGCCGCTCAGCCCGCGGCTTTCAGGGCGCGATGTCCGATGTCGCGGCGGTAGAACGCGCCGTCGTAGCCGATCTTCTCCGCGGCGGCGTAGGCGTTGCGCTGCGCGGCACGCAAATCCCTGCCGAGCGCGCAGACGGTCAACACACGCCCGCCCGCGGTGACGACGCGCTCGCCGTCGAGTTTCGTGCCGGCGTGGAACACTTTCACCTCGGCGCCGAAACCGCCATCGTCGCCGGCGATGACATCGCCCGTACGCACCGTGCCCGGATAGCCGTGCGCGGCGAGCACCACGCCGATCGCCGGGCGCGCGTCCCACTGCGTGCGCTGCGTGTCGAGACGGCCGTCCAGCGCTGCTTCGATCAAATCGACGAGATCGGACTGCAGGCGCAGCATGATCGGCTGCGTTTCCGGATCGCCGAAGCGCACGTTGAATTCGATCACCTTCGGCGCGCCG
>DAIMZS010000022.1:0-20595 GCA_036733825.1 Rudaea sp.
CCCGGATGCGTGGCGCCGAGTTCCGGCCCCATCACGTGCACGATGCCGCGGTTGGAGCTGTTCCAGCCGTACAGCTCGACGCCGAACTCCTTGGTGTTCGCCTCGAGCTTGGCGACCTGCGCTTCGGTCGCCTTGTCGAGATACGGACGCTTGCCGTCTTTGTCGGGCGGCAAGGTAGGCGTCGAGTGATCCATCGTCGCCACGATGCGATCGGGCCGGCGCACCTTGAGCCCGCGCGCGCGCAGCTCCGCAAACGCCTGCGGTGAGGTGACTTCGTGCACCAGGTGCAGGTCGATGTAGAGGATCGCCGGCGTCGCCGCGGTTTCCGCGGCGACTTGGTGCGTATCCCAGATTTTGTCCAACAGTGTCTTCGCCATGTGCTCGCAAATTCCTTCGGGATTCGTCATCCCGGCGAAAGCCGGGATCCAGTGTCTTTACTTCGAGGGTTGGAAGTCGCTGGATTCCGGCTTTCGCCGGAATGACGAGCAAAAATCAGGCAGCGGCCTTCGTCTGATCCGCCGACACCGGCGTCAACCAGCCCCATTCGTCCTTGGTCGTGCCGTCGAACAGGCCGAAGAACGCCTTCTGCAGCGCCTTCGTGATCGGGCCCGGCTTGCCCTCGCCGACCGGCTTGCGGTCGACCGAGCGCACCGGCGTCACTTCCGCCGCGGTGCCGACCATGAAGATTTCGTCGGCCGTGTACAACGCCTCGCGCGGCAGGTCGCGCTCAACCACTTCGTAGCCGAGCTTGCCGGCGAGCGTGATCACCGTGTCGCGCGTGATGCCGGCGAGGATGCTCGCGCTCGTCGACGGCGTGGTGATCTTGCCGTTGCGGATGATGAAGAGATTCTCGCCCGCGCCTTCGCTGAGCAGACCGTTGTAGCCGAGCGCGATGCCTTCGTGATAGCCGTGGCGCTTGGCCTCGAAACCGATCAGCTGGCTCGACAGATAATTGCCGCCGGCCTTCGCCCACGACGGGAACGTGTTCGGCGCCGCGCGGTGCCACGACGACACGCACACGTCCGCGCCCTTCTCGATCGCGTCGCCGAGATATGCGCCCCATTCCATCGCGATGATGCAGACGTCGACGCTCGAGCCTTCCTTCGGCATCACGCCGAGCGGACCGGCGCCGCGGAACACGAGCGGACGCAGATAGGCCGACTTCATCTTGTTGGCGGCGACGACTTCACTGTTCGCAGCCATGATCTGTTCGAAGGTGTAGGGAACTTCGATCTCGTAGATTTTGGCCGATTCGAACAGGCGACGCGTGTGATCGGCGAGGCGGAAATGCTGCGGGCCTTGCGGCGTCGCATAGACGCGCTGCCCCTCGAAGACGGATGAGCCGTAATGCAGCGCATGCGCGGTGACGTGCACGGTCGCCTCATTCCAGGGCTTGAGCTTGCCGTTGTGCCAGATGAATTCTGTGTTAGCCATAATGGGTCCTTTGCAATTCCTGAAGCGGTTTAGTTGGTCGAGCGAAACGGCTCGCCGTAAGCGAATTCTACGTCCGATCCCGTCCGCGCCGCGCCGAAAACTTGTCTTTCACGCCGATTTCGCCACCAGCGGCAACGCTTGACCGAGCTTGACCCGTTCGATGCGATTGACCACTTCGAGCGCCGCGAACGCCGTGGCCTCGACGATGTCGGTCGATACCCCGCGGCCGATCAGTTCGCGCTCGCCGTAGTTGACCGTCAGCGTCGCCCGGCCCTGGGCGTCGGCGCCGTAGCTGAGCGAGCGGATCTGGAAATCGGCGATGTCGAGCGGCGTGCCGGTCGCGCGCTCGATCGCGCGCAGCATCGCGTGCACCGGGCCGTCGCCGAGCGAGCCTTCGGTCTCGCCGACGCTGCGCCCGTCCTCGTGGCGCAGGCGCACCGATGCCGAGGCGCCGCCGCCGAGATGCGAAGTCGCGTGCAGTTGCTCCAGCGTCCACGGGCCGAGCGCGGCCGGGTCCTGGCCGAGCACGAGCGCGTCGAGATCGCTGTCGAACACTTCCTTTTTCTTGTCGGCCAGCGCCTTGAATCGCGGGAAGATTTCCTCGATCTGCGCGTCGTCGCATTCGTAGCCGAGCGACTTCAGCCGGTCGCGCAGCGCATGCTTGCCCGAATGCTTGCCGAGCACGAGTTGAGTTTTTTCGACGCCGACGTCCTCCGGCCGCATGATCTCGTAGGTCTCGCGGTTCTTCAGCATGCCGTGCTGATGAATGCCCGACTCGTGCGCGAACGCGTTTTCGCCGACGATCGCCTTGTTGCGCGGAATCGTCGAACCGGTGACGTTGGCGAGCAAGCGCGCGGTCGGATACAGCAATTGCGTGCGGATGCCGGTGTCGACGTTGAACCGGTCCGCGCGCGTGCGCAGCGTCATGACGATTTCCTCGAGCGCCGCATTGCCCGCGCGCTCGCCGATGCCGTTGATCGTGCACTCGACCTGGCGCGCGCCGGCAGCCACCGCGGCGACGCTGTTGGCGACGCCCAGGCCCAGATCGTTGTGGCAATGCGAGGACAGCACGACCTGGTCGATACCGCGCACTTCGCGTTTCAGGCGCGAAAACAGCGTGTAGATCTCCTCGGGCGTCGTGTAGCCGACCGTGTCGGGCACGTTCACCGTCGTCGCGCCGGCTTCGATCATCGCCGACAGCACTTCGATCAGAAATTCGGGCTCGGTGCGGATCGCGTCCTCGGCGGAGAATTCGATGTCCGCGCAGTACTGACGCGCATGCTGGATCGCTTTGATGCCGGTCTCGATCACCTGCTCGCGGCTCATGTTGAGCTTGTGCCGGCGGTGCAAGGGGCTGGTCGCGAGAAAGATGTGGACGCGCTTCTTCTCGGCGGGCTCCAGCGCGCGCACGCAGGCGTCGATGTCGCCGAGCTGCGCGCGGGCCAGGCCGGCGATGACGGGGCCGCGCACTTCTTTCGCGATCGCGTGCACGGCTTCGAAGTCGCCGGCGGAGGCCTGTGGAAATCCCGCTTCGAGCACGTCGACGCCGAGTTCCGCCAGCGCGTGCGCGATATGCAGCTTCTGCGGGCGGCTCATCGAAAAGCCCGGCGACTGTTCGCCGTCGCGCAGCGTCGTATCGAAGATGCGTACGCGCTCGCGCGCGGAGACTACGGCGGGATCGTTCGCTTTGTTCATCGCTGCACCCTCAAATCTGTTCGTCGGACACGCCCGCGCATGCGCGGTTTGTTGCAATCGAAACTTTTCTGCCGCCTGAAACGACAAACCCCGCACTCGTCGCCGGGTGCGGGGTTTCGGATTCTTCGCCTGGTTCCTCTCAGACGCGCCCTAGCCCGCACCTCCGGTGCGAATAAGTACGAGGGCAAGAAGGAGCTGCGCGCCATGCACGCCGACAGCCCCGAAAACCGGGCCGGAAGCGGAAATGCGATGGCTGCTGCGTTGCGTCATGCAGCAAACCTAAACGATGAATGCGGGCCTGTCAACACCCGGCGGGGAGATTTGTTGCAAAGATTGCGAATACGCCGGCGAATGGCGTCGAGCCGATCCGGATTTCTATACGTTTTTACGCCTGGACGTCCAAATACCCCGAGCGGTCGAAGTGGCACCAGAGACACGGAGCTTTTGTTGAAAAGTGCGGCCAAGGATGGCCGCTTTGTGATCTCCGCGATCATGGATGATCGCACTCATAACGAAAAAGCCCGCCAAAAGGCGGGCTCAATCGCAACGTTTCACGAAAGCTCACTTCACCGGCTGCACCGCCGCGGCTTGCGAACCTTTCGGACCCTCTACTACTTCGAAACTGACTTTCTGGCCTTGCTGCAGACTACGGAAGCCTTGGGTGTTGATCGCGGAATAGTGCACGAATACATCCTCGCCACCATCCTCGGGTGCAATGAACCCAAACCCCTTGGCGTCGTTGAACCATTTCACAGTACCGGTACGCATACGACCTCGACACACGAATGGGACAAGTGCCGGAACCGCTCCCCACGCCCCTACGCGGGCCCGACACAACGAAAGTATAACGCCAATTTTACAAAATATTTCAAGTGTGGCTGTTTTACGACCACCCTCAAGGCGCTTCTTCCATTCGCTACCGCATGGTCCGTATCGCCATTCAAGCCAGCAGCGCGGAAATGATCGGCGGGACGTTGGCCGTGGCCGCTTCGAGGTGGGCAAAGATCTCGGGCAGGCTGATTTCCGGCGCGGCGTCGCCCTCCGGACAGCCCGCCGCCCAGTTTGCAATCAGGGCCAGACAGGCGTAGTCGAGCTTCAGCTCGCGCGCCAGGGCCGCTTCGGGCATGCCGGTCATGCCGACCAGATCGCAGCCGTCGCGGCGCATGCGCGCGATCTCGGCCCGGGTTTCCAAGCGCGGCCCCTGGGTCGCGCCGTAGCAGCCGCCGTCGACGATAGTGATGTTCGCCCGCCGGGCGGCAGCCAGCACCTCGGCGCGCAGGCGTGCGCTGTACGGTTCGGTGAAATCGACGTGCTCGACCTTGGCGCCGTCAGCGTCGCAGAAGCTGGTGAGACGGCCGTGGGTGTAATCGATGATCTGGTCCGGCACGGCCAGCACCCGTGGCCCCATGTCGGCGCGGATGCCGCCGACTGCATTGATCCCGAGCACGCGGGCGGCGCCGAGGCTGTGCAGCGCCCAGACGTTGGCGCGGTAGTTGATCCGGTGCGGCGGGATCGAATGCCCGCTCGCGTGCCGCGCAAGGAAGGCCACGCGCTTGCCGCCGAGTTCGCCGAGCGTGATCGCGTCCGACGCCGGGCCGTACGGCGTCTCGACGACGCGTTTCTCCACCTTCTCCAGACCGGGGAAGTTGTACAGACCCGTACCGCCGATGATGGCGAGGTCGAGGCTCATAGCGCGTAGATGCCCGGCAGATTGCGGCCCTGTTCGTGGAAATCCATGCCGTAACCGAACACGTAGCGGTCCGGCACGCGCACGCCGACGAAATCGGCGCGCAGGTCCGGCGTGGCGCGGTCGTGGCGTTTCTCGCAAAGCACCGCGATGAGCACGCGCTTGGCGCCTTCGTCGATGCAGAAATCGCGGATTGCCTTGAGCGTGTGGCCTTCGTCGAGGATGTCGTCGACGAGCAGCACCGTTTTGCCGGTCAGCGTCGCGCGCGGCTGCTTGACCCAGAGCAGGTCGTGGCCGCGCGTGCCGCCGCGGTAGCGCGTGGCGTGCACGTAGTCGAATTCGAGATCGGCCGGGATCGCGAGCGCAAGCACGCCGCCGAAGATGAGCCCGCCATTCATCACGGTCATGAAGATCGGCACGTCGCCTTCGAGCGCGTCCTCGATCTCCTTGCCCATCGTCTTGATGCGCGCGGCGAGTTCGTCGCCGGAGAACAGCAGTTCGGCGGTCTTCATCGCCTCGGCGAGGTCGGGTTTGTCGGTCACGGGATCAGCTCCTGGCAGAATTCAAAGCGGTGATGTTTTCGACGAAGCGTCGGCGCTGCGGATTGTCGGCCATCTCGGCCCAGGTTTGGGCGACGCCGCCGACCAGCCGCGCCAGTTTTTCGGCGTCGAACGGCGCCACGCCGCGCGTCGCGGCCAGGGCTTCGTCGACGATCTCGGGCTGGCAGGCGAGGATCAGGTCGCAGCCGGCGTCGTAGTGCGCCTCGATGCGCGCGGCGATGCCGCCCTCGCCTTCGCCGCCGGCCATGCTGATGTCGTCGCTGAACACCGCACCGCGGAAACCGAGCTCGCCGCGCAGGATATCGGTGATCCAGACGCGCGAGTAGCCCGCGGGTTTGGCGTCGACTTGCGGATAGACGACATGCGCCATCATCACCGCTTCGGCGCCGGCGACGATGGCGTCGGCGAACGGCACCAGGTCTTCGGCGCGAATGGCCGCGAGCGTCCGCTCGTCGACAGCGCGGTCGACATGCGTGTCTTCGAGCACCGAGCCGTGGCCCGGGAAATGCTTCAGCGTCGCGGCCATGCCGCCCAGGCGCATGCCTCGCATATAGGCCAAGCCCAATTCGGAAACCACATCGGGCCTGGCGTCGAAGGCGCGCGTGCCGATCGCGCGATTGCCGCGGCCCAGGTCGAGCACCGGAGCGAAACTCAGATCGACGCCAGTTGCGCGCATTTCGGTCGCCATCAGCCAGGCGTGTTCCTCGGCGAGGGCGAGCGCATGCTGCGGATCGGCATCGTACAAGGCGCCGATCTGCGCGAGCGCAGGCAGCTCGGTGAACCCTTCGCGAAAGCGCTGCACGCGGCCGCCTTCCTGGTCGACGCAGACGAGAAATTCCTCGCCGCGCACCGCGCGGATGCCGTCGGCCAGCGCCATCACCTGCTCGCGCGAAGCGAAATTGCGTTTGAACAGGATCACCCCGCTGACCTGCGGGGCGGCGATCTGCTCGCGCTCGGCGGCGCTGAGTTCGAATCCGGCCAAGCCGATGATCAGCACGTCTATTCTCCGGCGCGTTCGCGCTCGTTCCAGCGCGAATAAGGATGCTGCAGCAAGTTCAGATTGTAGTAGCGCAGATGCTCGGTGACTTCGCGGCCGAGCCAGGCGGGCCGGTCGATCGATTGATCGGCCGACTGCAGCTCGACCTCGGCGACGACCAATCCGGCGTTGTCGCCGGAAAACTCATCGACCTCGAACGTCAGGCCCGCATGCGGCACATAGTGGCGGACTTTTTCGACGACGCCGTTACAGAAGTCGCGCAGCATGCGCTCGGCGTCGTCGACCGGAATCGGGTAGTCGTATTCCTGCCGCGCCACGCCGAGCGTCGCCGACTTGATGTTGAGCCACGCCTTCTCGCCACCCACGCGCACGCGCATCGAACAGCGCGTGCCGGTCTGCGACTGCACCAGCGCCGCGTCGATCAGATAACCCTGGACCATGCGCTGCGCACGCTCGGCCTGTGCGCGCCACGCCTCGTTCGTCACCAGAAATTTGCGTTCGATTTCGACGCCCATGGGTTACCTCTCGAACAACGCGATGGATTCGACATGCGCGGTATGCGGAAACATATCCATGACGCCGGCGCGGGTCAGCTGGAAACCGTGCTTGTCGACGAGGATACCCGCGTCGCGCGCGAGCGAGGCCGGATGGCAGGACACATACACCACGCGGCGGGTCGACTTACGCGGCAAGTACTCGAGCACGGCATCCGCGCCCGAACGCGGCGGGTCGAGCAATACCGATTCGTAATCGGCCTTGGCCCAGGCCGTCGCCCGCTGATCGGCGGCGAGATCGGCGCTGTGGAAAGTCGCATTGGCGATGCCGTTCCTCGCCGCGTTGTCGCGCGCACGCTGGACGAGACCCGCCTCGCCTTCGACGCCGACCACCTGCGCCGCGCGCCGCGCCAGCGGCAGGGTGAAATTGCCGAGACCGCAGAACAGGTCGAGCACGCGGTCGGACGGCTGCGGATCGAGCAGCGCGAGCGCGTGGTCGATCATGCGCCGGTTCATGCCGCCGTTGACCTGGATGAAATCGAGCGGGCGGAAATCCAGCGTCGCATCGTACGCCGGCAGCTCGAAATTCAACTGCGCACCCGCCGGCCACAGCGGCGCGACGCTGTCGATGCCGCCGGGCTGGAGGAAGATGGCCAGGTTATTGGCCTGCCCGAACGCGGTCAACGCCTGCGTGTCGGCGTCCGACAAGGGCTGGAGATGGCGCAGCACCAGCGCGATCAGATTGTCGCCGGCAGAGACTTCGATCTGCGGAATCTCGCGCTTGCCCTCGAGCGATTCGAGCAGCGCGGTGATCGCGGCAATACGTTCGCCGACCGCCGGATGCAGCACCTCGCAGCGCTCGATGTCGGCGACATAGCGGCCGTTGGTTTCACGGAAGCCGACGAGCATGCGGCCTTTCTTCTCGACGAATTTCGCGCTGAGCCGCGCGCGGCGGCGGTAGCCCCACGGTGAATCGGTCAGCGGCGGCAGGATGTTCTTCGGCTCCACCTTGCCGATGCGCTCGAAGTTTTCCAGCAGTACGCGCTGCTTCGCCGTGATCTGCGCGGCCGGATCGAGATGCTGCAGCGCGCAGCCGCCGCATACGCCGAAATGCCGGCAGCGCGGCGTGACGCGGTCGGGCGAAGCGCGAAGCACTTCTTCGACCGTGGCTTCGTCATAGTGCCGATGTTTTCCCGCGTAACGTGCGCGCACGCGCTCGCCGGCGAGCGCACCGGCGATAAACACAGCTTTGCCGGCGATGTGCGTCACCCCACGGCCGTCGTGGGTCAGGTCGGTGATATCGGCTTCGAACGAAGTCATGCGAAAGTACGAAAGAGGGCCCGCTATGATACCAGCCCGCCCGCGGCGGCGGCCTTCGCTGCAACGGCTGGTATAGTGGCGGCATGAGCAAGGAACGTTCAGCGCGCATCCTCGTCGCCGACGATGACCCGGTGAGCCTGCAATTCCTGGTCGCGGCGCTGCACGATCTCGACAGCGAGGTGACCGGTGTATCGAACGGCAACGCGGCGCTTGCGGCCTGTCAGTCCACCTCTTTCGAACTGCTGTTGCTCGATCGCCGCATGCCCGATCTCGGCGGCGCGCCGCTGCTGCGCGAACTGCGCCGGCGCGGCTGTGCGGCCGTCGCGATCGCGACCAGCGCCGAGCTGGATTCCAAGATGCGCGCCGAACTCGCCGAGGCGGGATATGCCGACGCGGTGGTGAAGCCGATCGGCATCGATCATCTCGATGCTCTGCTGGCGACGTATATTCCGCAGCGGCAGCGTTTGCGCGACAGCGGCGATACGGGGTCGCCAAGCTCGCCGTCGCGATTGGTGCTCGAAGACGACGACGCCCTGACCCGCGTCGGCGGCAGCCGAGAAACTCTGCTGGCGCTGCGCCGATTGTTCGCGCAGGAACTCGAGACCGCTCTGCCCCGCATTGCCGCCATGTCGACAGCGGAGCTTGGCGACTGGCTGCATCGCCTGCGCGCCTCGTGCCGCTACTGCGGCGCGGCGCGGCTCGGCGAGATTGCCGAGCGCATCGAACTCGACGTGAAACGCGAAGGAAATCCCCGGGAAGAGGCACGGAACGCATTAATCGACGCGATCTCGTCGACGGTTTCCGCGTTGAACCAGACCTGAGCCGTCAATCGGAACTACTTGCGGACGTGCGCCGCGCATCCGCCAGCATGCCCCAGGCACGCAATTCGCCGCCGTCCAGATGCGCGGAAATCACCGTGCGCATCAGGCGCCGCAGCGACGATAAATCCTCGTTGGCCGGCATCTCGTCGCGCGCCAGCGCCAGCAGCGCCGCGCCGCGCAGACGCACACCGTCGCGCGATCCGCGCCAAGGCACGGGGCCGTGTTCGTGGCGATAGGCGTACTCGCCCTGCGGATCGAGCGGCGCACCGCTGTCGCCGTCGGCATCGAGCACGAGCGCGTAGCCGAGATGCGCCAGCAGATCGCGTTCGAAGCGCCGCAGTGTCCACGCCTGCGCCTCGCCGCGCGCGAGCCGGGCGAGCGTCCGGGCGTAGTCGGCAAACAGGTCCGGATGCGGATCCTGGCGCGGCGTGATGCGCAACACGAGCTCGTTGAGGTACAACGCGCAGAGCAGCGCTTCTCCGGTCAGCTCGAGTCCCGGGGCTGCCGCCTCGACGTGAGTCAACGTAGCCAGCTCGCCGCGCCCGCTCCAGTCGAGTTGGATCGGAACCAGCGGCTGCAGCAGCGCCCGCGGGATTCGCGCGCGTTCGCGCCGCACGCCGCGCGCGACCAGGCCGACGCGGCCATGATCGCGCGTGAGGCATTCGAGCAGCAGCGAGGTTTCGCGGTAGGCGCGCGCGTGGAGGACGAAGGCAGGTTGCTGCTCTACTCGCATGCGTGGTTCGAAAAAATTCGGTCCGCAGATGAACGCAGATTCACGCAGATAGGATCAAGAACATTCTTTGTTTTTATCTGCGAACATCTGCGTTCATCTGCGGACAAAGTTTTACCTTCGCTCGTCAATCGGAATAGCCAAACCGCTGCAGCGCCGCCTCGTCATCGGACCAGTTCTCGCGGACTTTCACCCAGAGTTTGAGATGCACGCGGCGACCGAACAATTTGTTCATCGACAAGCGCGCGGTGCTGCCGATCGCTTTGAGCTGTTCGCCGCCCTTGCCGATCACGATGGCTTTCTGCCCTTCGCGCTCGACCCAGATCGCGGCGTGGATTTCGCTCATGCCGTCATCGCCGTCGACGAAACTTTCGATTTCGACCGTCGCCGCATACGGCAGCTCTTGCCCCAGGCGCAGCATCAATTGCTCGCGGATCAGTTCGGCCGCGAGGAAGCGCTCGCTGCGGTCGGTGAACTCGTCCTCGACGAACTGCGCGGGACCCAACGGCAGGTTGTCGATGATCGCGCGCTCGAGCGCGTCAACGCCGTCGCGGCGCCGCGCGGAGATGAGGAACACACCGGCATAAAAACCGTCGCCGCCGACCTTCTGCAAAAACGGCAGCAGTTGTTTCTTGTCCTTCTGCGCATCGACTTTGTTGAGCACGAGCAGACGCGGCTTCGACGAATCCGACAGCACGTTGCGCACGAGCTGGTCCTCGTCGGTCCAGCGTCCCGCTTCGATCAGGTGGACGCACACGTCTGCCTCGGCGACGGCGTTGCGCGCGGCGCGGTTGAGCTGGCGATTGATCGCGCGCGCACCGCCGGCGTGCAGCCCCGGCGTGTCGAGCAAAAGAATCTGGCCCTGTGGTTTGCTGACGATGCCGAGAATGCGGTGTCGCGTCGTCTGTGGCTTCGGTCCGATGATCGACAAGCGCACGCCGACCAAGGCGTTGACCAGGGTCGACTTGCCGACGTTGGGCCGGCCGACGATCGCCGCGGTGCCGCAGCGGAATTCTTCTGGATTAGAGGCGGTAGACATAGATAACGAACATTGAAAAAACGTCGGCTCTCAAGCGCCGGCAGATTGCAGCTGCACCAGCACGGCGGCGGCGGCGATCTGCTCCGCCGCGCGGCGGCTGCTGCCGCGGCCTTCGGCGCGCAGGCCGCGCGAGTCGATGCGGCATTCGACGTCGAAGATGCGCGCATGCTCGGCGCCGCTGGCGGCGACGAGTTCATAGGTCGGCAATGGCTCGCCATGCGACTGCAGCCATTCCTGCAGGCGTGTCTTCGCGTCCTTGTCGTCGCGCGTCGCCGCTTCGGCCAGGCGCGGCTGGATCAGCGCGCGCACGACCTCGCGGCACGCCTGCCAGCCGCCGTCCTGGTAGACCGCGGCGATCAGCGCTTCCAACGCGTCGGCGAGAATGGAATCACGGCGGAACCCGCCGCTCTTCAACTCGCCGGGCCCGAGATGCAGCGCGTCGCCGAGTTCGAGTTCGCGCGCAATCGCGGCCAGCGCCGGTTCGCTGACCAGGCGCGCGCGCAGGCGCGTCAGTTCGCCCTCGTCGGCTTTGGGAAATTCTTCATAGAGCAGCTCGGCGACGATCACGTTCACGAGCGCGTCGCCGAAGAATTCCAGGCGTTCGTTATTGCCCGCGCCGACGCTGCGATGAGTGAGGGCACGTTCTCGCAGCGCGGGGTCGGTGAAGCTGTACGCGAATCGGATCAATCAATATCCCGTGTTCGCGCCGCTCAGGTTTTCCGCGTGCTCGAAGTGCAGGAGCAGCGAGACGTTGTACAAAAACGGAATTTCCTTGTCGTACACGACCTGGAGAATACGCGCGCCGCCCTGCGTGTTGAGCTTGATCGCGTTCGGCGGCACCGTTTTATCGCCGACATACTGCAGATGCATGTCGAAATCGAGCTTGCTGCGGATCTGCTCGATCGGCATGGTCGCCGCGCCCGCGTCCTCGGCGAGACCCTTCATCGCCTTGACCACGCCGAAATATTCCGTGTACGCAGGAATCAGCAGCATTGCCGCGTAGGCAAAAAACCCGACGACGGCGAGAAGGATGAGAAAACCGATGATGCTGAGGCCCTGTTGCTGTTTGCGCATTTGCATGACCCATTTCCCCAAGGAGAAGTAGCGTGCGTTACTTTATCAGCGTACCCAGCCGCTTGAAATCGATGCCGCCGTCCCAGTTCATCCAGATCACGAAAGCGCGGCCGACCAGATTCTGTTCCGGCACGAAACCCCAATAACGGCTGTCTTCGCTGTTGTCGCGGTTGTCGCCCATCGCGAAATACTGTCCGGCAGGCACGACCCACTCTCCCTCGCGCCCCTGGTTGCGGTCGGGCGAGGCCACCAGAGTCTGGTGCTCCACGCCCGGCAGCATTTCCTCGCGCACCGACGCGCCGGCCATGCGCTGGCCTTCGGCGCCGGAACCGACATACGGGCCGATGTAGTTGCTCGGAATCTCCTTGCCGTTCACGTAAAGCGTCTTGTTGCGGAAGGTGATCGTATCGCCCGGCAGGCCGATGACGCGCTTGATGTAGTTCATCTTCGGCACGGGCACGAGCGGCTCGCCGTTGTCGCAGGGCCGGCCGCTGCGCGTTTCCTTGCCGTCGCGCACGCAGGTGAATCCCGGGTAGACGAAAACGAAGACATCGCCGCGCTGCGGCGAGCCGGTCTCGAAGAATTTCGTATTGAGCACCGGCAAACGCAAGCCGTAGGCAAATTTGTTGACGAGGATGAAGTCGCCCACCAACAAGGTCGGCATCATCGAGCCCGACGGAATCTTGAACGGCTCCGCGATGAACGAGCGGAACATCAGCACGACGAGAATGACCGGAAAGAACGAGCGCGCGTATTCGACGATTGCCGGTTCGCGCATCGCCTCGGCCGCGCGCTGCTCGCGCTCTTCCTTGCTGCCGCCGACGGCGCTCAGCGCCTGCGCGCGTGCTGCGCGTCCGCGGTACAGGAACAATCGGTCGAACAGCCAGACGACGCCGGTGACGAAAGTCAGTACAACCAGCAGCAAAGCGAAATCGAAATCCATCGGAATTCCTACGAGCAGTCTTGTTTTATACGAAACGGCCGCACTTCTCCTCCCCCTTCAAGGGGGAGGCCGGGAGGGGATGGTGTGCGACATCCACCGCCATCAAAACCATCCCCACCCAACCCTCCCCTTGAAGGGGAGGGCTAAAGAAATCTACTTGTCCATCTGCAGCACGGCCAGGAACGCTTCCTGGGGGATATCCACGCTGCCGACCTGCTTCATGCGCTTCTTGCCCTCTTTCTGCTTCTCGAGCAGCTTGCGCTTGCGCGTGGCATCGCCGCCGTAGCATTTGGCGAGCACGTTCTTGCGCAACGCCTTCACGCTCGAGCGCGCGATGATCTGCGCGCCGATCGCGGCCTGAATCGCCACGTCGAACTGCTGGCGCGGGATCAGTTCTTTCATCTTCTCGACCAGCTCGCGGCCGCGGCGATCGGCGTTCGAGCGATGCAGGATAAGGCTCAGCGCATCGACCCGATCGCCGTTGACGAGCACGTCGACGCGCACGAGCGGCGCGGCCTGGAAGCGCTCGAGATGGTATTCCATCGACGCGTAGCCGCGCGACACGGATTTGAGCTTGTCGAAGAAATCGAGCACGACCTCGGCCAGCGGCAGCTCGTAGCTGATCTGCACTTGGCTCGCCATGTAGTTGATCGAGCGCTGCACGCCGCGCTTTTCCTCGCACAGTTTGATGACGTTGCCGATGTGTTCGGGCGGCGTGAGAATATTGGCGACGATGATCGGCTCGCGGATCTCTTCGATGTAGTTCACCGCCGGCATCTTTGCCGGGTTGTCGAGCGGCTCAACCGTGCCGTCGGTGCGCAGGATTTCGTAGACCACGGTCGGCGCGGTGGTGATCAGGTCGAGGTCGTATTCGCGCTCGAGACGCTCCTGGATGATCTCCATGTGCAGCAGACCCAGGAAGCCGCAGCGGAAACCGAAGCCCATCGCCTCCGACGATTCAGGCTCGAACACGAGCGCGGCGTCGTTGAGTTTCAATTTTTCCAGCGCCTCGCGCAGCGCCGGGTAGTCTTCGGCCGCGACCGGGAACAGGCCGGCGAACACGCGCGGCTGCATCTGCTGGAAGCCCGGCAGCGGTTTTTCCGCCGGTTTGCCGGCTTGGGTCAGCGTGTCGCCGACCGGCGCGCCGTGCACGTCTTTGATCGACGCGGTCACCCAGCCGACCTCGCCCGCGCGCAGCGCGTCTTTCACCAGGCGCTTGGGCGTGAACACGCCGACCTGGTCGACTTCGTGCGTACGCCCGGTCGACATGACGAGCAGTTTGTCACGCGGCTTGATCTCGCCCTGCATCACGCGCACGAGCGAAACGACGCCGAGGTAATTGTCGAACCACGAATCGATGATCAGCGCCTGCAGCTTGTCGGTGTCGCGCGGCTTCGGCGGCGGAATGCGCGCGACGATCGCCTCGAGCACCTCGACGACATTGAGGCCGGTCTTGGCGCTGATCGCGACTGCGTCGGTCGCGTCGATGCCGATCACCGCCTCGATTTCTTCCTTGACCTTGTCGATGTCGGCGGTCGGCAGGTCGATCTTGTTGAGCACCGGTACGACTTCGAGGCCGAGCTCGACCGCGGTGTAGCAGTTCGCGACCGACTGCGCCTCGACGCCCTGCGCCGCATCGACGACGAGCAGCGCCCCTTCGCAGGCCGACAGCGAGCGGCTGACTTCGTAGCTGAAGTCGACGTGGCCCGGCGTGTCGATGAAGTTGAACTGGTAGGTCTTGCCGTCGCGCGCGGTGTACGGCAGCGACACGGACTGCGCTTTGATCGTGATGCCGCGCTCGCGCTCGATCGGGTTCGAGTCGAGCACCTGCGCTTCCATCTCGCGCTCCTGCAGGCCGCCGCAGATCTGGATGATGCGGTCGGCGAGCGTCGACTTGCCGTGGTCGACGTGAGCGATGATGGAGAAGTTGCGGATGAGTTCCATGCGATATTCGGTAAGCCAGCAGGGTGACGGGGCTGCGCAAGGCAGCCGGCACCGGCAAAACCGCAATTATCGCATGAAGTGGCGGAGTTTTCCGCGGGCGGCGAATATGAACGTCCGGCGGCGTGTTCTCGCGGGATTCATTGACCGCCGACTACGCTGGATTTGCAGCCGCTGCGAATCGCGCTCGTTGCGCGTTTTCCACGCTACTTGGCGTATCGCCGGCTGCCGTCGAGGCCAGCGCACCCGCTACCCCCGCCCCGGCGAACTCCCGCTGGCTCGCGTGCTTGCCGCGCGAGCGGATACTACAAGGAGAATGCCATGAGCATCTATCGAAACGCTCTGAAGACTTCGGTACTGGCGATCGCCCTCTGCGTCGGCCTGCCGGCCCTGGCACAGCCGCCCGAACGCGAAACCACAACGACGGTGACGACCACCAAGCATCACTACACGTACTACGCCGACCATGACATCTATTTCTCGCCGGACACACGGACGTACTACTGGCAGTCCAACGGCAACTGGCGCTCCGGCACGGCGCTACCGCCTGAGGATGCGGCCTATGTCCGCACCGGCGGCGTGAGTATCGAGCTCGATACCGAGCGCCCCTACGAACGCCACGAATGGGTGGTGCGGCACTACAAGCACCACCACGACGATGACGATCATTGATCGCCGTCATTGACGCAGGTGTTCCGTCCGTCACCCCGGCTTTGCCGGGGTGACGTTTGTTTGAAGATGACGTTATGCGGTCAGCCGTTCTTCGACTTGGGCACGGTCAGCGTCACGAACTGGGCCGCATCGCCGCGCTTGACCAGCAGCATGACGGAATCGCCCGGCTTCACGTCCTTGACCGCACTCTGGAACTCGGCCGCATTCTTCACGAAGCTGCGTCCGACCTTGAGCACCACGTCGCCCTGCTGCAGATTGGCGCGCTGCGCCACGCTGCCGACACGGGAAATGACCACGCCGTTCTGATCCTTCAGGCCGAGTTCTTTGCGGTCGTCGGTCGAAATGTCCTCGACCGCAATGCCGAGCGGATTGCCGTGCGGCTTCGCGCTGCCGCCGCCGAGGCTGGCCAGCTTGGCGCCCTTGTCCGTCGGCAGCTCGCCGACCGTGACCGGGAGGTCGACCGTCTTGCCGTCGCGGAACACTTTCAGGTTCGCCATCGTGCCCGGTTTCGTATTGCCGACGAGCAACGGCAGATCGGAGGAACGGTCGATCATCTGGCCGTTGTACGACACGATGACATCGCCGGGCTGCACACCCGCCTTTTCCGCGCCGCTGCCCGGGGTGACCTGGCCGACGAGCGCGCCGCCGACCTGGGTCAGGCCGAGGCTCTTCGCGCTGTCGCGGCTGACGTCCTGGATGCTCACGCCGATCATGCCGCGCGACACCTTGCCGGTGGTCTTGAGCTGCTCGACGGTATTCATCGCCATGTTGATCGGCACCGCGAACGAGACGCCCATGTAGCCGCCCGAGTTCGAGTAGATCTGCGAGTTGATGCCGACGACCTGGCCATCGAGGTTGAACAGCGGGCCGCCGGAGTTGCCGGGATTGATCGGCACGTCGGTCTGGATGAACGGCACGTACTGTTCGGAGCGGTTGCCGCGGCCGACGTAGCTGACCACGCCGTGCGTCACCGTGTGATCGAAGCCGAACGGCGAACCGATCGCGACCACCCACTGGCCCGGCTTGAGCTTTGCCGAATCGCCGATGCTGACCGGCGCCAGCCCGGTCGCGTTGACCTTGAGCAGGGCCACGTCGGAAGTTTTATCGGTGCCGATCACCTTCGCATCGAGTTCGCGGCGATCCGACAGGCGCACGATGACCTTTTCCGCGCCGTCGACGACGTGGTTGTTGGTCAGGATGTAGCCGTCGTTGGAAATGACGAAACCGGAGCCGTGCGACTCGCCGCCGATGCGCGGATGCGCGCCGTTCGGGCCGTTCGGACCAAAGAAGCGGCGGAAAAAGTCCTGCATCCCGGGCGGCAGGTTCTGGCCTTGGCCGTTGTCGTCGTCCTGGTCGTCGGCATCGCCGCCCTGTTGGGCGACGCCGTCGCTCTGGGTCGCGGTGATGTTGACCACCGACGGACCGTTCTTTTCGACGAGTTGAGTGAAGTCCGGCAGATCGGCATGCGCCGTGGCCGCCAGAGCGAACAGCGCCGCGAAAGCGCCGACGTTATATACTTTGCGCATATTTATACCTTTACAAATTTCCAGAAAAAGCCGACGCGGTTCTGACTGCGGCGGCATCTATCGACGAACGGTGATTGGAACGGCAAACGCCCGTCCGGGTTCCAACCGAACGGGCGTCGTATGAGGTCAAGTCAGCCAAAGTTAAGGCGGAAATTTTCCGCCCGCTCACTGCCGGGCCGGAACCGCCGCCTGCGACGGATCCTCCAGCGAAACACGCGGCTGCGCGCGCAACGGCACGCGATAAACCTCGATCCGGCCCATCGGTTCCACGCCCTTGGGCAGGTAATAGTTCGGCAATGCCTGCTCGAAGCTCGCCGGCTGCGCCGCGTCGGAGGTGAACAACGGCGAATTCGTGTTCGGCAGCGGCCTGGCGAGCGGCAGATACGGCTGCGACAGCTGGCGCAGCGGCGACTGCGCGGCCGCCGCGACTGCGGGCGCGCCGCCGTCGCGTTCGATCGGCCGCGATGCGGTCAGCGCGACTACGGCGACCGCCGCGGCGATCGCCCCGCCGCCGACCCAGCGCAAGGCGCCGAAACCGATGCGCCGCGTCGGGCTCGCGGCCACGACCGGAGTATCGACATCGAGCTGCCCGATCACGCGCTCGGCAAAATCGGCCGGCAGCTCAATCGTGACGACTTCGCGCTTCAAACTGGCGCTGATCAAATGGTAATTGGACCAGCGCCGGACGAGATCGGACTGTGCCTCGACGCCGCGCAGCAGGAAACGCACCTGATCGCGCGCGAGCTCGCCGTCCATCAGCGCGGATAATTGTTCGCCGAGCGAGTCGGCCATGGCTTGATTGGGATTCATCGGATGGGAAAGCAGATGTTCACTCATGGTCAGTACCTTGATCCTGCCCCAGCAACGGACGCAGCTTCTGATCGATGGCATCGCGGGCGCGGAAGATGCGCGAGCGGACGGTGCCGATCGGGCAATCCATCCTTTCCGCGATTTCCTCGTAGCTCAAACCATCCACCTCGCGCAGCGTGATTGCGGTTTTCAGTTCTTCCGGCAGCTGTTCGACCGTGTCGAAGACGGTTTGTTCAATTTCCTGGCGCAAAAGTTCATGTTCGGGCGTGGCGCGGTCCTTGAGCCAGGCGCCGCCGTCGAGCAGCACGGCGTCGTCGACCGCGATATCGTCCTTCGGCGGGCGCCGTCCCTGCGACACCAGGTGATTCTTCGCGGTGTTGATCGCGATCTTGTAGATCCACGTGTAGAACTGAGCGTCGCCGCGGAAGTTTCCGATCGCGCGGTAGGCGCGAATGAAGGCTTCCTGGGCCACGTCCTGGCACTCGCTCCAATCGGAGACGTAACGGGAGATCACGCTGACGATCTTGTGCTGGTACTTGCGGATCAGCAGATCGAAAGCGCGCTTGTCTCCTTTCTGTACACGTTCGACCAACTCGCGGTCGGTGTCCGCTTCACCCATCCGGGCCATACTCCGTTTGTATTCGACCCGGTTGAGCATGTGGATGCTAGACCGGGTGCCGCAATAAAAGTTCCGTGGCTCGCGTCCGCTACCGGCCGATCCGCCGTTCCCGCCTTCCGCGGCGACAACCGGATAACGCATCCGATCCGTTGACCCAAGCCATCCCCAACACCGATTATAGCCCTCTCACCTCGATACCACCGGAACCGTCATGTTCGAAGGACTGCGCTTCGCCCACTGGAAAACCGACCTCGGCGCCGACGGCATCCTGGTGCTGACCTTCGACCACGCCGACGCCAAGGTCAACACCTTCAATCGCGCAGCGATGGACGAGCTGGCGCAGATCGCCGAGCGTCTGTCGTTCGAGCCGCCCAAGGGCGTGGTCATCCGCTCGGGCAAGCCGGACAGCTTCATTGCCGGCGCCGACATCACCGAATTCGAGAAATACGAAAAGGAAGGCCGCGTCCTCGCCAGCATCGAGAACGGCCAGCGCGTGTTCCAGAGCATCGCCCGGCTGCGCTGCCCGACGGTCGCGGCGATCCACGGCGCGTGCATGGGCGGCGGCTTCGAGCTGTCGCTGGCCTGCCGCTACCGCGTCGCCTCGCGCGATCCGAAAACCCGGCTGGCCTTCCCGGAAGTGCTGCTCGGCATCATCCCTGGCTGGGGCGGCACGGCGCGGCTGCCGCGCCTGATCGGCGCGCCCGAGGCGCTGCCGCTGATGCTGACCGGCAAGTCGCTGTCGGCCGACGCGGCCAAGGCACTCGGCGTGGTCGACAAGCTGACCTCGCCCGAACTCCTCATCGCCGAAGCCAAGGAGTTGATCGCGCATCCGCCAGTGCGCCCGTTCGCGCAGCGCGCGACCGCCTGGGCGACCAATCTCTGGCCGGTGCGGCAGGTGCTGGCGCCGATCGTCGCCAAGCAGACGGCGGCGAAAGCCAGTCCCTCGCACTACCCCGCTCCGTTCGCGCTGATCGACGTCTGGCGCCGCGGCGGATCGAGCATCACTCAGCGCCTGAAGATCGAAGCGCGCGCGGTCGCCAAGCTGGCGACGACGCCGACCTGCCGCAACCTCGTCCGCGTCTATTTCCTGCAGGAACGGCTGAAAAAGCTCGGCAGCGGCGATTCGGGCATCCAGCGCGTGCACGTGATCGGCGCCGGCGTCATGGGCGGCGACATCGCCGCCTGGTGCGCGCTGCGCGGCTTCGACGTCACCTTGCAGGACCGCGAGATGAAATACATCCAGCCCGCGCTCGACCGCGCGCAGGATCTGTTCACCAAGCGCCTGAAAACCCCCGACGCCATCGCCCCCGCCACGGCGCGGCTGAAAGCCGACGTCGATGGGAGCGGCATCGCGAACGCCGATCTCGTCATCGAGGCGATCTTCGAAAACCTCGAAGCCAAGGAAGACCTGTACCGCAAAACCGAGCCCGCCATGCAGCCCGCCGCGCTGCTCGCGACGAACACCTCGAGCATTCCGCTCGACGAACTGCGCCAGGCGGTCAACGCGCAGGGCCGCTTCCTCGGCCTGCATTATTTCAATCCGGTCGCGCAGATGCCGCTGGTCGAGATCGTGCGCCAGGATCATCTCGACGCCGCCAACGAGGCGCGCGCGTTCGCCTTCTGCAAAAAGATCGACAAGCTGCCGGTGCCGGTGAAGGGCACGCCCGGCTTCCTCGTCAACCGCATCCTGTTTCCTTACCTGCTCGAAGCGCTGCGTCTGTTCAAGGAAGGCGTGCCCGGCCCGGTGCTCGACAAGGCAGCGAAGAAGTTCGGCATGCCGATGGGGCCGATCGAGCTGGCTGACACGGTCGGGCTCGACGTCTGCGTCTCGGTCGGCAAGGAAGTCGGCGAATTCCTGAAGCTCGACATTCCCGACGGCCTGCAGAGCTATCTCGACGCCGGCAAGAAGGGCAAGAAGACCGGCGAGGGCCTGTACAAGTGGGAGAACGGCAAGCCGGTGAAGCCCGAAGTCGACCCCAAATACGCCGCCCCGGACGACCTCACCGAGCGCATGATCCTGCCGCTGATCAACGAATCCGTCGCCTGCCTGCACGACGGCGTCACCGACGACGCCGACCTGCTCGACGCCGGCGTCATCTTCGGCACCGGCTTCGCCCCGTTCCGCGGCGGCCCGATCCAGTACGTCAAGAGCGAAGGCGCGGACAAGCTCAAGGCGCGGCTCGATGCGCTCGCGGCCAAATACGGTGCGCGGTTTGCACCGAAACCGGGGTGG
>DAIMZS010000023.1:0-13312 GCA_036733825.1 Rudaea sp.
CCGGCCTGACCTCGCGAACCCGTAGCGCGTAGCGCGGAGGGCGCGGCTCCCGGGGGGTGTTTCTTTGGTTACTTTCTTTGCACAAGCAAAGAAAGTGACCCGCTCGCAGGGATGCGAGCGGAAAAGCGAAGGGACGCGTCCCCACGCAAACCAAGAGCAAAGACACTGGATTCCGGCTTCCGCCGGAATGACGAGAAAAAAGCTGGATTCCAGCTTGCGCTGGAATGACGAGCGGGCCGCGATAAATCGCGACCCTACAGCGCCGCCAACAGCGCATCGCGCGGCAGCTTCCCCGTCGCGTTGCGCGGCAGCGCAGCGACCAGTTTTAGCGGCCGCGGCAGAAACGCGGGATCGATCGACGCGCGCAGCGTGTCGAGGATCTGCGTCTCGCTCAAGGTCGGCGCAACGACAAGCGCGGCAAGGCGGCGTACGCCGCGTTCGCCGGCGGCGTCCGTTTCCGCGTCGAGCTGAAACATTACGGCGTCGACGACGCCCTCGATCGCGAGCAGGCGCCGGGTGAGGTCGGCCAAGGATGCGCGCTTGCCGGCGATTTCGAGCAGGTCGCTGTTGCGGCCGCAGAGGCGGAAGCGCCGTTCGGGCAGCTGCTCGACGATGTCCTGCAGCACGGTGGGTTCAAGGAAATGCGGCGCGCTGACGAGCGTGCCGTCGGGTTGCGGATGCAGTTCGACGCCGTCGTACAGCGTCCAGGGCTCGTCGAGCGCGGTGCGGCGCTGGGCGATCACGCAGGTTTCGGTCGAACCGAACAGTTCGATCACGCGCGTGGAAAATTGCGCTTCGACGGCGGCGGCGAGTTCCGCCGACAGCGGCGCGGTCGCGGTGACGATAGCGGCGAGCGCGGGCAGCGCGACGCCGGATTCCTGCACGGCGCGCAGATGGAACGGCGTGGTCACGAGCAGGCGCGGTTCGGGCAGTTCTTCGAGCGCGCTGGCGATGTCCGCCGGCAGCAGCGGCTGCGAGACGTGGATCGACGCACGCGAGCGCAGCGGCAGCAGCACCGATAATTCCATGCCGAACATGTGCTGCGGCGGTACGGTGGCGAGGATGTTGAACGACTCGCCCACTGCATTCAGCGCGGCGAGGTTGAGCGCGCTGCTCGCGCAGAAACCGCCCCAGGTTTTGCGGTTCGGCTTCGGTGCGCCGGTCGAACCCGAAGTGAAACCTATCGCGACGAGCCGGTCGGCGGGAATGGCCGCGTTGGCGAAAAATCCGCTGCCGGTCGCGGCGGCGAGCACGCCCGGCACATCGATCACGCGCGCGTCGCCGAGATCGGCGGGTTCGTCGGCCAGCGCGTAATGGTTGGGATGCGCGCGCAGCATTTCGATCAGCGTCTGCGGTGCGCGCGAGGCGGGCAGCAGATTGGTCTGTCCGGCGACGACCGCGGCGCAGAACGCGACGAGGAAATGGTAGCGCTGCGTGCACAAGTTGAGCGCGTAGCGCGCCTCGGGCAGCCGCTCGGCGAGCGCGAACACGTCGGCGAGAAATTCCGCGGCGCGGATCTCGCGGCCCTCGTGCCGCGCGAAGACGCGGTTGAAGTCTGCGTCCGCGAGCAGCGGTATTTTTTTCTGCGCTTGCTCGGAACGCGCGTTTTCGAATACGGCCGACATGCGGCTCCCCCTCGGTATCTTCCTTAAGCCCGGATTTCGTCTCCGGTGATGACATCGCGGATCGGCGTCGGTCGCGCCAGTCCGCCGGTTTCCCCCGGAAGAATATAGGCCAGTTCCGCACCGAACGCAGCCTGAACGGCCGCGGCGCTGCGCGCGGGCGGTTCACCGTGACGGTTCGCGCTGGTCGAGACGAGGGCGCCGCCGAAGGCGCGGCACAGCGCGGCGGCGAGCGGATGCGCAGTCACGCGCAAAGCGATGCCCGAATGCGCGCCGGTCAACCAGGTCGGCGTCGCCGCGGCGCGCGGGAAGATCCAGGTGTGCGGCCCCGGCCAGGTTGCCTGCGCGCGTGCGAACGCGTCGGCGGGCACGGCAAGCAGGTCGATGAAATTTTTCACCTGCGCGAAATCGGCCGCGATGAGCAACACGCCCTGCGTCGGCGGGCGCTGCTTGAGCGCGAACAGGCGTTCGACGGCCGTCGGGTTTTGCGGATCGCAGCCGAGGCCGAACACGGCCTCGGTCGGGTAGGCGATCACGCCGCCGGCGCGAAGCGCGGCGACTGCCGGGACGAGCGCGGACTCCATCGCGCGGGTGCTACTCGCTCGGGCTCACCGCCTTTTTGGCGGGGGCCTTCTTCGCAGCCGCTTTCTTCGTCGCCGCTTTCTTTGCGGCGGTCTTTTTCGCGGGCGCTTTTTTTGCCGCCGCCTTCTTGGCCGGTTTGGCCTCTGCGGTTTTGGCCGGCGCTGCTTTGGCGGCGCGGCCGAAACGGCCGCGCTTTTCCGGCGCGGCGGCGATGAGCTCGACACACTCGGCTTCGGTCAGACTCGAAGGTTCCCGGTCCTTCGGAATCTTCGCGTTCTTTTTGCCGTCGGTGATGTAGGGGCCGTACTGGCCGCGCAGGATCTGGATCGCGCCGTCCTGGAAGCTCGCGATGACGCGGTTGCGGATCGCTTCTTCCTTCTCGCGCAGGACTTCTTTCGCGCGCGCCAGCTCGATCGTGTACGGATCGTCCGGCGCCTTGATCGAGGCGTAGGTCTTGCCGTGTTTGACGAACGGGCCGAAGCGGCCGATGCCGACGCTGATCTTCTCGCCGTCGTCGTCGAGGCCGAGATCGCGCGGCAGCTTGAACAGATGCAGCGCCTCCTCGAGCGTGATCGTGTGGATGCTCTGGCCCGGGCGCAGCGAGGCGAAGCGCTTGTCTTCGTCGTCGCGGCCGCCGAGCTGGGCCATCGGCCCGTAGCGGCCCAGGCGCACCGACACCGGCTTGCCGCTCACCGGATCATCGCCGAGCACGCGCTCGCCGCCGGCTTCGCTGCGGTCGACGGTTTCGGTCTTGTCTTCGACCAGCGCCTTGAACGGCGTCCAGAATTTCTTCAGCAGCGGCACCCATTCCTCTTCGCCGCGGCTGACCGCGTCGAGCTCGTCCTCGAGCTTGGCGGTGAAGTCGTAGTCGACGTACTGGGTGAAGTGGCCGGATAAAAACTTCGCCACGGCGCGGCCGACGTCGGTCGGACGGAAGCGGCGGCTGTCGAGGGTCACGTACTCGCGGTTGAGCAGCACCTGGATGATGCTCGCGTAAGTCGACGGGCGGCCGATGCCGTATTCCTCGAGCGTTTTCACGAGCGAGGCTTCCGAATAGCGCGGCGGCGGTTCGGTGAAGTGCTGGTCGGCGGCGATGTCCGCGAGCGGCACGGCTTCGCCGATCTGCATCGCGGGCAGCTTGCGGTTGTCGTCGTCGTCCTCGGCGTTTTTCGCATCGCGCCCTTCCTCGTACACGGCGAGGAAGCCCGGATCGACCACGGTCGTGCCGCTGGCGCGGAACATCGAGTCGTTGCCCGCGTCGAGATCGACGCTGACGGTGTTGAGCGTGGCGTACTGCATCTGGCTGGCGACGGCGCGCTTCCAGATCAGTTCGTAGAGCTTGCGCTGATCGTCGTTGAGATACTGCGCCATCTCGCGCGGCGTGTGCAGCGCCGAGGTCGGGCGGATCGCTTCGTGCGCTTCCTGCGCGTTCTTCGACTTGGCGCGATAGAAGTTCGGCGCTTCCGGCAGCGCCTTCGCGCCGTAGTCGCGCGCGATGACCTTGCGGATCTCGGTGATCGCATCCGCCGCAAGGCTGACCGAGTCGGTACGCATGTAGGTGATCAGGCCGACCGTGCCTTCGCCGCCGATCGCGACGCCTTCGTACAGGCCTTGCGCCAAGCGCATCGTGCGCGTGGTCGAGAAGCCGAGCTTGCGCGCGGCTTCCTGCTGCAGGGTCGAGGTGGTGAACGGCGGCGCCGGGCGGCGCTTGCGTTCCTTCGACTGCACTTCGGCGACGACGAGGCGACCCTGCGCGGACTTGATCAGCGCGTCGCGCGCGGCGTGCGCGTCGGTCTCGTTGGTCAGGTCGAACTGCTCGAACTTCTTGCCGCGCAGGCGCAGCAGGCGCGCGGAGAAGCGCTGGTCCGGATGCGCGCAGTCGGCTTCGATCGTCCAATATTCCTGCGCCTTGAACGCCTCGATCTCTTCCTCGCGCTCGACGATCATGCGCAGCGCCGGCGACTGCACGCGGCCGGCGGACAGGCCGCGCTGCACCTTGCGCCAGAGCACCGGCGAGAGGTTGAAGCCGACGAGGTAGTCGAGCGCGCGGCGCGCCTGCTGCGCGTTGATCAGATCGTGCGAGAGGCGGCGCGGGTTGGCCACGGCTTCCTGGATCGCACGCGGGGTGATCTCGGAGAACACCACGCGGTGCACGTCCTTGCCGTCGAGCAGTTTCTTCTGCTTGAGGATTTCCGAGATGTGCCAGGAAATCGCCTCGCCTTCGCGGTCCAAGTCGGTCGCGAGATAAATGGAATCGGCCGCCTTCGCCGCCTTGGCGATCGCGTCGACGTGTTTTTCGTTCTTGTCGATCACTTCGTAAGCCATCGCGAAGTCGTGGTCGGGATCGACCGCGCCTTCCTTCGGCTTCAGATCGCGCACGTGACCGTACGAGGCCAGGACCTGGAAATCCTTGCCGAGATATTTATTGATCGTCTTCGCCTTGGCCGGCGATTCGACGATGAGCAGGTTCTTTGCCATAAATTACCGCGCAGCGCGCGGGCACGTCCGTTGATGCGGATAGATGGATGGGACAACAGGAAATTCAAGGAATGATGACGCGACCGCAGGTACGCGCCTTTTTTTCAGTCAAACCCGCCAATGGGCACCGTGTCAAGCGCGGCCGCCTGCCGCTGCGAGGCTCGTCGCATTTGCGGCGGGGCCGGAATGCTAAGCCGGACCGGACCGAATGGCCAGCGCGTAGCGCCCGTTTTCGGCCGTGACGACCCCGTCCAATTCGAGCATCAGCAGCATCGAAGACAGCGCCGAGGCGGGCAGCCCGGTGCGCGCCGCGAGTTCGTCGAGCGCCGCCGGGACGGGCTCCAGGGCGCGCATCAGCGCGGCGTAGTCGGGATCCCGTGCCCGCCCGCCGGCGCCGGCCGCGGGGGCCTCGCCCAGGATCGCAAGGCGCTCGCGCAAGCCCTCGGCAAGCACGGCGCCAACGCCGCGCAGCTCGTCCAGCACCTCCTGCGCCGTTTCGACCAGCCTGGCGCCCTCACGGATCAGCTGATGACAGCCGCGCGCGAGCGGACTGTGGATCGAGCCGGGCAGGGCGAAGACCTCGCGGCCCTGTTCGGCGGCATAACGCGCCGTGGTCAGCGAACCCGATTTCAGGCTCGCCTCGACCACCAGCGTACCCAGACTCAGCCCGGAAATGATGCGATTGCGCCGTGGAAAGTGCTTCGGATGCCCGGGCACACCCGGCGGGTATTCGCTGACCAGCGCGCCGGCGGCCGCAATGCGCGCGGCCAATTCGCCGTGCTGGCGCGGATAGACCAGGTCGATGCCGGTGCCGAGCACGGCGATCGTCTTGCCGCCGGCATCGAGCGCCGCTGCGTGCGCCGCGCCGTCGATGCCTTCGGCGAGGCCGCTCGTCACCGTATTGCCAGCCAGGGCGAAGGCGCGGGCGAACGCGCGCGCGTTGGCCAGGCCTGCCGCGCTCGCGCTGCGCGCGCCGACGACGGCGATCTGCGGCGTCCACAGCAATGCCGGCTCGCCGATGACGAACAGGGCCGCGGGGGCGCCGCCGATCTCGCGCAAAAGGACGGGAAAATCGGCGCTGTCACAGACCAGCAGGTGGTGGCCGGCCGTGGCGAGCCAGGCCTCATCGGCATCGAGCTGCGCGGCATCGGGGGCGATGAGCCAGGCGCGCGCCTCGTCCGGCGCATCGCGTTTGGCTCGTTCGAGCGCAGCGACGATGTCGCCGTGCCGGGCGAGCAGGTTGTGGATCGCCGCGGCGCCGAGCCCCGGCGCGCGCAGCAGGGTCAGCCACGCGCGGCGTTGCGTCGGAGAAAATTCATGGGACATAACATGCCTGATTCCTTGGCGATGCTTCCACGGCCGTCATTCCCGCGCAGGCGGGAATGACGCGCGAAAGAGGTCAGAGATGATCGGGATCGTACAACGGATCGAACAGATGCACCGGCTTCACGCCGTCCATGACCAGACCGTAGCTGACGTGTTCGAAGGTGCGGAAGATCATCACGTGGCCGACGTATTCCTCGGGCAGCTGCACCTTCGCGTCCTTCGGGTGGAAGAACTTCTTCGCGCTTTCCTCGGAGTAGTCGAAGCGGTCGTTGACCGTCTCGCCCGGATGGAAGATCGAGTAGACCTGGCCGTTTTCCACACCGTCGGCCGAGCCGTGCGACAGCGCGAGCACGTGATCGCGCCCGGTGACCATGCCGCCCGAGGGATCGACCGTGTCGGTGAACGCCACCACGCGCATGCCAGCCGGCACCTGCATCGGCGCATGCGGCACGTACTGGGCGTCGTAGGGCTTGTCGTCGAGCGGCAGAACCAGGTCGCCCGGCGCCACTTCGACGTCGGAGCTGAGCAGCAGCGCGGAGGCCGGATTGCCGGCCTTGGTGACGCGCACGACGCCGGTCTGCAGGCCCTCGTAGCCGAGGAAATGGACGTTGCCCGACAGGGTGAACTGCTCCGGGCCGTGGTGCCAGATCAGGTCGCCGCGGTTTTCGTGGCTGCGGCTCGGTTCGTCGGTCGAATCGCGGTAGAAGCGCTGCGGCGTGCCGTCCTTCGGCACCAGTTCGTAATAGCGGCCGAGCGGGCGCACGATCGCGAGCTGCTGGCCCGGCTGCGCATCGAGACCGCGGATGTAGACGAGCTGGCCCGGCGTGGCGCGCAGGCGCGCTTCCTCGGCGCCGACCACGTGCGGGGCGCTCTTGAAATCGTCCTCGCCGATGATGCGCGTGCGCTTGAGGAACTTGTCGATGCGCTCGAGCGCGATCGGCTGGATCGCGTCCTCGAGCTGCTCGACGCGGGCATGCGGGCCGCCGGCGTTGTTCAGGCGCGGGCCGCCGTCGAGGTAGGCGAGATTGATCACGTCGCCCGGAAAAATCAGGTGCGGGTTCTTGATCTGGCCGTTGGCCTGCCATATTTCAGGCCATTGCCAGGGCTTCTTGAGAAACTTGTTGGCGATTCCCCACAGCGTGTCGCCGCGGCGCACGACGTAGGTGTCCGGATGGCCGGGCTTGAGCTCCACCGTCGCCGCGTAGGCGACGAGCGTCAGCGCGAGTCCGGCGAAAATCGCAGGCAACTTCTTCAGCATGGTTAATACCCGATGTCCCCCGAGGCGGACACAGTGTAGAGCAAAAACCGTTCGCGAAAACGCGGAATTGTCCGCAAGTTCGTCGCGCAAGTCCCGTTGGCGTATACTTTCTTTCCGAATAAACGACCTGTCGCCATGAGTCTGCTCCCGATCCTCGAATACCCCGATCCGCGCCTGCGCACCAAGGCGCAGCCCGTGACCGTGTTCGACGCGGCGCTGCAGACCCTGATCGACGACATGTTTACGACCATGTACGAGGCGCCCGGCATCGGCCTCGCCGCGAGCCAGGTCAACGTGCACAAGCAGCTGCTCGTGCTCGACGTGTCCGAGGAAAAGAACGCACCGATGGTGCTGATCAACCCGAAGATCATCGCCAGCGTGGGCAGCCAGACCTACCAGGAAGGCTGCCTGTCGGTGCCCGGCATCTTCGCCGACGTCGACCGCGCCGATCAGATCACGGTCGAATCGCTCGACCGCCACGGCCAGCCGCAGAATTTCGAGGCCGACGGCCTGCTCGCTGTGTGCATCCAGCACGAAATGGATCATCTGATCGGCAAGCTGTTCGTCGACTATCTCTCGCCGCTCAAGCGCGAGCTGGTGCGCAAGAAGCTCGAAAAAGCGCGCCGCGCCGCGGCCGGCTAGACCACCCCCATGAGCCATCCTCTGCGCGTGGTGTTCGCCGGAACGCCGGATTTTGCCGTGCCGCACTTAGTGGCGTGCCGCCGCGACGGCGTCGAGATCGCGGCCGTCTACACCCAGCCCGACCGTCCCGCCGGGCGCGGGCGCAAGCTCACGCCGAGCCCGGTCAAGCAGGCTGCGCTCGACTTGGGCTTGGCTGTCGAGCAGCCGGAAAATTTCAAAGACACCGCGGCACGCAAACGCTTGGCCGCCTACGCGCCGGACCTGATCGTCGTCGTCGCCTACGGGCTGATCCTGTCGCGCAAGGTGCTCGCGATCCCCGCCTTAAGCTGTTGGAACGTGCATGCCTCGCTGCTGCCGCGCTGGCGCGGCGCGGCGCCGATTCAGCGCGCGATTCTCGCCGGCGACGCCGAGACCGGCGTCTGCCTGATGCAGATGGAGGCCGGACTCGACACCGGCCCGGTGCTGCTGCGCCGGGCGCTGCCGATCGCGGCCGACGACACCGGCGGCAGCTTGCACGACAAACTCGCCGCGCTCGGCGCCGCAGTGCTCGACGAAGGCCTCGACTGCGTCGTGCGCGGCGAAGCGATGCCGGCGACGCCGCAGTCCGAAGACGGCGTGACCTACGCGCACAAGCTCGACAAAGCCGAGGCGCGGCTCGATTGGAACGACTCGGCCGCCGCGCTCGAACGCAAGGTGCGCGCGTTCGATCCGTGGCCGGTCGCGGAAGCGGACGTCGCCGGGGAAACGCTGCGAGTGTGGCGCGCGCAGAGCCTCGATCGTCATGTTGGGCCCGGCGGCCCGGGCAGCACCGTCGCCGCGACACGCGACGGGATCGATATCGCCTGCGTCGACGGCGTGCTGCGCCTGCTCGACGTGCAGCGCGCGGGCGGCCGGCGCATCTCGGTCGCCGATTATCTCAATGCGCGGCCTGAGTTGAAGCGCACGGCTCCACATTCCTCGCCATGAACGCGAATTATCTCGGTTTGAAATCGAGACCGTTCGTCCCCGGATCGAGTCCGGGGCAGGCTCTGAGGTATCGAAGGACGAACCGCACGCCAAGATTGCCGTTCATGGTTCGATACCTCACCACGAACGGAAAGCAATATCTCAGACTGAGATACCTCCAATGAACGCGCCTGCGGCGCCGACTACGAACGTGCGCGCCTTGGCCGCGCAGGCGCTCGCGCGCATCGTGCGCGGCGAATCGCTGCGCGCCGTGTTCGCGGCGACGGCGGCGCGGCTGGCCGATGCGCGCGATCGCGCCCTGCTCTCCAGCCTGCTGCACGAGGGTGCGCGCTGGTGGCTGCACTACGACGCGGCGCTCGAGCGCCTGCTCGAACGGCCGCTGCGCGAGCGCGAGGCGGCGGTGCATGCGCTGGCCGTGCTCGGTCTGGTTCAGCTCGACGTGCTGCGTCTGCCCGAGTATGCCGCGGTGGCGGCCACGGTCGAAGCCGTGCGCGCGCTGGGCAAACCGAAATTCGCCGGCCTGATCAACGCGCTGCTGCGGCGCTGGCTGCGCGAGCGCGAGCGTCTGAATGCGCAGCTCGACGCCGATCCGGTGGCGCGCACGGCGCATCCGCGCTGGCTGCTCGACGCGCTCGCCGCCGACTGGGGCGAGGCCGCCGAGACGATCGTCGCCGCGAACAACGCGCAGGCGCCGCTGTGGCTGCGCGTCAACTGCCGACGCGCGCGCCGCGAGGAATTGCTCGAGCGCTTCGCTGCGGCCGGCGTCGACGCGCGCGCCGACACGGCGGCCGAACAGGCGATCGTTCTCGCTCATAGCGCCGACGTCACCCGCCTGCCCGGCTACGCCGAGGGCGCGTTTTCGGTGCAGGACGGCGCCGCGCAATTCGCCGCGGACCTGCTCGGTCTCGCCGCCGGCCAGCGCGTGCTCGATGCCTGCGCGGCGCCGGGCGGCAAGTCCGCGCATATCCTGGAGAGCGCCGACGTGCGTCTGACCGCGCTCGACCGCGATGCGCGCCGGCTCGCACGCATCGAAGAAAACCTGGCGCGTCTCGGCCTCGCCGCGGACGTGCGCGCGGGCGATGCGGCCGAGCCGAAAAGCTGGTGGGACGGCCGCCCGTTCGACCGCATCCTCATCGATGCGCCGTGCTCGGCGACCGGCATCGTGCGCCGCCAGCCGGACATCAAACTGCACCGCCGCGCCGACGACATCGCGCGCCTGGCCGCCGAACAATCGCGTATCCTCGACGCGCTGTGGCCTTTGCTCGGGGAGGGCGGGCGCTTAGTCTATGCGACGTGTTCGGTGCTCGCGGACGAAAACGCGCGGCAGATCGCCGGCTTTCTCGCGCGCCACGGCGACGCGCGGCTCGGCGCCGAAGCGCCGGACGGCTGGCATCGGCCGCGCGCGGGCGGCGCGCAAAACCTGCCGGGGGAGCACGGCATGGACGGGTTCTATTATGCGGTTCTGGAAAAAGCTCACTAATATACTTTTTCTTGTCGGCGTCGCCGCGGCGGCGGCGGGCTGCGCCCGTTCCGACGACGACGCGCGCCTCAAAGTGCACAGCGCCGCGATCGCCGGCGGCGCGCTGACCGCGCAGCTCGACTGGCAGCCGAGCGAGACGCTGCTCGACGGCCTCGATCATGGCATTCCCCTGGTGTTCGACATCACGCTGTCGGCGCAGGCGCCGGGCCGGCTCGGCTGGAAAACACAAATCGCGCAGCAGCACTGGCGCCGCGAGCTGCGCTATTTTCCGCTGACCCGCCAATATCAGCTGCGCGATCCGGACCCGGCGCATGGCGCGCAGACACGCAGCTTCGCATTGCGCGCCTCGATCATCGCCGCGATCACCGATCTGCGCCTGCCGCTCGATCCCGCCGTCGTCAGCGCGGCCGCGCAGCGCTACGTGCTCAGCGTCGAACTCGAACGCGACGCCTTGCCGGGCGCGCTGCGCCTGCCCGCGCTGATCGACACCGACTGGCATCTTTCCACCGGAAACTACGCATGGCAGGCCGGATCCGGCGCGGGCTGAGCTTCGTCGCGCGGCGCATCCTGCCGGCGCTGGCGATCGCCGCGCTGCTCGCGGCGGCGCTGCTGCTCGCGCGCGACGCGGCCAGCGACAGCAACCGCCTCGGCCGATTCTATCCGTGGATTCTCGGCGCCTCGGCGCTCGCGCTGATCGTGCTGATCGCGATCATCGTGCAGCGCCTCGTGCGTCTCACGCGCGAGCTGACGCGCGCCGTGCCGGGCGCGCGCCTGACCCGGCGCATGCTGCTGATGCTGATCGCGCTCGCCGTGCCGCCCGTGCTCGTGGTCTACGGCTTCTCGCTGTACTTTCTCAACGCGACGATCGACACCTGGTTCAACGCGCGCCTGGAGCAGGGCTTGTCCGCGGCGCTCGGCGTCGGCAAGGCATATCTCGACGAGCGCCTGAAAGCCGCCGAAACGAGTGCGGCGGCGATTGCACGCGATCTGGCGGATGTTCCCGACTCCGGCCTGCAGGCGCGGCTGAAAACGGCGCTCGACACGCAAACGATCACCCAGCTCGTCGTATTCGGCGACAGCCGGCAGGTGCTCGCGAACGAGGGCTCCGACCCGCACTATCTCGACGCGGTCTACCCCGACGCGAACGCGCTCAACCAGCTCGCCACGACCGGCCGCTACGCCGCCGCTGAGCCCGTCGGCGAGCCGCCCGCGCTAAAACTGCGCGTCGTCCTGCCGCTGACCGACGCGGCGCCGGGCGCGAACCGCCTGCTGCAGGCGCTCTATCCGGTGCCCGAGCAGATGCAGCCGCTGATGTCGACGGTGGAGCAGGCCGGCTACGACTTTCAGCGCCTGAAATTCCTGCGCGATTCGCTCAAGCTCACGTTCACCCTCGTGCTCACCTTCGTGCTGTTGTTGTCCGCGCTGTTCGCGGTGCTGACCGCGTTCGGCGTCGCGCGCCGGCTGACCGCGCCGATCGGGCGCCTCGCCGCGGCGACGCGCGCGGTCGGCGCCGGCCGCTACGACACGCCGTTGCCGGTCGCGAGCGACGACGAACTCGGTTTCCTCACCCATTCGTTCAACCAGATGCAGAGCGAGCTGGAGCGTGCGAGCTCGCGCCTCGTGCACAGCGCGCAGGAAACCGAAAGCCAGCGCACGTATCTGAAAGCCGTGCTCGAACGCCTGTCCGCCGGCGTGCTCGGCCTCGACCGCGAAGGCGTGCTGCGCACCGCCAACCACGCGGCCGAGGCGATTCTCGATCTGCCGCTGTCGCGCTACGTCGGCCGGCATCTGAGCGCGGTGCGCAGCGAACGTCCCGTGCTCGCGCCGCTGATCGATCCGATCCTCGAGCACATGCAGGAAGCCGCGCGCGAATGGCGCGAGGAAATCGTGCTCGAAGAAGGCAACGAGCGCCGCGTGCTCATGCTGCGCGGCGCCGAACTCGCGCCGACGCTCGGCGAGGACGCCGGCGTCGTCGCCGTGTTCGACGATCTGACCTTGCTCAACCGCGCTCAGCGCGACGCAGCCTGGGCCGAGGTCGCGCGCCGCCTCGCGCACGAGGTGAAGAATCCGCTGACCCCGATCCAGCTCGCCGCCGAGCGCCTGCGCCGCCGCTTCATCGGCCGCCTACCGCCGGAGGAAACCGAAATCCTCGACCGCGCCACGCTGACCATCGTCAACCAGGTCGAGGCGCTGAAATCGATGGTCAACGCGTTCGGCGACTACGCGCGGCCGCCGCAGATCGATGCGCGGCCGTTGTCGATCAACGCCCTCGCCGGCGAAGTCGTCGACCTGTACGAGAACGATCAGCGCATCCAGCTCACGCGCCAGTTCGCCGCGGGCGATCCGAGCCTGCGCGCCGACGCCGTGCGCCTGCGCCAGCTGCTGCACAACCTGATCAAGAATTCGCTCGAGGCGGTGTCGGGCGAGCACAAGCCGCACATCGAGGTGATCACGCGCGAAGTCGACGAGGGCGGCCGCAGCTGGGTCGAACTGGCCGTTGCCGACAACGGCCCGGGCCTGCCCGACGGCTTCGACGCGCGCTGGTTCGAGCCGTACACCACGAGCAAGGTCAAAGGCACCGGCCTAGGTCTCGCGGTCGCGAAGAAGATCGTCGAGGAACACGGCGGCACGATCCGCGCCGAGAACCGCGCGGAAGGCGGCGCGGTGTTCACTCTGCGCCTGCCGCGTGATGGTGGCGTGGCATAAAAAGAACTTTCTTTAACACGGATAAAAGCGGATTAAAGCGGATAAGAGCGGATGAGTATCTATTAAAAAATCCGCTCTTATCCGCTTTAATCCGCTCTGATCTGCGTTAAAACTCCTACCAATAGCTAACGATGACTTCACCGACCGCAAGCCCCGAAACCCGCCGCGAACTTTGGCTGTTCTTATTGTTCGCGATCGTCGTGATCGGCGCCGGCATCGGCCTGCGCGATCCGTGGCCGGCGGACGAGCCGC
>DAIMZS010000023.1:13412-16063 GCA_036733825.1 Rudaea sp.
GTCGTGATCGGCGCCGGCATCGGCCTGCGCGATCCGTGGCCGGCGGACGAGCCGCGCTTCGCGCTGTCGGCCAAGCAGATGGTCGAGAGCGGCGACTGGCTGATTCCGCATCGCGGCCACGAGATCTACGCGGACAAACCGCCCGCGTTCATGGCCATGCAGGCGGCCGCGTTCGAGCTGACGCGGCACTGGCGTATCGCCTTCCTGCTGCCGTCCTTGCTCGCCGCGCTCGGCACGCTGCTGCTCGTCTACGACCTCGGCCGGCGGCTGTGGGATCACCGCACCGGGCTGTACGCGGGCGTCGCCCTGCTCTGCGTATTCCAGTTCGTCTACCAGGCCAAGCGCGCGCAGATCGATCCGACGGTGACGTTCTTCATCACCTTGGCCAACTATGGATTGCTGCGGCATTTCCTCACCGGCCCCGACTGGCGGATGTATTGGCTCGGCTGCTTCGCCGCGGGACTCGGCGTGATCACCAAGGGCGTCGGCGTGCTCGCGCTACTGATGTTCGTGCCGTATCTTTTCGCGCTGCGCGGCCGTTGGAACTTCGTCGCTGCCGCGCGCGGCGGCTGGCGCTGGGCCGGCGGCGGCGCGGCGTTTCTCGCCGCGATCGCGCTGTGGATCGCGCCGCTCGCGATCGCCGTGTCGCTGCACCCGTCGTCGGATTATCAAACGTATCTGCACAACATTCTGTTCAAGCAGACCGCCGCGCGCTACACCGATTCCTGGGACCACCAGCAGCCGCCGTGGTACTACCTCGGCGTGATCCTCAGCGGCTGGCTGCCGCTGTGGCTGACCTGGTTCGGTACGGTGCCGGCGTGGGTGCGCGGGTTCAAGGCGCGCGATGCGCGGCTGCTGCTGCCGCTCGCCTGGGCGGTGCTGGTGATCGTGTTCTTCAGCCTCCCGTCGGGCAAGCGCGACATGTATATCCTGCCGGCGCTGCCGATGGTCGCGCTCGCTTGCGGCCCGTTCCTGCCGCAGATCGTCGAGCGGCGTTGGTTCCGTTGGCTGGCTCTGGTCGTGCTAGTCGCGCTCGGCGTGCTCCTTGCCGGCACGGGCCTGCATGCGCTTTCCGGGCAATGGAAGTTCGCCAACGATCTCGCCGAGCAGCGCGGCTTCGACGGCGGCGGCATCGCGCTATGGGCCTTGTTGATTGCACTCGGCGGCTGGCTGTTGTTCTGCGCCGCGGGTTTTCGCCTGCGGCGGGCGGCGCTGGGACTCGTCGCCGGCCTCGCCGGCCTGTGGCTGCTGTGGGGTCTGTGGGCGAGCCCGCTGCTCAACGATTCGAGTTCCGCACGCGGGCTGATGCGCCAAGCCGGCGCGATGATCGGCCCCGACGCCGAACTCGCGCTCGTGGCCTGGAAGGAGCAGAACCTGCTGTTCGCCGACCGCCCGGTCGCCGAATTCGGCTTCGTCAAGCCCGCGCACGAGCAGCTCGGCGAGGCGATCCGGTGGCAGGAGGCAAAGTCGGAGTCGCGTTGGATCTTCATCCTCGCCGACGCGATGGCGCCGTGCGTCGATCCAACCCAGTCGCGCTACGTCGGCCATGCGAACCGGCGCGAGTGGTGGCTGTTCCGCAGCGATGCGGTGGCCGAGAGCTGCCGCGGCGGCGCGGTGCCGGCGCCGAAGAAAGCCGTCGATGCCGAAGCCGACTAGTTGCCGGTAGACTGCGCGGCCATGCAGACGCCGATCCGCCACAGCAATGATTCGCCCGCGAAAAGCCTGCGCCGCCGCGTGGCGCGCTGGTTTTCGCGCCGCCTGTCGCCGCCCGCCGCGGGCGATCTTCCCGAATATGTGCCGGCGCGCGGTATCCATCGCATTTTGCTTTGCCGGGCGACGAAGACGCTCGGTGAAACGCTGCTGCTGACGCCGCTGCTGCGCGAAATCGAAGTGCGCTTTCCGGGCGCGGAAGTCGATATCGTCAGCGGCTGCGGCGCGGCGCCGACCTTGTTCGCGCGCTTTCCGCAGGTGCGGCGCGTCACCGTGCTGCCCGCAGGCATCGCCAAGGCGCCGCTGCGCTACCGGCGCGTGCTCAAGCAGCTGCGCGAGACCGGCTACGACCTCGCGATCGATCCGTACGTGTTCTCGAATTCGGACCGCTTTCTCGTGCGCACCTCGCGCGCGCACTTCCGCATCGGCTTCGACGGGCCGAAGAAAAGCGGCCATCTGACTCACGCGATCGCCGAGACGACCGACGAAGCGCACGCGGCGAAGTTGCCGGTGTATCTGCTGCGCAAGACGATGGGAGTGGGCGGCGATCCCGCGTCGTGGACGTATCCGGAGCTCGATCTGCGCCTGTCGGCGGCCGAACGCGAGCAGGGCCGTGACAGTCTCGCCGCCGTCGCGGCGTCGGCGCGCGGCGTCATCGGCGTCTACGCGTTCGCCACCGGCGTGAAGAATTATCCGCGCGAATGGTGGGAACGCTTTCTTGCCGTGCTCGGCGCGCGTTATCCCGATCACGTCATCGTCGAGATCGTACCGGGCTTCGGCCGCTCGCTGCTCGGCGATCGTTATCCGACGTATTTCTCGGGCGACATCCGCAAACTCGGCGGCGTGCTCGCCAATCTTTCGCTCTACGTCAGCGCCGACTGCGGCATCATGCATCTCGCCGCGGCGAGCGGTGCGCCGACGGTCGGCATTTTCTCGGTCAC
>DAIMZS010000023.1:16163-20510 GCA_036733825.1 Rudaea sp.
TTCTCCGGCGAATCGTTCGCCGCGACGTTGCCGTGCACGGCGTAGCCGTCCACGCGGCAGGCCGAAGCCTCGTCGTGGTCGCTGCACACGGTGCGCACGGCGATGTCGTTGCAATGCGCTGTGCTGTTCGGCGAACACGCGCTAAACGCCGGCGCATTGCCGAGAAGGAAGACATACGCGCCCGGCTCCGGCCGCCAACGATTGCGATGCCACTCGTACTGCTCGAATTCGCGGACGACGACGGAGTTCTCGGCGGCGCCGGTTTGCCGCGCGATATCCGCCGCGAGACGGATCGCGCCGAGTTCACCGACATCGTGCACGCCCCAGGCGAGCACCGGGCAACCGCCGGCCGCGGCGTTGCGCATGCGTTCTTCGAGCGAGGTCTGCAACGCCGATCCGCGGTCGGCGTCGGCGAACTCGGCCGGCAGATATGCGTGCATGCGCATCTGCGGCGGCGCATATCGGCGGAAGAAAAATCCTTCGACGAGCGCATACATCGCCGGCGTCGGTGGGCCGAAACGATGCAGGAATACGATCGGCAGCGCCTGGTCGGCGCAGCCCGGGGTGGCGCGGATGAACTCGGCCGAAGCGCGCCATTCCTCGTTGCGCGGCAGCCAGCGGCCGTGCAGCAGGCCGAGCCCGGAGGCGAGCAGCGCGAGCGCGCCCCAGGCCACGCTGCGCGGCGAAAACGTCAGCGCGGCCGCGTCGAAGCCGCGTGCGAACAGCAGCCAGAGAAACGGCGCCGTCGTCAGCATGTTGCGGTCGGAGAACGAAGGCGCCACCAGCGCCGACACCGTGATGCCGCAGACCGCGACGCTGAGCGGAACGAAAATGCACAGCCGCGTCGCCCAGCGCGCGTCGGGCCGGTCGCCGCCGGCCGGCGCTGGTGCGCGGCGGCGCAGCGCGCGAACGAGCGCGATCGCGAGCGCGGCCAGGGTCAGCTGCAGCGTGGATACGTCCTTGAGCGCCCTGACCAGCTGCTCGCCGTAGAACTGGGCATCGTTGCGGAACCAGAGCCGGCCCAGATCCAGATGCGTGTCCTGAGTCAACGCGCGGTAGTAGGCGATGTTGAGCGCGAGCACGACCAGCCCGACCGCGATCACCGCCGCGCGCAGGCGGCCGTTTTTCTCCGTGCACAGGACGTACAGCAGCAAGCCGCCGAACAGCAGCAGCAGATAGGCGTGGGTGAGACTGCCGATCAGCCCCAATACGGCGATCGCGGCGAATAGCAGCCAGGGAACCTTGTCCGGCCGCTCGCGCAAGCGCGCGTGCAGCGTCAGGGTGGCGGACAGCAACATCGACACCAGCAACAGACACAATCCGTAGCTGCGCGCGTTTTGCGACTGGAAGAACCAGAACGGCGCCAGCGTCGCCGCAGCGCAGGCGAACGCCACCGCCCCGGCGCTGGCGATACGCCGCGCGGCCAGCGCGAACACCGCCACCGCGGCGACGGAGAACACGGCGCTCGGCAGGCGCAAGGCGAATTCGGAATAGCCGGCGAATTGCGCCCAGGCATGCAGAAACAGGTAATAGAACGGCGGATGCACGTCCGTCAGCGCGCGCTGCCACACCTCGCCGACGCCGCCCGACTGGCCGATCACCCAGAGCGTGAACAACTCGTCGGTCCAATAACTGCTGACGGACAAACCCACGAAGGCGAGCAGGCATGAAGCAAGTGCGATCAGCGTGAACAAGGCCTGCGGCCAGCGCGATGTCGACATGTTTCTCCGGGCGGGAAAGTGGGTGCGGCGCCGATTCAACGGCCAATCATGTCGGGACGAACGGGCAATCCGTCCCGTCGCAGCGATCGGGCCGAATGTTCTTGATCTTCACGCCGCCGCGATCGATCGCCACGCCGCGATCGCCTCCGCGGGCGCGATGTCCGCCACGCGCGCCGCGCGCGGCGCCGCGCCGAGATTGATCACCGGCTTACCGTAGGGACTGCGCCGATCCCACTTCTCCGGTCCGTACTTGCCGCCGTAGAGCACCACGAGCGGGCAGCCCATCGCGGCGGCGAGATGCGCCGGCCCGGTGTCGACCGAGACCATGCTGTGCGCGCGTTCGAGCACGGCGAGGAGGCGGCGCACGGGCAGGTCGGCCGTGGCGATCCTGACCCGATCGAGCTTCGCCGCCGCGGCGATCGCCTCGCACACGGCCGATTCGGCCGGCGATCCGGCGAGGACGAGGTTCGCTCTCGGCAACGTTTCGTGCATCGCCCGCAGCAGGGCGGTCCAGGACTCGATCGGCCAGAATTTCGGATCGTCCTGGCGCGGTTGGCCGCGGCGCTTCACTTTCCAGTTTCCCGGCTGCAGCAGAACCAGGGGCGCATCGGCAAAACCGCGCGCCTGCAGCCAGGCGTCGGCGTCGCGGCGGTCGCCGGCGTCGAGATACAGGCGCGGCGCGGCCTGCAGGTCTTCGCTGCGCCACGGGTAGTCGCTTTCGCGGTAGGCGGCCGGGGTGATGCGGCCGAAGCGCAGCGCCTGATCGACCCAGTGCTCGTCCTCGCGCATGCTGATGTCGTGGATGAAGGCGCAGCGCTCGCGCGGCACGCGCGCGAAGCGCAGCAGCCAGCGGATGCGCTTGAGCGAGCCGCGCGTGTCCTCGCTGATGTAGATCGGGCCGTCGTGCGCGCGAATCTGCGCGATCGCCTGCCAGCGCTCCGGGCTGAACAACAGCAGGCGATTGCGATTAACCAGCTGCCAGATCTCGCCGACGTCGGGATGACTGCGATACAGCTCGCTCGTCCACGTGCCGCGGACCAGGATCCGGCACGGCCGGCCGTAGCGGCGATGCAGCAGATGCAGCAGCGGTTCCTGCAGCAGCATGTCGCCGAGACGGCCGAAACGGATGACCAGCGGAACCTGGGGCCGGGCGGGCCCGTTTGGGGAAGGCATGCGGGGAGGGCTCGACGGTCGATTCGAAAAGGTCGACTTGACGCGGGATTATAGGCGGGCGCGGTTAAGCGATACTTGAGAAATCGTGGAGAACCCGTGCATTTTCGCCCTCACGATCGCGCTCCGCAGATGGGCTCTTGCGCTATTCTACGCGTCGCATTTTCGCAACAGGGAATGGTATGGCCTCCGGTCGCATCCTGGTCGTCGACGACGAGCCCGATATTCGCACGACGGTGAAGGAAATCCTCGAAGACGAGGGCTACCAGGTCGCGCTCGCGGCGAGCGCCGCGGCCGCGCGCGAGGTGCGCACGCAAAGCCGGCCCGACGTGATCCTGCTCGACATCTGGATGCCGGAAACCGACGGCATCAGCCTGCTGCGCGAGTGGGCGCAGGCCGGCGCGCTGACCTCGCCGGTGATCATGATGAGCGGCCACGGCACGGTCGAGACCGCGGTCGAGGCGACGCGCTTGGGCGCCTACGATTTCGTCGAAAAACCCATCTCGCTCGCCAAGCTGCTGCTTACGATCGAGCGCGCGCGCGAAGCGAGCCGGCTCAAGCGCGAAAACGAGGGCCTGCGCGAGCAGCTCGCGCTGCCGCTCGAGCCGATCGGCGCGTCGAAGGCGATGGGCGCGCTGCGTGCGCAGCTCGACAAGCTGGCCCAGCACGACACCTCGATCCTGATCCAGGGCGAAACCGGCACCGGCAAGGAATCGCTTGCGCGCTGGCTGCACGCGCGCTCGCCGCGGCAGGGCGGGCCGTTCGTCGCGGTCGCGCCCGGCAGCATTCCGCGCGAACACCTGGCCGCCGCGCTGTTCGGCAGCGAAGACGCGAACGGCGTGCAGGCCGGCCTGATCGAGCAGGCCAACGGCGGCACGTTGTTCCTCGACGAAGTGGCCGAGCTCGACGCCGAGCTGCAGCAGCGCCTGTCGAGCGTGCTCGAACGACGCGCGCTGGTGCGTTCAGGCGGCGCGGGCAACGTGCCGCTCGATCTGCGCGTGCTCGCGGCCACCGCGCAGAATCTCGAAGCGCTGGTGAAAGCCGGCGCGTTCCGCGAAGAACTCTACTATCTGATCAACGTCGTGCCGCTCGCTGTGCCGCCGCTGCGCCAGCGCCTGGAGGACGTGCCCGAACTCTTGCGCACCTACGCCGATTTCTTCGCCCACCGCGACAAGCTGCCGTACCGGGTGTTCCCGGTCGCGGTGCAGAACCGTCTGCGCAATCACGAATGGCCGGGCAATGTGCGCGAGCTGCGCAATCTCGTGCAGCGCCTGCTCATCATGGGCAACGGCGACGAGGTGACGATCGAAGAAGTCGAAGCCGCGCTCGGCAAAGGCATCACGCCGGCGCCGGCGCGCGCGCCCGCCGCCGATTCGCCGGCCGCCGCGATCGACTTCAACCTGCCGCTGCGCGAGGCGCGCGAGCAGTTCGAGCGCGCCTATCTGCTGCGCCAGCT
>DAIMZS010000024.1:0-6883 GCA_036733825.1 Rudaea sp.
CCCGATGCCGTCGTCGACGCCGTCAAGAAAGCCATCCAGCTCGCGTCGACACCGAAGCAGAGATCTTCCTGAAATAAGACTCGCCGCACGGAAGCGGCGAAAAACGCTTCTACAGCCGGCGTTCCAATTCGACACTGCGCGGGGCAGCGAGGCCGCCGTAACGTTCATCGATCTCCTGCAGCCGGCTCTGCGCCTCGCGTTGGTCGCCGGCGTCGATCGATGCCTGCACGCGGGTCAACTGCGCATCGATTTCCCGCGCACGCCGCTCGCGGCACGATGCGAGTCCGGTGTTCGCCTCGCGCGGGGCCGACAACGCCGCGAGAGCGCGATCGAGCGCCGCGGCATCGATCAATTCGTGGCCGCGTCCACGCATATCCACGGTCTGCAGATCGGTGACGCACAGCTTGCGCGCGGATTCGCGGCTATGTGCGTCCATGCTCAGATGCTCTTCGTCGCGGCTGCCGGTGACGTAGACCAGACGCGTGCCTTCCTCGAATTGCCGAAACAAATCGGCTTGCGGCGGCGACAGCGCCGGCGTGCCGAACATGTCGCTGCCCGCATTGAGCAGCGCGCCGCGGAAGGTATCGGGAAACCCCAACGCCACGCGCAGTGCGACGCGCGAACCGCCGGACAATCCGCCGATATAGGCCCGCGCAGGATCGATCGGATAAGCCTTCGCAACATTAGCGTAACTGAGCACGGCCAGCGGAATCCGCCGCGAGAAAACATTCGCCGAGTTGCCCGAGCCCGCCGCCGTCACGCAGATCACGCCGTATTTGTCCAGCACCCGCAGCCAGTGCGGCGGAATCACGGCGGCGTCCAGCGGCGCAATCCACACGAGCAAACCGTACTTGCCCGACGCGGGTGGATTGGCGGGCACATACAGGGCAAAGTGCTCACGGGCAAGATCGATGCTTCGTGCGTCGGCGCTCTGCCCCGCCGCCGCGGCTTCCGCGTGCAAGCGCTGCGCGAGCAATGGACGGAACAGCCGGTCAATCAACTCCGCGTTCGTCGCGAGCGCGGAATATTCGCTGAAGACGACCGGATTCTGCACCCCGATCGGAGCCGCGGCGAAACACGGCGCGCCGAATTGGAAAGCGAGCATCCATACCGCCGACATCCGTACCAGCGAATGAACGAGGCGGCGCAAGGATCGAGAGACGTCGAGGAACATTGCCATCCGGTTTTCCAGCCGACGCATTATCGCTCCGTGCGCAGCGCGACGGAACCTGCGAAGCATTTCATGCCCTCGTGCGCGCGTCTTTGCCCCGTTTGCGCCCTTCATCCGCCACAATCCTGCTCTAGATTGCCGACTCGCTCTCCCCTCGACCAGGACGTTTATGACCCTGCCTGTTTCCGCACTGATTCTCGGCGGCTTCGCGTTTCTCGCCGCTCCTTTCGCCACCGCTGCCGATCCGCTGACTCAGCCGATCCTCCATGGCGACGCCGCACGATGGAACCAGCCGCACGAACCGCAGCGCATCTACGGCGAAACGTATTACGTCGGCGTCGCCGGCTTGAGTTCTGTACTGATCCGCGGCGACGACGGTCTGATTCTTATCGACGGCGACCTGCCGCAATCGGTGCCGCTGATCGAGGCGAACATCGCCAAGCTCGGTTTCAAACTCAAAGACGTCAAATACGTGCTCAACTCGCATGCGCATTTCGATCACGCCGGCGGTATCGCCGCGCTCGTGCGCGACAGCGGCGCGACCGCGATCGCGAGCCCGTCGGGCGCGAAGGCGCTGCGCGAGGGCCATGTCGTTGCGGATGATCCGCAGGCTTCCGATACGCAAGGAGCGAGCTTTCCCGCCGTCGCCCGGGTGCGCGAAATCCATGACGGCGAAGCGGTGCGTCTGGGCAAGGTCGCCGTGACCGCACACTTCACCCCGGGCCACACGCCGGGCAGCACGAGTTGGACTTGGAAATCGTGCGAAAACGACAAGTGCCTCGATATCGTCTATTCGGACAGCATCTCGGCCTATGCCTCGGACGGGTTTCATTTCCTCGCGGATTCGACCCACGGCGATCTCACGCCGTCGTTCCGCAAGAGCATCCAGACCGTCGCGGACCTGCCGTGCGATATCCTCATCTCGACGCATCCCGATGCCTCAGGCACCGATGAGCGGCTGGCAAAGCTTGCGAAGCAGCGCGAGCCGAATCCGATGATCGACCCGCAGGCCTGCCGCCGCTTCGCGGCGAACTACGAGAAGATGCTCGACGAGCGCATCGCCAAGGAAAAGGCGGCGCAGGCGCACTGATCGCCTACGCAGAATCGGCTTCAGGACTGGGGCGGGAAGCCGTTCGGCACCGGAATGCTGGCGAAAGCTCGCTTAAGGCCTTCATTCCAGAGCGTGCCGAGTTCGCGGAAATACGGATCGGTTTCCTCGATGCGCTGCTGCCCGCCCGCATCGAGGCTGTCGATGGAATAGACGAGCAAATCGATCGGCAGGCCGACCGAGATATTCGAACGCATCGTCGAATCGAACGAAACGAGGATCAGCTTGATCGCATCCGCGAGCGTCAGGTTCGGCGATATCACGCGGTCGATCACCGGCTTGCCGTATTTGATCTCGCCGTTCTGAAAAAACGGCGCCTCGCTCGACGACTCGATGAAGTTGCCTTCGGAATAGATCAGGAACAGGCGCGGCGCTTCCCCGGCGATCTGACCGCCGACGATGAAGCTGGCCGAGGAATCGATGTTCTGCTGGCGCAGATATTCGCCCTCGCGCTGGCGCACCTCGCGCAAGGTGCTGCCGACGAGCTCGGCGGCGTCGTACATCGAGGTCACCGAATAAATGTTCGGTACGTTGGGCGTTTCCTTGGCCGTGCGCTCGATCTGGTTGATCGCGTTCTGCGTGATCGACAGGTTGCCCGCCGACAGCGCAACGATGACGCGATCGCCCGGCTTGGCGAACACGTGCATCTTGTCGACGCGGGAAATATTGTCGACGCCCGCGTTGGTGCGCGTATCGGACGCGAACACCATGCCGGCATCGAGCTTCATCGCAACGCAGTAAGTCATCGAAAACAAACCAGGAGTGAGGCGCGAAGTTTACCAGCCCGCGGCGAAATGCATCACGAACCGGTTCAGGCGCGCCTCAGCCCTGATTCTGCCTTTGCTCCGGAAGCTGCTCCACGACCTCGGGTTTGAGCAGGAAATGCCGGTCGATCTGCGTGGACAGCGTGAACAGACGCATCATCACGCGCTGCAGCCAGCCTTCCATGCCCTGTTCGAGCACGTCGTCGATGCGCCCATAGCGTGTTTCCGCCATCAGCGCGCCGGCCTGGCGCACGACTTCGTGGTTGCCGCCGCCGGTCAATTCGGTCAGGGTCTTGTGCACGACCTGGGTGCAGGTGGCGAGCGAGCGCGGCGAATCGTGATTGAGGATCATCAGCTCGGCGACACGCTCGGGCGTGATCGTTTCGCGATAGTGGCGACGGTAGGTTTCCATCGCCGACAGCGCGTGCAGCAGCGCGCTCCATTGGTAGTAGCCGACGGCGGAACGCGCGTCGCCCGCTTCCTCGGTCGACGGTCCGGAATACTTCACGTCCATCAGGCGCACGCCCCAGTCGGCGCGTTCGAGAAACGTGCCGAGCTGGAGGAAATGGTAAGCCGCGTCGCGCCCCATCGTGCCGACGGTCATGCCGCGGAACGACGCCGAGCGCGTCTTCACCCATTCGACGAAGCGCGGCACGCCCTCGTCCTCGAAGCGTTCGGCGCTGAGCTTGCGCATTTCGAGCCAGGAGGTGTTGAGGTCCTCGTACATTTCCAGCGTGATCGCGCCGCGCTGCGCGCGCGCCGATTCGCGCGCGGCGCGGATGCAGGAATAGATCGACGAGGGATTGGTCGAATCGATGCACAGATAGCGCAGCACCTTCTGCGCGACGATCGGCCCGTTGACCTCGGAATATTCCTGCACGAGTCCGAGTGCGTCGAGCGCGCGGCGCCAGGTGCCGGAATCGTGGCGCCACGGGTCCAGGCGCTCGGGCAGCAAGGCGATGCGATGGGTCACGTCGAGCAGGCGCGCGGTGTTCTCGGCGCGTTCGATGTGGCGCGAGGTCCAGTACAGGTCGTTGGCGGTTCGGCAAAGCATGCTTTTAATCCGTCATTCCGGCGAAAGCCGGAATCCATCTTGATTTCACGTGGATACGAAAAGCATTAAAAGAAGAAACTGGATTCCGGCTTTCGCCGGAATGACGAGAAAAAAGAACGGCGCCGCGCTTCATTCTTCCAACACCCAGGTATCTTTCGTCCCACCGCCCTGCGAGGAATTGACCACGAGCGAACCTTCCGCCAGCGCCACGCGCGTGAGCCCGCCGGGCACGATGTGGATGTCCTTGCCGCTGAGCACATAGGGGCGAAAATCCACGTGCCGCGGCGCGAGGCCGGAGGCGACGTATGTCGGGCACGTCGACAGCGCCAGTGTCGGCTGGGCGATGTATTTCGATGGCTCGGCGAGGATGCGCTCGCGGAACGCCGAAATCTGCTCCTTCGTCGACGCCGGGCCGACGAGCATGCCGTAGCCGCCGGCGCCATGAACCTCTTTCACGACGAGTTCGGGCAGATGATCGAGCGTATAGGCCAGATCTTCCGGTTCACGCAATTTATACGTTTGTACATTGTATAAAATAGGTTCTTCGCTCAGATAGAAACGGATCATCTCCGGCACGTAGGGATAGACCGACTTGTCATCGGCGATGCCCGCGCCGATCGCGTTCGCCAGGGTCACGCGGCCCGCGCGATAGGCGGCGAAGATGCCGGGCACGCCGAGCATCGAATCCGGATTGAATACGGTCGGATCGAGGAAATCGTCGTTGATGCGCCGGTAGATGACGTGCACACGCTGCGGGCCTTGCGTAGTGCGCATGTAGACGGTGTCGTCGCGCACGAACAGATCCTGGCCCTCGACGAGTTCGACGCCCATTTGCTGGGCGAGGAAGGCGTGTTCGAAGTACGCCGAGTTGTGGAAACCCGGGGTGAGCACGGCCACGGCCGGCTCGTCCGCGGCGTCCGGCGCGACCGAGCGCAGCACGTCGAGCAGGCGGTCGGGATAGTGCTCGACCGGCGCGACGGCGTGCGCGGCGAACAGCTCCGGAAACAGACGCATCATCATGCGCCGGTTCTCGATCATGTAGGACACGCCCGACGGCACGCGCAGATTGTCCTCGAGCACGTAGTACTCGCCCGCGCCGGCGCGCACGATGTCGACGCCGGAGATGTGCGAGTAGATGCCGCCCGGCACGTCCATGCCGCGCATCACCGGCTTGTATTCGGCGTTGTTGAGGATGAGATCGCTCGGCACCTTGCCCGCGGCGAGGATTTCCTGGTCGTGATAGATGTCGTTGAGGAACAGATTCAGCGCCTTCACGCGCTGGCGCAGGCCGGCGTCGAGCATGCGCCATTCGTCGCGCGGAATGATGCGCGGCACGATATCGAACGGGATCAGGCGTTCGGCGCCTTCCTTCTCGCCGTACACGGCGAAGGTGATGCCGACGCGGTGGAACAACACTTCGGCTTCGCGCCGCTTCTGTTCGAGCCGCGCGGAGGGCGTGCCCCTGAGCCAGCGGTCGAAGGCGCCGTAGTGCGGCCGCGCCGCACCATTCACATCGAGCATCTCGTCGTAGCTGACCGGCATGCGTCTCCCTGCTGTGCGTAGGAACGCCGCTCCGCGCTTTCCGCACAAAACTGCAGAGATCACGTCGGCTACCGCACTGCAACAAACTATTGGCCGTTCGTCAAGCGGCGCGATGCGATCTGCGGGTCAGACCATCGGCTTGTTTCAGACCCGCACCGACAGTTCGGTACCGCCCTTGAGCGGCAGGCTCATCGAACGGAAGCCGTTGGCCGGATCGCGGACCCAGGCGAGATAGTCGGGCTCGGCGTTGTCGTTGAGCGCGATCGCCCCGCCCTGCATCTGCGGCGCGATCAGGTGCATGACCTGCAGCGCCAGCGACGGGCCCTCGCCGCCCGGCCAGCCGTCGATCAGGGCGAAATCGACGTCGCCGCCGAGGTTACTCAGGGTCTCACGTGCATCGCCTTCGCGGATTTCGACGTAGTCGGACAAGCCGGCCTCGGCCAGATGGCGCTCGGCCGTGGCAATCTTCTCCGGGACGATTTCCGATCCGATCACCAAGCCGCCGCCGTTATCGCGCATGGCCGCGGCGAGATACAGCGTCGACAGGCCCACCGAGGTGGCGAATTCGACCACGCGTTTGGCGCGCAGCGAACGGCAGAGCAGATAGATCAGCTCGCCCTGATCGGGGTGAATCGAGAAACCGGTGTCGGCGTAGGCATGCGGATCGTACTCGGCGCTGCGGTTCGGTCCGCCGTTCAGCGGCCGGCGATAGGCCGACTGCACGCGCGCGATGACCGACTCGACGCGTGCGTCGTGCAGCGCACTGCGCGCCGGCGCCCGCACATCGAGGCCGCCGGCGAGATTGAGGATCGCCATTATTCCTCTCCCCGGATCTCGGCGGCCGCGCGTTTGAGAATCTCGGCGATGCGCTTGGCCTCTTTCAGCCCGGCGTGGCGTTTCTCGCGCAGCGCGGCTTTCAGTTCGCGGCGCGCCAGCCAGGCGTCGCGCCAGATGCCGCTGCGCTGCTCATCGTCCTCTTCGTGCCCGGAGAAAATCTCGCGCACGCGGCCCATCTTGCGGCCGATGTGTTCGAGCTGGGCGAGCATCGCGTCGGCCGCCTCGCGGTTGTCGTCCAGATATTCGCGCCCGCTGTCAGTGATCGAGTACAGCTTCTTCGCGCCGTCGGCAGTGACGCTGGCGTAGCCGACTTCCTCGAGCCAGGTCAGCGCGGGATAAATCATGCCCGGGCTCGGCACGTAGAAGCCGCCCGAGCGCTCTTCCAGCGCCTTGATCAGCTCGTAGCC
>DAIMZS010000024.1:6983-16156 GCA_036733825.1 Rudaea sp.
GAATTCTCCGTATGTCGTGAACTATATCTTACGATATGTTTTTACGATGTCAACGACCAAAATCCAACATTCGGCATACACGTCTCGTGCGAGAATACGCCGTCATGGATCAACCGAGCCCTCCCGGCGCCGCGGCGGTCGACACGCCTGCCCTCGACGCCCGCGCCAAGCGCACCCTGCTCTGGCTGATCGCATCCTCGTTCTTCATGCAGATGCTCGATTCGACGATCGTGAACACCGCGGCGCCGAGCATCGCCGCCGCGCTCGCCGTCACCCCGCTGTCGATCAAATCCGCGCTGATCAGCTACACGCTGAGCCTGGCCGTGTTCATCCCGATGAGCGCCTGGCTCGCCGACCGCTACGGCACGCGCCGCGTGTTCTGGAGCGCGATCGCGATCTTCACCGCCAGCTCGCTCGCCTGCGGCCTCGCGCAGAACCTGCCGATGCTCGTCGCCGCACGCGTCGTGCAGGGCATCGGCGGCGCGCTGATGATCCCGGTCGGGCGCCTGGCGATTTTGCGCAGCTTTCCCAAAGCCGAATTCGTCGGCGCGATGGCGTTCGCCACGATTCCGGGCCTGATCGGGCCGGCGATCGGGCCGTTCCTCGGCGGCCTGTTCTCGACTTATCTCTCTTGGCGCATGATCTTCTTCGTCAATCTGCCATTCGGCCTCGCCGGACTGTGGATGACCCTGCGCTACATGCCGGACTACCGCGCGAGCGTGCAGGCTCCGCTCGATCTCCGCGGCTTCGTTCTCTTCGGCCTCGGCATCGGCGGTGTGTCGTGGGCGCTCGAACAGATCGTCGAAGCCAACTATGCGGCCACGGCGCTGGTGGGCTTGCCGGCGATCGCGTTGCTCGTCGTCTACGCCTGGCGCAGCCTGCGCATTGCTTATCCGATCGTCGACCTGCACCTGCTGCGCGTGCCGAGCTTCCGCATCGGCGTGAACGGCAGCTTCAGTACGCGGTTGGGCGTCGGCGGCATCTACTTTCTGCTGACCTTGCTGTTCCAGGTCGGATTCGGCTACTCGCCGGTGATGGCCGGCCTGCTGCAGACGCCGCAGGCGATTGCGATGCTGTCGACGCGTTTCTTCGTCGCTTCGATCATCCGCCATGTCGGCTACCGCCGCGTGTTGATCGTCAACACGGTGCTCGCCGGACTGATGATTCTTTCCTTCGCCACGTTCGATGCGGCGACGCCGATCTGGCGCCTGTGCACGCAGGTGTTCCTGTTCGGCATGGTGATGTCGATCCAGTACACGGCGGTGAATACGCTCGGCTTCGTCGACCTCACGCCGGCGCAGGCGAGCATGGGCTCGTCGATGTCGAGCACGGCGCAGAACCTGTCGATCAGCTTCGGCGTGGCGTTCGGATCGCTCTTGATGGCTTGCTTTCTGCCGAAGGACTCGACGCTCGGCGAGCATTACGTCGCCGCGTTCCACACGACGGTGATCATTCTCGGCGTCGTCACGATGCTGTCGTCGGCCGTGTTCTATCGCCTGCCGCGTGCGGCCGCGACTTAGCAGCCTTCAGCGCAACTGGCTGTCCTTGCTGCCACGGCGGTTGTAGCCGGCGAACGCGGCTTCAGCTTTGTCGTGCGCCGACTGACACGTCACGCACAGGCGCACGCCCGGCACGGCACGGCGGCGCGCTTCGGGAATCGCGGCGTCGCACTCTTCGCAATGTTTCAGGCTCGCGCCGCGCGGCGCGCGGCTGCGCGCGCGCTTGATCGCATCGGCAACCGTCGCATCGATCTGATCCTGCACGGCGCCGTCGCCTGCCCAACCCGTGGCCATCGTCGTCTCCCGCTCAAAAAATATCTACGGAATACATAGTGATGGCGGCGGGCGCAAAGCTCAACCGTCTCGACGGAACGCCGGTGCGCGGCGGCTCAGCTTTCCTGTGCGGCCGCGTCGAGGAAATACGGCACGACCTCGCCCTTGAACTTCAGCGTCATCGGCCGGCCGCGGCGGTCGAGCGCGCGCGGCACCGCCATGCGCACCCAGCCTTCGCTGACGCAGTATTCCTCGACCGTGGTCTTTTCCTGGCCGTTGAAGCGGATACCGATGCCGCGCGCGAGCACGGCCTCGTCGTAGAACGGGCTGCGTGGATCGTTGGAAAGATGGTCAGGAGGCGTGTCGCTCATGGAAATTCCGATGAAATCAAGTGCGCGAATTGTAATGCGCCAGCGTCGCCTCCGCATCGGCCGCGGCGATATCGCGCTCCCAATCTTCCATCAGCGTGATCAGGGCGAGTTTTTCGAACTCCGGCGCGAAACGCTGCACGATCGGTTCGGGATCGCGCACGCGCTTGCCGTCGACGATCAGGCCGAAATGCACGCGGCCGTTGTACGACAGGATCGACAAGCCCATGCCGATCGAGCCCGACTGCGGCACCCAGAACATCAGTTCGTTCACCTCGCAGCCGGCGAGATAGAGCGGCATCTGCGGACCGGGCACGTTCGTCGCCACCGTGCTCGCCTTGCGCGAGAACAATTCGAGCGCTACGCGCTGGATCGCCGCGGGCGCCATGCCGACGGCCGACAGCAGGCCGAACGTCAGCGCCGCCTGTTTCGACTTCTTCAACTCGCGCATGCATGCGGCCACGCGTTCGAGCCGGCGCAGCGGATTGGCCTCGCCGACCGGCAGGTCGAGAAAGACCAGGCCGAAATGGTTGCCGAGCTTCTGCGCATGTTCGAGCGGACGCAGGTTGACCGGCACGGTGGCGCGGATCGTCAGCCCGTCGACCTCTTCGCCGATCTCGCGCAGATGTCCGCGCAGCGCGCCCGCCGCGCAAGCGAGCAGCACGTCGTTGACCGTGCAGCCGAGCGCCTTGCCGACGGCCTTCACTTCCTCGAGCGGCATCGGCTCGGCCCAGGCGACGCGCTTGGCCTGGCCGAGTTCGCCCTTGAATGCGGTCGGCGGGTCGTCGGACAGGGTCAGCGCCACGGCAAGCTCGCGCGCGATTTCACCGCCGTCCTTGGCCAGCGCGGCGGCAAGATCGGGATTCGCCATCAACTCGCCGGCCTTGTCGAGCGCCTTCTCGCCGAATGCGAGCGCCTGCGAGAGACCCGCGCCCGCCGGATCGAGCAAGCGCTGCAGCACGCCGCCCTGATCCTTCTTCAGCCAGACTTTCGCCAGTTCGGCGTGCTTTTTCTCCGACGGATTCGCGTCGGTCAGCGACAGCAGCACCTGCACGAGCGCCATGCCGTCCGCATAGCAATGATGAATGCGCGCGATCAGCACGCTGCCGCTTGGCGCGTTCGGATCGGCAACGTAGTTTTCGACGAGATGGAACTGCCACAGCGGCTTGGCGTGATTGAGCGGCGTGGAGGCGAGTTCGCTGACGAATTTCTCCAATTCGATCTTGTCGGCCCTGCCGGGCAGCGCGGCGACGCGCACGTGCCAGCCGATGTCGAAATCGGCGTCGGTTTCCCAATACGCGGCGTTGATCGAATCCACTGCCTTCTGGCGGAAGCGGCGGTAGGCGAGAAAGCGTTCTTCGAGAAGATGCTTGAGCCGATCGGCGTCGAGGCGCGCACGGAAGATCAGCACGCCGGTGATCATCATCAGATTGGTCGGGCTTTCCATGCGCAGCCAAGCCGTGTCAACCTTCGACATGGCTTCGCGTGCTTTGCGTAACGCTGGCGGCATCGCCTCTCCCCTTTTCATTCTGCTGCGGTAGCATCCTGTCTACCCGCGGAAAAGGCAAACGCAATGCAGCACGGCAACGACATTCTGCTCAGCCTCTTCGTCGTCTTCATCGCCGCCCAGGTCGCCGGCCAGCTCGCGCGCTGGCTCACGCTGCCGGGCGTGGTCGGCGAGATCGTCGCCGGCTGCATCATCGGCCCGTCGCTGCTCGGCTGGATTGCGCCTTCGGAGCCGCTCGAAGTGCTGTCCGAAATCGGCGTAGTGCTGCTGCTGTTCGCGGTCGGCCTGGAGACGCGCATCGACGAAATGAAGCGCGTCGGGCCCAGCGCCTTCCTCGTCGGCGTGCTCGGCGTGATCGTGCCGTTCGTGCTCGGCTCGCTGTGGGCGCACGGCTCGGGCTACGACTGGGCGAAGTCGCTGTTCATCGCCGCGGCCTTCGTCGCCACCTCCGCCGGCATCACCGCGCGCGTGCTGCAGGAACTCGGCGTCTTGCAGCGTGAAGAGAGCCGCGTGATCCTCGGCGCCGCGGTGATCGACGACATTCTCGCCATGCTGCTGCTCGGCATCGTCACCGCGCTGCAGGCGGGGGAAGACGTGCATCTGGGCAAGCTCGCCATCGTGCTCGCCGAGGCGGTCGGCTTCATCGTCGTCATTGGCCTGTTCGGCACCCGCCTTGCGCGCCGCTCGACGCGGCGGCTGGATGCCCCGGACGTCGATCTCCTGCCGTACGCGCTCGCGCTTTGCCTGGGCCTCGCGTTTCTGTCGACTCAGCTCGGCCTCGCCGCGATCATCGGCGCCTTTCTCGCCGGCATGGTCGCGTCCGAAACGCCGCAGCGCGAGCGCCTCGAACACCAGACACAGCCACTGCTCGCGCTGATGACGCCGTTCTTCTTCGTGCTGACCGGCGCGAAGATCGAGCTGCAGCAGCTTGCCTCGACCGAAGCGCTGCTCACTCTCGCCCTGATCACCGCAATCGCGCTCGTGTCCAAGCTGATCGGCGGTGCGCTTGGCGCGCTCGCGCTCGGCAAGCGCGGCGCGTTGATCGTCGGCGTAGGCATGATGCCGCGCGGCGAAGTCGGCGTGGTCATCGCCAGCCTCGGCCTCGCGGCGGAGGTGTTTTCGGCGCGCACTTATGCGCTGATCGTGGCGATGTCGCTGCTGACCTCGATAGTCACGCCGCCGCTGCTCGCGCGGCTGTTCAAGCGCGCACGCGCCGCGTCCTGAACCGTCCGATCGCGATCAGCAACGCCGCGATCAGGGCGAAGCTCAGCAGAATCATCAGCGCATTCACGATCACCTGGCCGACGCCGAGCACCGGCACGTCGATGAACGGATACGGATAAAACCCGCTCAGCGCGCCGCGCGCCATCGCATAGGCAAAATAGGCGATCGGATAAGCGCACCAGCGCAGGATTTCCGCGTAGCGCAGCGGCTGCGCCGACGCGGCCAGCCACCACCAGCCGACGAACAGCAGCGGCGTGAAATCGTGCAGGATCAGGTCGGCCACCAGTTGCCATCCCTGCGGGTTCCACACGTTGCGCAGCAGCAGGTTGTAGGCAACGCTGACGAGGATGATGCTCGCCGCGATGCCGGTGACGGCGCTCGGCGAAGCGAGAAAACTCGTCGACCTGCCCAGCGCCGCCGCCGCGAGCGCGGTGGCGGCGAGCAGATTGGTCAGGATGGTGAAAAACGCGACATACATCCACACGCCGTGCCAGGCGCCCTCGCCGTTCGCGCGCGCCATGTCGATCGACAGCCACAGCTGCAGCAGCAGGGCGAACCAGGCGATGGCCGCGGCCAAACGGGCATACCAAAGCTTCGGATCGTTCGACGGTGGTGCGTGCATGGGCCTCTCCAGTTTCACGCGCGGCGCGCAGCGATCATAGCCGCGCCGCGCGCTTCATCGCGAGATAGTGCTCGACCAGCGCCGCAGGCAGCTGCGCGCAGGTCACGTCGAGCAGATCCGGGCACTGCGCGCGCAGCAGCGCATGCGTGCGCGTGCGCTGCTCGGCGTATTGCGCGGTCGCGCCGAGCATCAGCGCGTCGTCGAAGCCGCTCACCTCATGTTTGAGCTCGCGGTCGAGCGCGGCTTCGCGCAGGCTGGCGACGCAGACCAGATGCCGGCGCTGCAGCAGGCGTACGGCAACGAGCAGATCCTCGATGTCCTCGTCGCGCGCGTTGGTGATCAGCAGCACGAGACAACGCCGCGACTGGCGCGCGCCGAGCACGGTGGCCGCTTCCAGATAGTCGGTCGCGACCGCCGAGGCGTCGAGGTCGAATACCGTGTTGAGCAGCGTATCCACCGTGCCGAGGCCGCGCTGCGGCGCCATGAAGCGCGACGCGCCGCCCGCGGCGAGCAGGCCGACCGCATCGCCCTGACGCAGCGCGATGTAGGCCACCATCAGCGCGGCGTTGAGCACGTGGTCGAAATGGCTCAGGCCGTCGTCGCGCGCGAGCATGCGCCGGCCGGTGTCGATGAGCAGCATCACTTGCTGGTTGCGTTCGTCCTGGTAGTCGCGCGAAATGAGTTTGCGTGCGCGCTGCGTCGCCTTCCAATCGATCTGGCGCAGCGTGTCGCCGACGCGGTATTCGCGCAGTTGCTGGAACTCGGTGCCTTCGCCGCGGCGCCGGCGCAGGTGCGCGCCGACCACGCGCGAGGCCTGCTCCGCGCCGACGAGCGCGAGCTTGGTCAACGGCGCGAAGTTCGGATAGACACGCACGCCCTGCTCCGCCGCGACGATGCGCCGCTGCCGCCACAGCCGCCACGGCGAGGCGATGCGCAGCGCGCAGCCGGCGTAGCGAAAGCGCCCGCGCGCGTTCGGCGTGATCCGGTACGGCAGCTCCACTTCGCGATTCGGCGGCAGTTCGACGCGGCGCGGCAGACCGAACACCGGCCAGTCGCCCGGATGCAGATCGTGGACGTCGGCGATCAACGTGCGCGCCGTGTCGTGACGCAGGCGCAGGCTGATCTGGCGCTCGACGCCGACCGGGACGATCTTCGGCAGATCGCGTTCGACCGTCGGCGTCGGCAGCGCGCGCAAGCGCCAGGCATCGACGCCGGCGACGGCGAGCAGCATCGCGCAGGCGGCGGCGAACATCGCCAGAGGAATCCAGCCGAGCACGGCCAGCGCGCCCACCGCGCCGAGCGCGCACAAGCCCGCGATGAGGGACGCTGCCGGCCTCACTGCCGCGGCGCTTCGACCTTGAGCAGCAAGGCGTCGAGCACATCGTCGATGCGGCGGCCTTCGATCTGCATTTCCGGCGCCAGCGCGAGGCGATGGCGCAGCGCCGGTTTCGCAATCGCGCGCACATCGTCGGGTGTGACGAAATCGCGGCCGTCGAGCACCGCCTGCGCGCGCGCCGCGCGCACGAGCGCAAGGCTGCCGCGCGGACCGGCGCCGGCGGCGATGCCGTGCGCTTCGCGCGTCGCGCGCGCAATGCGCACGGCGTAGCCGAGCACCGCGGCGTCGACGCGGATCTGCGAAGTGCCGATCTGCATCGCGAGGATATCCGCCGGCGTCGCCACGGCGCGCACCTTGGACAGGTCGAAATCGCTCGCGGTGCGCCCGGTGCTGATCTGCTCGACCATGCGCACTTCGTCTTCCTGCGTCGGATAGCGCATGAGCACCTTGAGCAGGAAACGGTCGAGCTGCGCCTCGGGCAATGGATACGTGCCCTCCTGCTCGATCGGATTCTGCGTGGCGACGACGAGGAACGGCGGCGGCAGCGGAAAGCTGCGCGATTCGATCGTCACCTGCAGCTCCTGCATCGCTTCGAGCAGCGCCGCCTGCGTCTTCGCCGGCGCGCGGTTGATCTCGTCGGCGAGCAGCAGATTGGCGAACACCGGGCCGCGGCGGATCTTGAAACTCTCGCTCTTCGGATCGTAGAACGCGTGGCCGCTGACGTCGCTCGGCATCAGGTCGGGGGTGAACTGCACGCGCGAAAACGAGCAGTTGAGCGCGCTCGCGAGCGAGCGCACGAGCAAGGTCTTGCCGAGTCCCGGCACGCCTTCGAGCAGCACGTGGCCGCCGGCGAGCAAGGCGACGAGCAGCTGATCCAAAATCTCGTCCTGGCCGACGAAGGCTCGGGCGATCTGCTGGCGGATGGCGCGGCAGCGCTCGCTCAATGCGTCGCCGCTGATCGTCGCCGCGGCGTTCACGGAAGCGGCGGCGGGGATATCGTTGATGTCGGTCATGGCGTGTTCCGATTAGAGTTCCTGCAAGGTTTTGATCGTCGCCGCGAAGGTTTCCGGCTGAGCGAGGCCGGCGGGCGTCAGCGCCTGCTGCACCTGGACCCGCGGCAGTTCGCGCCGAGCGGCGATCACCGCGGCTTGCTGCTCGATGTCGAGCGCCGCGGTGCCGGGATCGGCATGCCGCAGGCGCTCGTCGAACGCGCGGCGCAACGGCGCGTAGAGCGCATAGGCGCTGCCGCGGCGAAAGGTGAACTCGCCGGCCGCGCGAATATGTTCGAGCAGCGCGCGGCGATGCCCTGGCGCGAGCGGCAGCAGCGGGCCGAAACGCTGGCTGCGCGACCACAGCCAGGCGAGCAAGGCGAGCAGCAGCGGCACGAGCACCGGCCAGCCGCGCTTGACCAACAGCACATACAGCGGCGGCACATCGACCGCGTAGACGAGGTGCACGGTGCCGCCCTGCAGTTCCGGCGCCAGCACTTGCCAGGCCAAGTCCGTATTGCCTTCGTTCTTCAGCGCGGCGTTGCGCAAGAATTTCAGATCGCTGGCGACGAGCCAGCCGCCGTCGCCCCAGTCCTGCCGGCCGATGCGATAGCCTTTCTCGGCGTCGCCGACGAGCAGATCGAAAGCAGCGCTCGCATCCTCGTCGTCCGTGCTGACGAGCTTGAAGCCGAATTGCGAGCAGTAGTAGTTCGACTCCTCTTTGACCGGCGTTCGCCAGATCACGCAGTCCCAGGCGTTGACCACTTTCAAACTCAGATCGCGCAGCAGCTTGCCGCCGCGGCCTTCGCTGCCCGGCGGCAGCGCGAACACGAGATGGCCGCCTTCGTCGACCCATTCGAGCAGCGTGTCGACGTCCGCGTCGCTCAGCGTGCGCACGTCGGCGCCGAGCACGACCGTGTCGGAGGCCTGCAGATGCATGGTCTTGAGATTGAGACTGCCGCGCGATTCGACCTTGACGCCTTGCGCGCGCAGCACCTTCGCCAGCGCGTAGAAGGGGTTGTAGCGCGCCTCGCCGTGCGGCGGGGCGGGAACATCCGTTTCGACGTATTCGAAGGCATAGAAGAACCAGCCGGTCGCGATGGCGGCGCCGGCGAGCACGATCGCAGCGATCCAGATATTGCGCCAGCTCATGCCGTCGCCCCGCTCGGCGCCGGCCCGGCCTGCCACGCATGCAGCAGCGCGTCGAGATCCTGCGCGGCCGGCAGACGCTGCGCATACGCCGCCGCCTGCCAGCAACGCACGATACGAGCGAACAGCGGCACGTAGGCGTCCGCGCCGAGTTTGCGCGCGTGACGCAGGCAGTCCGCTTCGGTCGCGCCGGGCGGCAGCGGCGT
>DAIMZS010000024.1:16256-17348 GCA_036733825.1 Rudaea sp.
CAGCACCGCGGCAATAATCCATAGCCCGAACTTCGCCGCGAACGCGACCATCTCACCGAACGCGTTCACCAATGACGGAGATTTCTTCGGCGCGGAAGGCTGCTCGGCGTCGCCCTGCAAACGCGGCTTCCAGCGGCCGACTTTCTGCGTCGGATTCAAATCCTCGTCGAGATAGGCACGTTTCACCGCGGCGGCGAACTTGCCGCCGTCCTTGCGGTATTCGTCGCCGAAGATTTCGGCGAGCGGCTTGGCCTTCTTGTCCTCGGCCGATTCGAGCGTGGCCTGGACTTTGGCTTGCGCCGCCGGTTCGTCGGCGCGCACCGAAGGCGCGTGACACAGAGCGACGGCCGCGAGCAGCGCCGCCGCCAGCGGCTGCGCCAGCCGCGAAGCCAGGCGGCGAAAAGCCAGCTCGATGTCCCAGCCTTCGAGCTGCACGCGCCGATTCAAATACAGCCCGAACCCGGCGCCGACGTAAAACGGTTCGACCAGCGTCATCGCGAACCAGCCGACGAGATCGACGACGGCCCTGCCCCACAACGGCGGCTTGTCGAACAGGTTTTCCCACATCGCCTTGAGCGAGTCGGAAAAAAATTCGACCGGCACGAACATCAGCGCGAGCGTCCACACGGCGAAACAGAAGATCACTTCCATGTGCACGCCGACGATGGTCAGCATGATGTTCGGCGCGGAGTCGCGGCGCATCAGGGCGTCGATGCGCTTGCGTCTCGACTCGCGCGGCGGCGACTCGAGCAGATCGACCGGCAGCAGCATCGCGCGGCCGGGGTGCAGGCGCCGGAACGTCAGCCATGACGCCAGCGCGCGCCAGCCCCACTCGCGCTGCGCGCGCAGCGTTTCAGCGAGCGACGGCGCCTCGCCGAACACGGCGCGCGAGATCACGAACAGCGGAACGCGGTCGAACGCGGGCTTGAGCCACCACAGGATCAGCGGCGCCGGCCACATCGTGCCGATCAGCCAGCACGCCGCATTGACCAGCACGAACACCGGCAGCGTGACCAGCAGCCATGCCGCGTAGATGCGCATCGCGTTTGCGCGCACGAGGGCGACGCCGAGATCGACCGCTTCCCAGGCCGA
>DAIMZS010000024.1:17448-20475 GCA_036733825.1 Rudaea sp.
ATGACGATGGCGAGCAGCTCGGGCGCGGAATGGCCGACGACGAAGCGCCAGAACGGCCCGCCGTAGCCGATCGCGGTCAGATGTCCGGCGATGCCGCCGATGAATACGCCATTGAACACAAGCACGAAAACCGCGCCGATGCCGGCCAGCAATCCGCTTGCAAACGTGCGAAAGCCGATGCTCACGTTGTTCATGATGTAGTAGCCGAACATTTTCAGATCGGTGCCGCTTTCGCGGCCGAGCGCCTGCGACTTCGACGCCGGGTCGTACATGCTTTCGAACTTGCCGATCTGTTCCGGCCCGAACAGGCTGTGCACCAGTTCCGGCCGATACTGCAGCACGACGATCGCAGTAATCAGCGGTACGAAAAACAGCAACGCCGCCACGCTCATCACGCGCCATTGCGCGCGCACGAGCGCGGGAAACTCGGCGGCGAAGAAATCGACGACGCGGTGCAACCGCGGCGCCGGCGGGCGGTAGAGCACCAGATGCCCGCGCTGAGCGAGGTCCTGCAGACGGCGGATCAGCGGCACGCTGTAGCAGCGCTTTTCGGCCAGCGCCAATTGCTGGCAGAGCCGCCGATATGCCGCGGGAAACTGGGCGTCGTCGAACACGCTCCCCTCGCGCGGCGGACGCGGACCCGATTTCGGCCGCGCACGCGCATCGAGCCAGCGTTCGAACGCCGCCCATTCTTCTTGATGGCTGGCTTGGAAGAGCTCCTGATTCATTGCAGCGCCTTGCGGCCGAGAAACGCGCCCGCCATGCCGTGCAGGCGCTGCACCGCCTGCGCGCCGCGGCTGTCGGTCAGCACGGGCAGCAGATCGGCGAGCTCGGCCTGCCGCTCCGGCGTGAGCTGCTCGGCGCGCTCGGCGAACTCGACGATCGCCGCGCGCTCGTCGGCGCGCAGCGGCACCGGCGGCCACACCGGCGGCACGAGCGGCGCGACGCTCTGCTTGGCGGGCGGATCGGTGTAGACGACGAGCGTGCCCGCGACGATGTCGCCGATGCGGCGGCTGTGCGCGTCGACGAGAATCGCAACGAGCCCGCAGGCATAAAATAGCGGCAGCATGTCGACCGTGCGCAGCAGGTTGCGCACGATCGAGGCGAGCCAGGTCACCGGCGTGCCGTTCGCGTTGACCACGCGCAGGCTCATCGCCTGCTTGCCCGGCGTCTGGCCGTCGCGCAGCACTTCGAACAGCACCGGATAGAACCAGAAAAGAACAAACGCGAGGATGAGATAGAAGCCCGTGCCGCCCTCACCGAGCACCACAGACACGGCGGCGGCGACCGAGGCCGCCGCGGCGCGGATTGCCGCGTCGATCGCCCACGCCAGCGCACGCGGCACTAGGCCCGCCGAGCGCAGTTCCAGGGCAATGCCTTCGGGCGTCTCGACTTGCGCGATGGTGTCCAGCATCGCTCGGATCAGGCTTTGACGACCTTGGTGTCGGCGATCAGGTCGTGCAGGCAGCGGTAGTCGTTGCGGAAGATAAAAAGTCCGTCGGCCAGCGATATGACATAGCCCAACGGCGGCACGACGCGATTCAATATGCCGCCCAAGAAACCCAGCGGCAGACTACGCAGAAAGAGAATGCGCGCCAGTCCGCAACGAGTACCGTCCGTGCGCACGATCTTGATGCCGAGCCAACGCTTACCGATGGTCTGCCCGTTATTGTAGAGAAATACGAAATTGACAATACCGAGAATGACAAAAATCAGACCAACTACCGCGAACATTCCAGACATGCCGGCGGCGACTTTGGCCTGGTCGAGTCTTTGCGATGCCGTTCTTACGCCGATGTAGAAGAGCATGACAAAGATCGGACCCAACATCAGCGCATTGTCGAGCAAAAATGCGCCAAGCCGCGTTGCACGGGACGCGAGCTCCAGCTGTGTGCCTTGTACGACGTCGCTGACATGCGCTGTCGGCGCGGCATACGGGTTTTCCGTTTCGGCCTCTGCGGGAGGCATTTGGCTGGACATCCTGTTTCTCCCCTGATCATTCGAAGCAACTTTAACTCAACCGCCGACGCCAAACACGCGCCCACGACGAAAACCTCGCCGAGGCGACGCTTCTTGGGCACTAGACGTTTTTTTTCGCAAAAAATAGTCAATTTGCGGTCAGACCGGCGCTTGCCGGCTTTCGGCCAGTCTCGCAATCGCCGCGCGCGCGAGCTCGTTGAGCCCCTCGCCATTATGGTCCTTGAGATATGCGAGGATTTTCTTGCGCATCCGCGGCTCCCAGAACCGCCGGATATGACTGACCACGCCCTCGACCGCGGCGGCGTGATCGCCCTCGGCGTGAAAGTAGTTCGCGATATCGTTGGCCATGCGCACCAGCTGCACCGACGAATCGTGGGCCGTTTCGCTCATGCCGCGCGCTCCCAGAGGAATTTGCGCTCGTCCGACGCGATCGGCACATCGTTGATGCTGGCGTAGCGCCGGCGCATCAGGCCGTTCTCGGCGAACTCCCACATCTCGTTGCCGTGCGCGCGGAACCATTGGCCGGAGGCATCGTGGAACTCGTATTCGAAGCGCACCGCGATGCGATTACCGGTGAACGCCCAGAGCTCCTTGCGCAGGCGGTAGTCGAGTTCGCGCTGCCATTTGCGCGTGAGGAACTCGACGATCGCCGACCGGCCGGAAAAAAATTCGCTGCGGTTGCGCCATTCGGAATCGGGCGTGTACGCCAGCGACACGCGTTCGGGATCGCGGCTGTTCCACGCATTTTCGGCCGCCTGCACTTTTTGGCGCGCGGTTTCTTCAGTGAACGGGGGCAGCGGCGGTCGGCTTTCCATGGCGGGTTCCATCGTGAGGTGTGTTCGTCGAGAGCAGACGATGCGGATGAGTGTAGATACCGAAGCCGTCGGCGCGGGCGAAGCCGACGAGGGTGAGGTTCGTTTCCTGCGCCAGGGCGATCGCGAGCGCGGTCGGCGCCGAGATCGCGGCGAGAAAGCCGATGCCGACCGTCGCCGCCTTCATCACCAGCTCGAAGCTCGCGCGGCTGGTGACGAGAAGAAAGCCGGCGCG
>DAIMZS010000025.1:0-20344 GCA_036733825.1 Rudaea sp.
CCGCGCTGATCTCGCGCGCGTCGCGCAACACGGTTTTCATCCGCTGAATCTGCTCGGTGTCCGGCGTCGAATTGAAATCGCCCGTGCAGATCACCAGACTGTCGCCTGCAATCGCCTTGATCTTGCTCAGCATCAACTTCGCCGACTCGCGCCGCGCCACTTCGCCCTGATGATCGAAGTGCACGTTGAAGACAAAGAAGCGCTTGCCGGTCACGCGATCGTGGAATTTCGCCCAGCTCGCGATGCGGTTGCAGCATTTCGCGTCCCAGCCTTTCCCGGGCTTGTCCGGCGTTTCGCTGAGCCAGTAGTCGCCGTGCTGTTCTAGATCGAAGCGTGCGGTGCGATAGTAGATCGCCGAATGCTCGCCGGCGTTCTTGCCGTCATCGCGGCCCACGCCGATGTGCGCGAATCCCGGCATGACGTCGAGATCGGCGATTTGATCCGGCAGGCCTTCCTGCGTGCCGAGAATATCGAACTCGTGATAGCGGACCAGCGCCTTCACCGCGTCCACACGCTGCGGCCACGCATTCGGCCCGTCGGACGCCGTGTTCAGGCGCAGATTGTAGGTGGCGATGTTGATTTCCGGCGACGCCGCGCTCGCGAACTGCGCAACACCCGCGAAAAGCAAACCGGCCAGCAGCCGCGCCGCAGTCCGCGAAAAACCCGATTGACGCAGAATTTTTCCGCGGCAGGATAGATACTCGATCATCACTCCCTCCTCGTCGATATGACCGCGATCATAGCGCTATGCACTTGCCCGGATCAGCAGAGCGGAGAACGAATCGCCACCGCGCTCGTCGAAGAACGGCTCGCCGCCTGCGTCAACCGCATCGCTGGTGTGGTTTCGACATATCGCTGGGAAGGCAAGCTTTGCCGCGATGAGGAGCAGTTGCTGATCATCAAGACTACGCGTGAGCGATTCGAGGCGATGCGGGAGCGCATTGTCGCGTTGCATCCTTATGAACTGCCGGAAGTGATTGCGCTGGACATCACCGCCGCGCATGCGCCGTATCTAGCATGGATCGAAGCGCAGACGCGGCCTGCGCGAATATGATTTGTGCCGATTAACTCGCAATAAAAGTACGCGCTTTGCGAGTGCTCTTGTTTCGCTTCGTCAAAACACTGTCTGCATCGCATCGCCCGTCAGGATCGCAACGAGCGGCGTGTTGATGAAATATGCCGAGCGCCCGACTTTGCGTTTCTCCAAAAATTGCGCCGTCGTCAATGCGTTCAGATACTTTGTGGCCGTGAGACGCGACACGCCTAGATCATTTTCAACGTACTCGATGCGCGTGTACGGGTGCCGGAACAGATTGTTGATCAGATCTTGGCTGTAGATGCGCGGCAGTTCCGTGCGCATGCGATGCTTGGTTGCCATCAGGACTTTCCCGATTGCGTCGATCGTCGTAATCGCCTCCCCTGCGGTCAGCTCAACCGCAGTGAGGATGTACATCACCCAGTCTTCCCACACGTCGCGGTCGCGTACTTCCTGCAAAAGCCGATAGTAGTCGGCTTTCGTGCGCACGATGTAGCGGCTGAGATAGAGCACCGGAATGTCCAGCAACCTCTGTTTGACCAAGTACAGCACGTTGATGATGCGTCCGGTGCGGCCGTTGCCGTCGTAGAACGGATGGATGCTCTCGAATTGGTGATGGATCAACGCCATCTTGATCAGCGGATCGGCATCGAAGCGCGAATCATCGTTGATGAAATGGTCGAGATCGCCCATCAGCGCCGCCACGGCATCGGCTTCCTGAGGCGGGGTGTAGACCACGCGTCCGGCGCCATCCTTCAGCGTGGTGCCGGGCAGTTTGCGGAATCCGGCGCTGGTGCATTGCAAGGCCGCCTGAATGTCAAGAATGTGATTTGTCGTGAGCAGACCATGCCGGCGCACTGCATCGTAACCAACGCGCAGCGCCTGCCCATAGCGCAACACTTCCTTGGCCGCAGGGTTCGCCGGCCCCTGCGGAAACGCCGCGTCGCGAAACAATTCGTCGTGAGTGGTAACGATGTTCTCGATCGCCGAACTGTCTTTGGCCTCCTGCATACCGAGCGTATTGATCAGGATGCCCTGATTCGGAATCGTCGCCGCGACTCCCTTCAACTCGGCCAGCTTACGACTGGCCCCTGCTAGTTTTTTGAGAATGGGGGCGGTTTCGAAGCGAGCGGCTGAGAGCCGTTCCAGTGGCTGAATGGCCATTTTTCTATCCGTCTGCACCGAACATGTATAGAAAATTGCGTTTTACTATACATGTTCTCGGCGATATGTATAGCGCCGGCCTGCTTCTAGTGTTTGAAGTGCCCGAAATTCTGAGCAACGTCAGCGTCGAATGGGTCATCGTCCGGCCGGCGACGCCCTGTAAAACTTGTCAGTTATGCGACGACTCTGCGCTTGGCAATATGAAGGCGCTACGGCGCAATGCAGCCTACTAAAAGTCGGCGTTGTCGATTGAATCGAACTCTTTTACGAAAGCGGAACTGGTCGGCATTGCCTAATAGCAGAAGCTTGTTGTTTTCGACCAACGAGAACAGGGGAATGGGGATATGAAAAAGTTTCTGTGTGCAATTTGGATGGGATTGTTCTGCAACATGGTTTTCTCGTTCATGCCAACGCCGGGGCTTTGGTACAACCCAGCGGAATCGGGGAGAGGATTTACTATCGATCACCAGAACAACGTGATGGTAGTGGCATCGTATGTCTACGACACCAGTGGCAAACCACTGTGGTATCTCTCCTCCGGCGTTTACGACGACAGCGCCAATACCTTTACAGCTACTTTCGACAAGGCGGCTGATACCGGCCAGTGCTTAGGATGCGTATACACCGGCAAACCCGCGGTGGCCATCGCAGCCGGCGGCACTATCCGCATTGTGTTTGACACGCCAGAGACGGGAACGATCTACTTCCCAGGTGGCAATTCGCCGATTCGGCACTTTTTATATGCCTATGACTTCAGCGGGGACCCGAAGAACAATTTCTACGGCAAGTGGGTGATGAGCTTCAACGCCTCGTTTGGCCTGAGTTTCTCCGACTGGGTGATCTTCAATACCACCTATACCGCCAACGACGGTACGGTCTATTTGGCCGGTTACGTTGACGGCGATTCGTCCCGCCCAGCGTTGGCAATATACGATTCGGCGGTCAAATATGTGATCTCCGTATACCAGAGCTCAACTCTCAACGACGTCTACAACTTCACTTCGTTCGATGGTATGCGTGCCACTGGAAAGGCCTACATCCAATCGAACGGCACGTTGGGCTCAGCCTACTCGAGCGCCGGATTCCGATTGCTGACTGGTCATCAGGTACAGACCGGAGCTACTGGCCTGTCGGAGTTGCACGGTACGCCTGAACAACTCGAACAATTGGCCCAAACTCTTCGCGCAATACAGTAGCCACAATTTGGAAGTCCGCATTCAATCGGACGACACTGGACGGCCAGGCACAAAAAACCCCGCTGCAATGCGGGGTTCGTTGTTTTCCGGACTTCCCTCTGGACTGCTTCGGAAGTCATATTGGCTGGGGGACTAGGATTCGAACCTAGATAGGCAGAGTCAGAGTCTGCAGTCCTACCATTAGACGATCCCCCAATTCCGGCCGGATCGTCTATCTGACTTGGCGACGATCCGGTTTTGGGAGTACGAGCCGGCGTCGCGTGACGACGGCTCGGGTAATGCTTAGCGCTTCGAGAACTGCGTCGCGCGACGGGCTTTGTGCAGGCCGACCTTCTTACGCTCGACTTCGCGGGCGTCGCGGGTCATGAAACCGGCCTTGCGTAGCGCGCCCTTGAGCGTTTCGTCGTGTTCGACGAGCGCGCGGGCGATGCCGAGGCGGATCGCGCCGGCCTGGCCCGTGTTGCCGCCGCCTTCGACGGTGACGAGCACGTCGAACTTGTCGGTGGACTGGGTCAGCTCGAGCGGCTGGCGCACGATCATGCGCGAGGTTTCGCGGCCGAAGAACTCATCGAGAGCCTTGCCGTTGACGACGATCGAGCCTTTGCCCGGACGCAGGAACACGCGCGCAGCGGACGATTTGCGGCGGCCGGTTCCGTAGGATTGCTGGGTAGCCATTGATACGTTTCCTAAAGATTAGGCCAGATTCAGAACTTGCGGCTGCTGAGCGGTATGCGGATGCTCGGCGCCCTTGTAAACCTTGAGCTTGCGGTACATCGCACGGCCCAGCGGGTTCTTCGGCAGCATGCCCTTGACGGCGATCTCGATCGCGCGCTCGGGGTGCTTGGCCAGGAGGTCCTTCAGCGCGATCGACTTGATGTTGCCGATGTAGCCGGTGACATGGTGGTAGACCTTGTCGTCGAGCTTCTTGCCGGTGACCGCAATCTTCTCGGCGTTGATCACGACGAGGTAGTCGCCGGTGTCGGCGTGCGGGGTGTAGACCGGCTTGTGCTTGCCGCGCAGGCGCAGGGCCAGTTCGGTCGCCAGGCGGCCGAGCGTCTTGTTGCTGGCGTCGACGAGGAACCAGTCGCGCTTGACCGTTTCAGCCTTGGCGCTGACAGTTGAAGTTTTCATGGGAAACCTGTGCCCCAACGGGCTCAAATGATTGCTTGAAGCGAGGAACCGCGAATTTTAGCGGAAGCGTAACGTGTTGCGCAAGACCTTCCTCGCGACGAATTTCAGCGGACCAGACCCGGCCCATATATCGCGGTCCGTGGGCGAAAACCGCATCCAGCCTTGTGCCAAGCACTCGATTCTGCTCTAATAGGCGGCTCGCTGCAGTCCCTGCGGCGATCTCCGGCCGGCAACATCGGCCGGGCCGATTCTGCCCTGGCTAAGGGCGGCCGTTCCGATATCGAGGAGTAAGCTGTGGCTAAAGTCTGCCAAGTCACTGGCAAGCGCGCGCAATCCGGCAACAATGTGTCGCATGCTAACAACAAAACCCGGCGCCGCTGGCTGCCGAACCTGCACGAGCGCCGTTTCTGGGTGCCGAGCGAAAACCGTTGGGTGAAACTGCGCGTTTCCACCCAGGCCCTGCGTACGATCGACAAGAACGGCATCGAAACCGTGCTCGCCGAACTGCGCGGCCGCGGCGAAAAGATCTAAGGAGAACGAGCAATGGCATCCAAGCGCGATAAGATCCGTCTCGTGTCGTCCGCGGGCACCGGTCATTTCTACACGACCGACAAGAACAAGAAGACTACGCCGGACAAGATGGAAATCAAAAAGTACGATCCGGTGGTGCGCAAGCACGTCGCTTATAAAGAAGCGAAGATCAAGTAATTGAGCTTTGCTCAGAAGTACAAAGAACCCGCCCTCCGGCGGGTTTTTTGTTGGCGAAGTTGACAGCTGTACGCGCAGGCAGCTTTCGCGCGACCATTGCGCGGTGAATTCACTGATTACGAGCGCGGACGCCGCGCTGAACCGACTCCTCCTGCGCCGTGCGCCGGACAATGTTGTCGCCTCGTCGATTTACGCCGTCCTTTCGATGGCGCTGGCGCTCTGGGTCGGCAAAGACCTCAACTGGGATCTGCTCAACTACCACTACTACAACGGCTGGGCGCTGCTGCACGATCGATGGGATACGGACATCGCACCGGCGCAGCTGCAGACCTGGTTCAATCCGCTGCTCGACGTTCCGCTGGCCTGGTCGATCCGCCATTTACCGCCGCTGCTCGTGGGCATGCTGTATGCGGCTATCCAAAGTTTGAACGTCGTGTGTATTCGTGTGCTTGCGCTGCGGACTCTGCAGTTCAGCAACGACACAAGCCGCGACTGGAGCGCGTTTGCGATCGGACTCGCCAGCCTGACCGGCGCGATTTACCGCGCGGAAGTCGGCGGCGGGATGGGCGACACGTTGGTAAGCATTCCGCTGCTCGGCGGCCTCGCATTGCTGGCTCGGCCGGGCACGCGGAGCGTCCCATCGCTTTCCCGGTGGGCCACTGCGGGGCTGCTGGCCGGCACCGCCGCCGGCCTGAAGCTCACGATGATGATTTATGTGCTGGGGTTCGGCATAGCCGCGCTCGCCTTTGATGCGCCGTCGCGCTCGCGTCGATTGCTGGCGATGTTGAGCTTTTTCGGCGCCGCATTCGCCGGCTGGGCGTTGTTCGACGGATTCTGGCGCCTCGCGCTTTGGCAGAGCTTCGGCAATCCGGTCTTCCCGCTGATGAACCAAATCTTCCACTCGCCATTCGCCGCGCCACTGTCGTTTTCCGACACGCGGTTTCTGCCGGCGAGCGGGTGGCGGGCGCTGCTCTATCCGTTGATTTGGCTCTTTGATCCGAATGCCGTCTCCGACAGCGGCCGTTTCATCGATCTGCGACTGCCGCTTTGCTATGCCATTGGAATCCTCTGGCTGATCGTCGCCGCGACGCGCCGCAACCCGCATCGCTTCGATGCGTCGACGCGCTTCGTTCTATGCGGCAGCCTGCTCTCTTACCTGCTCTGGCTTGGCTTGTTCGGCGTCTATCGCTATCTCGCCGTGCTGGAGTTGCTCGCTCCGCTCCTGCTCGCGCATCTGCTGCTGAGCCTCGGCGGGATACGCCGCGGACAACGCGTCTCGGTCGTCGCGTTCTTTGCAGTAATCTGCCTGGCCGTGCTGCCGGTTGCGCAGACCCGAGGGTCGTGGCGAGACGAAAATTACTTCGACGCGAATACTCCGTCCGCCTTCCGCGACCTCGACCACGCCACGGTGTTGCTCGGCGGACAGGCGCCGATTTCGTTCCTGCTGCCGGAGCTGCCCGAGCGCTGGCGCTTTGTCCGCATTGCCAGCAACTTCCAAACAGACACGATGACGGATACCGCACTGGACCAGCGCATCGCCGAGACAATCGAACGCTCAACCGGCGCGCTGCTGGGATTGGTCAGCGAATCGGAATTGGCCCAGTTCGACCAGGAACTCGCCCGCCGGCACCTGGCTCGCTATCCGGCGCGGCCCTGCGATCCGATAACTACCGCCGCCATGCGCACGCGCCCCATTCCCGCGTTCACACAACCGCTGATGTTGTGCCACCTAGTCCGACGCTGACGCCGCAAAAACGAAAACGCCGGCGCAAGGCCGGCGTTTTGCGAGCGCTGAAAACGTTCTTCAGTGCTTGAGATTGCGGCGCAGGCGTTCGATCGCCTGCAGCTGAGCCAGCGCCTGCGCGAGTTCGGCCTGCGCCTGCGCGATCTCGACCGCGTCGGTGCGATTGGCGAGCGCGCGCTCGGCGTCGTCCTTGGCTTTGCGCGCCGCGGCTTCGTCGAGATCCTTCGCGCGCACCGCAGTGTCGGTCAGCACGGTGACGACCTGCGGCTGCACTTCGAGAATGCCGCCGGAGACGTAGAAGAACTGCTCGTCGCCGTTCTCCGCGATCACGCGCACCTGGCCCGGCTTGAGCCGGGTGATGAGCGGCGCGTGACGCGGCGCGATGCCGAGCTCGCCCTCTTCGCCGGTGGCGACGACGAGCGTCGCGTTGCCGTGGAAAATTTCGGACTCGGCGCTGACGATGTCGCAGCGGATGGTGGTTGCCATATCGATCGCTCCGGCGGATTAGGCCGCCTTCTTCTCGCCCATCTTCTTGGCCTTCTCGAAGGCCTCGTCGATGCCGCCGACCATGTAGAACGCCTGCTCCGGCAGGTGATCGCACTCGCCGTCGCAGATCATCTTGAAGCCGCGAATGGTTTCCTTGAGCGTGACGTATTTGCCTTCGGCGCCCGTGAAGACCTGTGCGACCGTGAACGGCTGCGAGAAGAAACGCTCGATCTTGCGCGCGCGGCTGACGGTGGCCTTGTCTTCTTCGCTCAACTCGTCCATGCCGAGAATCGCGATGATGTCCTTCAGTTCCTTGTAGCGCTGCAGCGTGCCCTGCACGCGGCGCGCGGTTTCGTAGTGCTCAACGCCGATCACGTTCGGATCGAGCTGGCGGCTGGTAGAAGCAAGGGGATCAACTGCAGGATAAATACCGAGAGACGCGATATCGCGCGACAAAGCAACGGTCGAATCCAAGTGCGCAAATGTCGTTGCCGGCGACGGGTCGGTATAGTCGTCCGCCGGCACGTACACGGCCTGGATCGAGGTGATCGAGCCGGTCTTGGTCGAGGTGATGCGTTCCTGCAGGCGGCCCATTTCGTCGGCCAGCGTCGGCTGGTAGCCCACCGCGGACGGCATACGGCCGAGCAGCGCGGACACTTCGGTACCGGCCAGCGTGTAGCGGTAGATGTTGTCGACGAAGAACAGCACGTCGCGGCCCTTGCCGGACGCGTCCTTCTCGTCGCGGAAGTATTCGGCCATGGTCAGGCCGGTCAGCGCGACGCGCAGACGGTTGCCGGGCGGCTCGTTCATCTGGCCGTAGACCATCGCCACTTTCGACTCGGGCAGGTTGTCGAGCTTGACGACGCCTGCTTCCTGCATTTCGTGATAGAAGTCGTTGCCTTCGCGCGTACGCTCGCCGACGCCGGCGAACACCGACAGACCCGAGTGCTGGGTCGCGATGTTGTTGATCAGTTCGAGCATGTTGACCGTCTTGCCGACGCCCGCGCCGCCGAACAGGCCGACCTTGCCGCCCTTCGCGAACGGCGCGACGAGGTCGATGACCTTGATGCCGGTTTCGAGCAGCTCGTTCGCGAGCGCCTGCTCGTCGTAGGACGGCGCCGGACGATGGATTTCCCAATGGTCCTTGGCGTCGATCGGACCGACTTCGTCGATCGGATTGCCGAGCACGTCCATGATGCGGCCGAGCGTGGCGTTGCCGACCGGCACCTTGATGCCGGCATTGGTATTCGTCGCGACGAGACCGCGCTTCAGGCCGTCGGTCGAGCCGAGCGCGATCGTGCGCACGACGCCGTCGCCGAGCTGCTGCTGCACTTCGAGCGTGATCGCGGTGCCGTCGACTTTGAGCGCGTCGTACACCTTCGGCACGGCATCGCGCGGGAATTCGACGTCGACGACGGCGCCGATGATTTGTACTACTTTGCCCTGACTCATTGGAGTGACTCCACAGTATCTAAATTCGTTTTGCTCAGACCGCCGCGGCGCCGCCGACGATCTCACTGATTTCCTGCGTGATCGCCGCCTGACGCACCTTGTTGTAGACCAGCGTCAGCGAGTCGATCGCCTTCTTCGCGTTGTCGCCCGCGGCTTTCATCGCGACCATGCGCGCGGCGTGTTCGCTGGCGAGGTTTTCGAGCGCGGCCTGGTAGACCAGCGACTCGATGTAGCGCGTGAGCACGTGATCGAGCACGGTTTCCGCGTTCGGCTCGTAGATGTAGTCCCAGTCGTGCGCGGTTTCGAGCTGCGCCGACGGCGGCAGCGGCAGCAGCTGATCGAGCGTCGGCTTCTGCGTCATCGTGTTGACAAAATCGTTGTAGGCCAGCGTAAGCTGGTCGATGCGCTTGTTGGAATACGCATCGAGCATCACCTTGATCACGCCGATCAACTGCTCGACCCGCGGCCTTTCACCGAGGTGGGCAACGCTGCCGACCAGGTTGACCTTCAAGCGCTTGAAGAACGCGTTCGCCTTCGTGCCGATCGCGACGATGTCCACCTCGACGCCCTTCTCCTGCCACTGGCGAATCTCGCCGAGCAGCTTGCGGAACAGGTTCGAGTTGAGGCCGCCGCAGAGGCCGCGGTCGGTCGACACGACGATGTAGCCGACGCGCTTGATCTGCGCGCGCTCGACGAGGAAGGGATGCTTGTATTCCGTATTCGCGCGGGCGATGTGGCCGATCAGCTGGCGCATCGCGCGCGCGTACGGGCGCGAGGCCTTCATCAGGTCTTGCGCCTTGCGGATTTTCGAAGCCGAGACCATTTCCAGCGCGCGCGTGACTTTGCGCGTGTTCTGGACCGACTTGATCTTCGTGCGAATTTCTCTTGCGCCTGCCACGTTTGCTAAGACCTTTGTTAGTTACCGTCATTCCAGCGAAAGCTGGAATCCAGCCTTTGCTCTTGCCCGCCGCTTAAAAAGCTGGATTCCAGCTTTCGCTGGAATGACGAGCAAAAAGCGTCTTACCAGGAACCCGTCTTCTTGAACTCTTCGATGCCCTTCTTCAACGTCGCTTCGATCGCATCATTCCAATCGGCCTTGTCGTTCGCGGCCTTCATCCAGTCGGCGTAGTTCGCGGCGAAGTGCGCGTGCAGGCCGGCTTCGAACGGCAGGATCTTGGCGACCGGCAGGTCGTCGAGATAGCCCTTCTCGGCCGCGTACAGCGACAACGCGAGCTGGCCGACCGAAAGCGGCGCGTACTGCTTCTGCTTCATCAGTTCGGTGACGCGCTGGCCGCGCTCGAGCTGAGCGCGCGTCGCCGCGTCGAGGTCGGAGGCGAACTGCGAGAACGCCGCGAGTTCGCGGTACTGCGCGAGCGCGAGCTTCACGCCGCCCGACAGCTTCTTGATGATCTTGGTCTGCGCCGCGCCGCCGACGCGCGACACCGAAATACCGGCGTTCACGGCCGGGCGGATGCCGGCGTTGAACAGATCGGTTTCGAGGAAGATCTGGCCGTCGGTGATCGAAATCACGTTGGTCGGCACGAACGCGGACACGTCGCCGGCCTGCGTTTCGATGATCGGCAGCGCGGTCAGCGAGCCGGTCTGGCCCTTCACCGCACCCTTGGTGAACTTCTCGACGTATTCCTCGTTGACGCGCGCGGCGCGCTCGAGCAGGCGCGAGTGCAGATAGAACACGTCGCCCGGATACGCTTCGCGGCCCGGCGGGCGCTTCAGCAGCAGCGAGATCTGGCGATACGCCCAGGCCTGCTTGGTCAGATCGTCGTAAATGATCAGCGCGTCCTGGCCGTTGTCGCGGAAGTATTCGCCCATCGCGCAGCCCGAGTACGGCGCGAGGTACTGCATCGCGGCCGAATCGGACGCCGAGGCGGCGACGATGATGGTGTGGTCCATCGCGCCGAATTCTTCGAGCTTGCGAACGACGTTGGCGATCGAGGACTGCTTCTGGCCGATCGCGACGTAGACGCACTTGATGCCCGTGCCCTTCTGATTGATGATCGCGTCGACCGCGAGCGCGGTCTTGCCGGTCTGGCGGTCGCCGATGATCAGCTCGCGCTGGCCGCGGCCGATCGGGATCATCGCGTCGACCGACTTGTAGCCCGTCTGCACCGGCTGCGACACCGACTTACGCGCGATCACGCCCGGGGCCACCTTTTCCACCGGCGACGACAGCTTGGTGTTGATCGGACCCTTGCCGTCGATCGGCTGGCCGAGCGCGTCGACGACGCGGCCGAGCATTTCCGGACCGACCGGCACTTCGAGAATGCGGCCCGTGGTCTTGACCGTGTCACCCTCGCGCAGGTGCTCGTACTCGCCGAGCACGACGGCGCCGACCGAGTCGCGCTCGAGGTTGAGCGCGAGCGCCGTGCCGTTGCCCGGCAGCTCGATCATTTCGCCCGACATCACGTCGGCCAGGCCGTGAATGCGCACGATGCCGTCGGACACCGAAACGATGGTGCCTTCGTTGCGCGCTTCCGCGGCGAGCTTGACCTGCTCGATGCGGTTCTTGATCAGTTCGCTGATTTCGGAAGGGTTGAGAGTCGTAGCCATCGTTGGTTCCTTTGTTGAGCATCTGGCGAGCAGATGCGCATCGGATTTGAAAGTAAGGGGTTAGGAGTGAGGAGTGAGCACGCACTCCGCAGTCCTAATGCCTTTCTTTTCCTGTCTTCTTTGCCGTCATTCCCGCGAAAGCGGGAATCCATTTTGCTCTTGCTGTCCGCGAACAGCATTAAAAGAAGAAACTGGATTCCCGCTTTCGCGGGAATGACGACATAAAGCTTTTTACTGCGTGAAGCTTTTACTGCGTCAAACTTTGTTCCAAACGCACGAGCCTGCCGCGCACCGAGCCGTCGATGACCACATCGCCCGCGTCGATCACCGCGCCGCCGATCACCGACGGGTCGATGCGCTGGTCGAGCTCGATGTTGCGGCCGAAGCGCTTGGCCAGCGCGACCTTGATCGCGTCGGCCTGCGGCGCCGGGATTTCGGTCGCCGAACGCAGCGTCACCTTGAGCACGCGCTCGGACTCGCGCTTGAGTTCTTCGTACAGCGCGGCGATGTCGGGCAGCAGGGCGAGACGGCGGTTGTCCGCGAGCAGCGACAGGAAATTCGCGAACGCACCGCTCGCGGTTTCGCCCGGCGGCAGCAACAGGCCGACGAGTTCGTCGTTGGACAGGCGCGGGTTGCCGATCAGCGCGCCGACGCGGGCGTCGGCCACGGCCTGGGCGGCGAAACCCAAGTTCGCCGACCACGCCGCGAGCGCATTCCCCTCGCGCGCGGATTCGAACGCCGCACGCGCGTAGGGACGGGCCAAGGTCAGGGTTTCGCTCATGCGATCAAATCTCTGCGACTAGCTGATCGAGCAGGGCTTTGTGCGCATCGGCGTTGATTTCCTTGCCGATGATCTTCGAGGCGCCCTGCACCGCGAGCGAGGCGACCTGGCCGCGCAGCGCTTCGCGCGCCTTGCCGACCATGCCGTCGATCTCGGTCTGCGCCGTGGCTTTGACGCGCGCCGCTTCGAGCAACGCATCGGCCTTGGCCTTGTCGACGATCTGGTTGGCCTGGCTGTGCGCCTTGTCGATGATCTCGGCGGCCTGCGCACGCGCCTTCTTGATCTCGTCGGCCACGCGCGCATCGGCGTCCTTGAGCTCCGCCTTGGCGCGATCGGCCGCGGCGAGGCCTTCGGCGATCTTCTGCTGGCGCTCTTCGATCGCCGCCATGATGTGCGGCCAACCGAATTTCATGACCAGCCAGACGACGGCGAAGAACGCCAGACCCTGGATGACAAAAGTGATATTGGGGATCATCGCTGACTCCTGACGGGACGGCGGCCGTCAAGCCGCCGCGCGTCGGTTTCGAATCGGTTCGTGTTTGCGGTCGGCTTACTTGCCGGCCAGCGCGGACACGAACGGGTTCGCGAAGATCAGCAGCAGCGCGATCGCCACGCCGATGATCGGCACCGCGTCGAGCAGGCCGGCGACGATGAACATCTTGGTCTGCAGCATCGGGGTCAGTTCCGGCTGGCGCGACGAGCCTTCGATGAACTTGCCGCCGAGCAGGGCGAAGCCGATCGCCGTGCCGAGCGCGCCGAGACCGATCAGCAAACCGGCGGCGATGACCGTCCAACTCATAACCTGTGCAGTAAGTACCATGACTATCTCCTCAAAAAATCAAAGTGAATAACGAAAGGGGGAAATCAATGCCGTTCGGCGGCCATGCTCAGATAGACGATCGTGAGCATCATGAAAATGAAGGCCTGCAGCGTGATGACGAGAATGTGGAACGCCGTCCACGCGAAGCCGGCGATGAACTGGCCGATGCCGAGCAAATAGGTCGAGAAATGGGTCAGCGTCGCGTCGAGCGTCATCACCGCGATCAGGATGAAGATCAGCTCGCCCGCGTACATGTTGCCGAACAGTCGCAAGCTGAGCGACACGGGGCGCACCGCTTCTTCGATCAGGCGCAACAGAAAATTGACCGGCGCGAGCACGATCTTGCCGACCGCGCCGTGCGCATGGAACGGCGCAGTAAACATTTCGCCGAAGAACACGCCCGGGCCTTTGTGCTTGAGGCCGAAGTACTGGATCAGCAGGAACACCGTCAGCGCCATGCCGAGCGTGGTGTTGAGGTCGGCGGTCGGCACGATGCGCAGGAACGCATGATGCGGATCGTTGCCGGCCAGCTCGTGTCCCTTCGCCCACAAGCCGGGGAGCCAATCCACCGGAATCATGTCGAGGAAGTTCATGAAGAACACGAGGCCGAAAATCGTGACCGCCAGCGGCGCGATCAGCTTGCTCTTGCCGTGGAAAGTTTCCTTGACCGCGCCGTCGACGAAGACGACGACCATTTCGAGGAAGCTCTGCACCTTGCCCGGATTGGCCACCTTGGCGCGGCGCGCCACGCCGAGGAACAGCGCGAGAAACGCCGCGCAGACGACGAAGGTGAAGAACAGGGTGTCGATGTTCAACGTCCAGAACCCGTCCTCGTGCGGCCAGCGCAGATGGGTCAGGTGGTGGACGATGTAACCCGTCATCCCACCGGAGGATTCGTGTTCGGCGGCTTGCGCTTGCAACATGGAATCGTACTTATTCGTCTGAAAGAGCCAACAACGTCTAGCGGAAAATTCCTACCGCCACCCAAAAGGCGAGCTGTGCCGCGATAACGCTTGCGATCAGCGCGAGCGGATCGAGCCGAAGCACCGCGAGCGCGAAATAAAGCGCGAACACCAGCCAAACCCACTTCAACACTTCCGCGGTATACACCGCGCGCGCCACGCGCCGCGTCGGCGCGATACCGTCGGCGTACAGCCGCCAAGCGAACAACGCATTGCCGAGCGCGATCACTCCGCCGCCGTACCAGGCCGCCATCCCCGACTGCCAATCCCGCGCGCAAAACCCCAGGCCAACCAATCCGGCGATGCCGAGTTGGAAGAGCACGATCCGGACGGCATTGCGTCGGCCATGAGCAATGGAGTTCCGCATGGGATTCGGCTTCAAGATCGCGATGCCGAGAGGGCTGCGACGGCGCCATCCAAACCCGAAGAGGCGTCGTCTATCGCAGAGCAGCAAGATTATAGCCGGCGGGTATTTGCAGCCGCAAGACGACCGCGCCGTTACTACAGGGCGCGCGACGGGCTAGGCGGTCGATGCGACAACATGCCGCAGCCGCAGCGGCCCGCGCAAAGGCAAGCAGCGTGCGCCGACGAGCATAGCGGAATTCGCCTGCCCGGGTCACGGCGGCCCGGAAAAAACGCAATAAAAAAGCCGGATGGCAGAGCCATCCGGCTGAAAAACGCTGCGGAATACTAAGGGGAGGGAGGGATTGCCGCAGCGCGATCCCGCAGTTGCCTGCGGAAATTCGATTAACGCGTGGCCTTCTTGGCCGCCGCATTGACCTGCTTGTTGAAGTCGGTCGCCGCCGCATTGACCTGCTTCTTGAAGCTGTCGTTGGCGACTTCGAAGCTGCCCTTGGCGATCTGGCTCAGCGCTTCACCGGTCTTGACCGTGACGCCGAACACTTCCTGGCCATTGGCGTAGAACTTCTCGGCGGAATCCTTCACCAGGTTGACGCCCTTCGGGAAGATCGTCTTCAGGCCGTCGAAATCACGCACTTCGGCGGCTTCGGAGAGGAAGTCGACGGTGGCGGCGACGTTGCTTTCCAGCGCCTTGAGGTTGAGGTTGGTGACGCGCTCCAGACCTTCCACGGCCAGCGTGTGAGCCTTGAACGCCGCATCGGCGAAGCTCTTGGAAAGGGCGAGAGCCTGGGTGTTGAAATACTCGGACATGATCGTAGCCTCGAAAAAGGTTTGGGTTAGTGGCGAGCACTATATCGCATGTTTTTGTGCATTGCAACATGCGTGATTTCGACCGGCGATTTCCAGGCCGGAACCTTGTCCGATCAAGGTTTCAGCGGATTGACAGAATCGCCCTCGATCGCGAGGTTTGCGCGTCGCGTCACGAAAACGACTATGCCCCCGCGTAGGCGCAGCCGGCGGTGCACGTCTCGTGCACGACGATCCGGCTCAACTGCGGCAGGCGCGGCTTCAGCGCCGCCCAGATCCACGCAGCGAGGCGCTCGCTGGTCGGGTTGTCCAGCCCTTCGATCTCGTTCAAATAGTGATGATCGAGGCGGTCGAAGATCGGCGCGAACGCGGCTTTCACGTCGGCGAAATCCATCACCCAGCCCGTCGCCGGATCGACCTCGCCCGACACGTGCACTTCGATGCGAAACGAATGCCCGTGCAGCCGCGCGCACTTGTGTGTCGGCGGAACACCGGTGAGGCGATGCGCGGCCTCGATGTGGAATATCTTGAAAATGTCCATGGAATGATCGTCGAAAACGTCGCGCCGACGGCATGAAAGCGGAACGGCCGGTGCTGCGTAGAAAATGGAATCGTCGGGGCCGCGGTTTGCCGGATTCGCCACCCGTCTCGCTCGCACGACTTCCGAAGTCGCCGCATCTCGCGGATAATAGCCCCGTCACCGGCGGCGGCCATCGCAGTTCAGCGCGTCGCACCGGTCATGTCGCTGCATCACGCGCCCGTAGCTCAGTTGGATAGAGTACCAGCTTCCGAAGCTGGGTGTCGGGGGTTCGAATCCCTCCGGGCGCGCCATTCCTTATGCCTCGCGACAGACACGTGCCCCGTTTATCGCAGCGGCTCGCCGACGCCGGCGCCGATCCGCTGTCCCGTGTTTGGACCAATGCCACGGCCGCCATTGGGAGTATTTGTGCGCGGCTATACTCTCTTCCAGAATGCATTGTCGTTTCATCGCGCGAATCCCACGGACACGCGCCATGGAAAAATCATGAGTGTCCCGATGGCAGCGCAGAGCATCCGCAGCGGCGAGCTGATCTTCGACGCGGCGCGGAGCGATCAGCCGCGGGTACAGGAGACTCGATTGAACGCCAGCCACCTGCCCGTTGTCCTCGCCTGTGCGCTTGCATCCGCGGCACATGCGGATGTTGCGGCCGATGCGAGCCTGCCGGAAATCGTCGTCACCGCGACGCGCAACGCGCAACCGGCGTTCGACGTGCCGGCGTCGGTCGACGCGGTCGCCACCGATCGCACCGGAGCGAACACGCCCGGCGTGAATCCATCGGAATACCTCGGCAGCGTGCCCGGCCTGCTCGCGCGCAACCGCCAGAACTACGCGCAGGACGAGCAGCTGTCGATCCGCGGCTTCGGCGCGCGCTCGAGTTTCGGCGTGCGCGGCGTGCGCCTGTACATCGACGGCATTCCGGCGACCATGCCGGACGGCCAGGGCCAGGTCGCGAACTTCAGTCTGTCGTCCGCGGACCGCATCGAAGTGCTGCGCGGGCCGTTCTCCGCACTGTACGGCAACGCGTCCGGCGGCGTCGTGCAGGTCATCACCGCCGACGGCACCGATCCGACGACGCTGCGCGCGAGCCTCGACGGCGGCAGCTACGGCACGTATCGGCTCGGCGCATCCGCGCGCGGCGCCGGCGAGCGCTACGACTACAACGTCGACGTTGCGCACTACTACACCGACAACTACCGCGGCCACGCGCGCGCGGAACGCGACAACGGCAACGCGAAATGGAACTGGCGCGTCGGCGATACCGGCAAGCTCACCCTGCTCGCCAATGTGGTCGATGTGCCGAACGCCGACGATCCGCTCGGCCTCACCCGCGCGCAGCTCGAAGCGGATCCGCGCCAGGCGCAGCCGGTCGCGGTGCAGTTCAACACGCGCAAAAGCGTGCACCAGCAGCAGGGCGGCGCGATTTACGAACAGGACCTCAGCGCGAATCAGAGCATCCGCGTGATGGCCTATTACGGCGATCGCACGGTGCAGCAGTTCCAGGCGATCCCGGTCGCGACGCAGCAGCGGCCGACGAGCCCGGGCGGCGTGATCGACCTCGACGGCGACTTCGGCGGCGCGGATGCGCGCTGGACCTCGCACGCCTCGTTGGCGGACCGCCCGCTCGAACTCACCGCGGGCATCAGCTACGACCGCCAGGACCAGCATCGGCGCGGCTTCAACAACTACATCGGTTCGCAGCTCGGCGTGGTCGGCGCACTGCGCCGCGACGAGCAGGACGACGTCTACAACTTCGACGAGTACGCCCAGGCGCGCTGGGATTTTGCCGAACGCTGGTCACTCAGCGCGGGCCTGCGCCACAGCCGCGTGCGCTTCACCTCGACCGACCACTACGTCAACCCGGGCAGTCCGGACGACAGCGGCGCAGTGGATTACGGCGCAACGACGCCGGTGGCCGGGCTGCTGTTCCACGCGGCGCCGAACTGGAATCTCTACGCCGCCTACGGCAACGCGTTCGAAACACCGACGTTCAACGAACTCGGTTATCGCCCGGACGGCAGCGCCGGCATCAATTTCGCCCTCGTGCCCGCGCGCAGCCGCAACGGCGAGGTCGGTTCGAAGTGGCGCTTCGCCCAAGGCGCCGAACTCGAACTGGCGCTGTTCCAGGCGAACACGCGCCACGAACTCGCCGTGTACAACTCCACCGGCGGGCGCACGACGTACCAGAATATCGATCGATCGCGCCGGCGCGGCGTCGAGGCGCGGCTCGTCCAGCCGCTCGGCGAGCGCTGGCGTATCGAGTCGGCCTACACCTATCTCGAAGCGAATTTCCTCTCGCCGTTTCTCACCTGCCCCGCCGCCTCGACCTGCACGACACCGAACACGCCCGTGGCCGCCGGCGCGCGCATTCCCGGCGTGCCGAAATCCAACTTCTACGCCGCGCTGCGCTACGGCGCGGCCAGCGGCTGGAACGCGAGCGTCGAAATGGGCGCCGCCAGCAACACGCCGGTCAACGACCTCAATACGCAATTTGCTTCGGGCTACGGCGTCGTGCATCTGAGCACGGGCTACGTGTTCGATCTCGCCAAGACGCGCGTGACGACGTATCTGCGCCTCAACAATCTGTTTGATCGCCACTACGCCGGTTCCGTCATCGTCAACGAAAGCAACGGGCGCTATTTCGAGCCGGCGCCGGGCCGCAACATCTTCGGAGGCGTGCGCGTCGATTGGAAGCCCTGAGCCGGTGGTGCCCAGGCGTCGTGGACAGCTTCATCGGCGGCCGGCCGCGCCGGCCTTCCGTCGGGTAGTGCGGCGCGATCAGCACCGACCACGGCACGACCTGTTCTATCTCCGAAAGAAATACCTCGCGCCGTGTCTGCTTCTTCTTCGTCTCGAAACTCAGGGCGGCAAAGCTCGCTTGCTTCATCGGGCTTCCTTCTTCAGCACTTGTCCCTGTCATGCCTCAGCGGGAATAGATCAGAGAATCCTTAAACATGGGGCGGTATCCCAGCGAAGGGATTATTGACTTAACCTAGTGACGTGCTACGCTCGACCCCACGCAAGAGATGTTATAGCGCAGGATCACACGGATGCGAAATCGTTCTCGCCTCACCCTTGGAGCCTTGCTTGTCATCGCTGCGGCTGCGAGTAGTTTTTATTTCTATTTCTCGCTTAGCGCCCCCTCGAGCCCACCAACAACTGGTGATCGGCCTTCTCCGAATCAGACTAGAGGTCAGTCCGCAGAGTCTGACTCTCAACACGCGTCTACTGATAGCGCTAAGCCGACAGCACATCCAGCCCCAAGCACGGTAGCTGCATCTTCTGTCCGAACCAAGCAACTCGGTTCACTCCCCCCGCTCAACAAACCGTTGGCTCCGCAAATCCAAACATTAGAAGACCGCGCTAAGAGCGGCGACACTGAGTCCGCCATAGCTCTTTGGTACGGCTTGGAGCAATGTGCGGGCATAACGAATGGTGCTGCTGAGGCGGACTTGAACCTAATGAAGAAAGGGTACGACAACGATAAGAATGCACGCCCCCCTGACTACACTGGCCGAATTCGCGATCTCTTAACAAATTGTGCGGATGTGACCGGGCCACAGATGGCGAAGCGATTTGATTGGTTGAGGGCAGCGGCAGAGCAAGGAGACCCGCAAGCGCAGTATCTATATGCGCACGCTGGCACGGAGGCAGTAGGCGGCGACATGGAAGCGTTGAGGGATCCGCAAAAGTGGGCGGAATATCGTGATACCGCAAACTCCTATATCGAAGGACTGGCAAAACAGTGTAGTGGGGATGCCATTGCGGATTTGGCTCATTCATACACCTTTGGCACTGCGTACTACAGCCCGGACATCATTAAGGCGTATGTGTTCCGAGCTTTGTCTGTCCGACTTTCAAATCTGCCAGAGAATTCTGCAAAACAATACCTTGAGCAACTATCGCCCAAAATGTCCGCGGATCAAGTAAATCAAGCGGCTCAGCTTGCTGGTCAATTCTACGGTCAATATTGCAACTAGAAGATACTGGAAGGAGAATTCTCAATTCGTACAAAAACGGCTGGGTGTTAATTGGATCAGTTCGAACTTAAAGGAGTGTAAGTATGAAGATGAGATTACTGCCGCTGTGCATAGGATTATATATCTCAGGATCACTGACAGCAGGCCAGATTGCAGTTGCTCAATCCAGTCAAAGCATTGCAAATTACAACGGCATCATAAATCTTGGCGGTAGCCATAATACTTTTAACATCAATATTGCTGCCGATACAGTTCCACCCAGGGAGCCTATTCCTCCTTCGCCTCCTGTTGCTCTACAAGACAATGCGGGGCCAGGAAATTTGTGTGATACAGGTAGCTGCGGACTCGCTACTCCTGTTCCCGATCGGTACACGCAACAAGAAATAGACCGCTATATTTCCGCGTGGGTAGCGAGAGGTGGACAAGTCCCGGTCGGAAGTACGATTTCCGTATGCACGACCACAGGTTGCACGAAATACACCAAAACCACCGATGGAAATTGGGGAAATGGAGTATTCACTCCACAACAGAATCATTCCCCTCCGCCCGCCCTTGAGCCGCCACCGCCGCCACCGCCGCCACCGCCACCGCCCGTCAGTGGTGGATGACCA
>DAIMZS010000026.1:0-20232 GCA_036733825.1 Rudaea sp.
AGGTGGCGATCGTGGCGTCCGCGACGGATTCGGGCAGTACCGGAACTTTGACTTCTATCGGCATGGGGTGTCCTTGGAAAGAAAATTTTTTAACACGGATAACGGCGGATCAAATCGGATAAAAGCGGATCGAGCTTTTTTCAATTCAAGAGCTTTATCCGCTCTTATCGTTTTTTATCCGCTCTGATCCGCGTTCAACGCTTTTTTGTCAATCGGCGGAGTAATCGTCGCCCGGCGCCTTCACCAGCGCATCCTCGACGAGCTTGGCCTGCTCGGCGATATGCGTGTTCAGATGCCCGCAGGCCGGCGCCGGCGAGCGTACGCGGCCGGCGTAGTGCAGCGTGTGCTCGTCGCCGATGCACGCGGCGAGGTGGTGCTTGATCTGATACCACGCGCCCTGGTTCTGCGGCTCTTCCTGACACCAGACGACTTCCTGCACGTTGGGATACTTGGCCAGCTCAGCCTGCACCTCCACGCGCGGGAACGGATAGAGCTGCTCGACGCGCACGATCGCCACGTCGCCGAGCTTGCGCTTCGCCGCATCCTGGACGAGGTCGTAGTAGACCTTGCCCGAGCAGAACACGACGCGGCGCACCTTCTTCGCATCGGATGCGGTCGAATCGGGAATGACGAGCTGGAAGCCGCCGTCGGAAAGTTCGGACAGCTTCGAGGTCGCCAGCGGATGGCGCAGCAGCGATTTCGGCGTCATCACTACGAGCGGCTTGCGCACGTCGCGCAGCATCTGCCGGCGCAGCAGATGGAACATCTGCGCGGGCGTGGTCGGCACGCAGACCTGCATGTTCTCGAGCGCGCAGAGCTGCAGGTAGCGTTCCAGGCGCGCCGAAGAATGCTCGGGGCCTTGGCCTTCGTAGCCGTGCGGCAGCAGCAGGACGAGGCCGGAGTAGCGCTGCCACTTCGCTTCGCCCGAGGAGATGAACTGGTCGACGACGACCTGCGCGCCGTTGGCGAAATCGCCGAACTGCGCTTCCCAGATCACCAGCGTGCGCGGCTCGGAAGTCGAGTAGCCGTACTCGAACGCCATCACCGCTTCTTCGCTGAGCAGCGAGTCGATCACAGCGACGGTGGCGCCGTCGCGCACCTTGCTGAGCATGGTGATGTCGCGGCCGCTGTTCTGGTCGTGCAGCACGGCGTGGCGATGCGAGAACGTGCCGCGGCCGACGTCCTGTCCGACCAGGCGCAGGTCGTAGCCCGCGTCGATCAGCGTGGCGTAGGAAAGGTTCTCGGCGAAGCCCCAGTCCATCGGCTGCGCGTCGGCGGCCATTTTCTGGCGCGCGTCGTAGACCTTGCCGACCTGGGCCTGCAGGGTGAAATCCTTCGGCACGTCGAGGATCTTCGCGTTGAGCTCGGCGAGCTTGTCCGTGGCCACGCCGGTGTTCACGGGCTGGTCGAGCGAGGCGTTCAGATGGCGCGTCCAGTCGATCGCGAACGCGTCCTTGAAGTTGGGATCGAGCGCGGGAATCGGCTGGCCGGCTTCGAGCTTGGCGCGGTAAGTGTCGACCAGATTCTGCGCTTCGCCCTCGGCGATCGCGCCTTCGGCGGCGAGCTGTTTGGCGTAGAGTTCGCGCGCGGTCGGCCGCGCCTTGATGATCTTGTACATCAGCGGCTGGGTGGCTGAGGGCTCGTCGGCTTCGTTGTGGCCGTGACGGCGATAGCAGACCAGGTCGATGACGACGTCGCGGTGGAACTTCGCGCGGTAGTCGTAGGCCAGACGCGTGACGAACAGCACCGCCTCCGGATCGTCGCCGTTGACGTGGAACACCGGCGCGTTGACCATCTTCGCCACGTCGGTGCAGTACAGCGTCGAACGCGTGTCGTGCGGATTCGACGTAGTGAAGCCGACCTGGTTGTTGATCACGATGTGGATCGTGCCGCCGACGCCGAAGCCGCGCGTCTGCGACATGTTGAACAGTTCCATGTTGACGCCCTGGCCGGCGAAGGCCGAGTCGCCGTGGATGAGCACGGGCAGTACTTGCTCGTGATTGCGGTCGCTGCGGTGCGTCTGGCGCGCGCGCACGGAACCGGCGACGACCGGATTGACGATTTCCAAGTGCGAGGGATTGAATGCGAGCACGACGTGCATCGTCTTGTTGTCGCTCTTCACATCGGCGGAGAAGCCCATGTGGTACTTCACGTCGCCCGAATGCGCGGGATTGTCGTCGTGCTCGAACTTCTGCTCGAACTCGTCGAACAGCTTCTGCGGCGCCTTGCCGAGGATGTTGACGAGCACGTTGAGGCGGCCGCGGTGGGCCATGCCGAGGACCAGATCCTTGACGCCGTTGGCCGCGCCGCGCTTGACCAGCTCGGCGACCATCGGGATCAGGCTGTCGCCGCCTTCCAGGGAAAACCGCTTCTGGCCGACGTACTTGGTATGCAGGTAGCGCTCGAGGCCGTCCGCCTGGACGAGGTGCTCGAGCAGCTTTTTCTTCTCGTCCGCGCTCAGGGCGAAATTGCCGCCGGCGCTTTCGAACTGCTGATGCACCCAGCGGCGCTCGTCGGCGTCGCGGATGTGCATGAATTCGGCGCCGATGCTGCCGGCGTAGGTCTTCTTCAGGCGTTCGATCAGCTCACCGAGCTTCAGGCGCGGCGGCCCGCCGAGAAAGCCCGTGTTGAATTCGGTATTCATGTCCACGGCGCTGAGGCCGTGCCAGGACGGATCGAGGTCGGGCGCGCCGGGGCGCGGCAGCAGGCCGATTTCCTCCAGATCCGTCGCCGAATAGGTGCCTTCCATGTTGAGCGGATCGAGCTTGGCGGCGAGATGGCCGCGCGAGCGGTACGCGGTGACCAGGCGCGAGACGCCGGTCTGCTTCTGGCTGACCGCGTCGGTCAGCGGCCCCGCGGCGAGCATCACTGCGCGGCCGTTGATCTTCTGTGCCTGTTCGATACGCACGACCGCGTCGCCGTGCGGCTGGTCGCCGGCCTCGCGGCCTTTGAGCGTATCGAAATATTTCTTCCATTCCGGGGCGACCGAGGAGGGGTCGCGCAGATAGCTGTCGTACAGATCCTCGATAAAAGCGGCGTTACCGCCGGAAAGAGGCGAGGATTCGGAGAATTCCTGGAGAAGATTGGCGCTCACGCTGGGCTTACCGACTAGGGGGGCGGGCGCGACGGTACCCTCTGACTACGGCAGGAGAGGCAGCCGATCGCGGGTCGCGAATTATACGCTCAAGATGTGGTGAATTGGCACCGATTCAATGCGACTTTCGCATTAGACGGGTTGGATTCAGCACGTTGTGTCGCCGGCCGTAGCATCTCAGTTTGAAATTGAGCTTTCCGTTCGTGGTGAGGTATCGAACCACAAACGGCAATCTTGGCGTGAGTTCGTCCTTCGATACCTCAGGACGAACGGTCCTAATTTCAAACTGAGACACTACTAGGGCCCGCGCTCCGGTGCCCAACCTCGCATGCGTCCGTTACAATGCGCGGACGATCAGACACGAGAGCCGCGCCGTACGCGCGCGGCGCGAGCGCGGAGTACGACAAGGACATGCGGGTATTGGTCAGCAACGACGACGGCGTGGAAGCACCGGGCATCGCGGTGCTCGCACGCGCCTTGTCCGTTGCCGGCGAGGTCATCGTCGTCGCGCCCGACCGCGACCGCTCCGGCGCAAGCAATTCGCTGACGCTGGATCAGCCGATCCGCGTGCACAAGCTCGACGAAAACCGCTACCGGGTGGCCGGCACGCCGACCGACTGCGTGCATCTCGCGCTCTGCGGCATGCTCGAAAAAGATCCCGACATCGTCGTCTCCGGCATCAACAACTCGGCCAACCTCGGCGACGACGTGATCTACTCGGGCACGGTCTCCGCCGCGATGGAAGGCCGCTTTCTCGGCCTGCCGGCGATCGCGGTGTCGCTGGTGACCGGGGAAGATTCCGGCCACCACTTCGACAGCGCGGCGCAGGCGGCGCTGGCGATCATGCAGCGCCTCGTCGTCGATCCGCTGCCGGCCGACACCATCCTCAACGTCAACGTGCCCGACCGGCCGTGGCACGAGCTGCGCGGTTTCGCGGTGACCCGGCTCGGCAAGCGCCATCGGTCCGCGCCGTGCATCCGCCAGATCGATCCGCGCGGGCGGCCGCTGTGGTGGATTGGGCCGGCCGGCGAAGTCGACGACGACGGTCCCGGCACGGATTTCCACGCCGTGCGCGACGGTTTTATTTCGATCACGCCGATCCACGTCGATCTGACGCGCTTCCAGGCGCTCGAAAAGGTGTCGAGCTGGGTGAGTTCTCTGTCGGGCTCGGCCGCGTGACAATGCCTCAACGTTTGACACCCGAAGCGCGCGGTCTGGGCATGACCAGTCAGCGCGCGCGCGACCGCCTGATCGAGCGGCTCAAGGCGCAGGGCATCGCCGACCGGCGCGTGCTCGACGTGATGCGCAATCTGCCGCGGCACCTGTTCATCGAAGAGGCGCTCGCCTCGCGCGCCTACGAGGACACTGCGCTGCCAATCGGCCAGGCGCAGACGATCTCGCAGCCCTACGTCGTCGCGCGCATGACCGAAGCGCTGATCGAACACGGCGTGCCGAAAAAAGTGCTCGAAGTCGGCACCGGCTCGGGTTATCAAGCCGCCGTGCTCGCCGCGCTCGTGGAAAACGTCTACACCGTCGAACGCATCGACGAGCTGCTGCGCAATGCGCGCCGCCGTTTTCGCAAGCTCGGCATCGACAACATCCGTTCGAAACATGCCGACGGCAAACTCGGCTGGGCCGAGCATGCGCCGTACGACGCGATCATGCTGACCGCGGCGGACGACGCCCTGCGCCCCGAGTTGTTCGATCAGCTCGCGCCCGACGGCGTGCTCGTCGCGCCGGTCGGCAAGCCGGGCGTGCAGAAACTGCTGCGCTACCGTCTCGTCGAGAAGGAGCAGGGCGCGATGTGGGTCGGCGAATCGCTCGGCGACGTCAGCTTCGTGCCGCTGCTGGGCGGGCTGGTGTAGGGGCGCGATTCGTCGCGCCCGGCCTTTCCGAAATGAAATCACGGATGCGATGAATCGCGTCCCTACAAGGACTGCTGCTTGAAACTGTTCAAACCGATTTACGAGAAGACGCTCAAATGGGCCCTGCATCCCCTGGCCGAGCGCTATCTTGCCGGCGTGAGCTTCGTCGAAGCCTTCATCGTGCCGACGATGCCGGAGATCATGCTCGCGCCGATGACGCTGGCCCGGCCGGAGCGCTGGGCGCGGTATGCGACCGTCAGTCTCATCTTCTCCACGCTCGGCTCGATCATCGGCTATCTGATGGGCCACTACGGCTTCGAGCTGGCCAAGCCGCTGCTCGACGAGCTCGGCTGGCTGCCGGGCATCGAAAACTACATCGGCAAACTGCGCGGATTGGGTCCGTGGGAAGTGTTCTGGCTGCTCGTCGGCGGCGGATTTCTGCCGATTCCGATGAAGTTCATCGCCTGGGCCTCGGGCGTGGTCGGCGTGCCGCTGCCGGCGTTCCTCGCCGCGATGGCCGTCGGCCGCGGCAAGCGCGTGTATCTGCTGTGCGGCCTGATCCGTCTCGGCGGCGAGAAAGCGGAGAAGGCGCTGCACACCTGGATCGAATGGATCGGCTGGGCGCTGGTTGCATTGATCGTGCTGGCTGTGGTGTATTTCAAATACCTGCATAAATAAGTTCGCGGGCGCGCATGTCGCCGCAACGCACACGATGAAGGCGATTCCCCACTCATTCCGTTCCCTCGCCCCCGCTGCGCTGCTCGCAATCTGCGCGGCGTGGCTGGCCGGCTGCGCGTCCGATCCGGCCGATGTCGAGGACCGCTCGATCGGCGAATCGCCTTCGCTGGAATCGCCGCCGCCCGCCGTGCGCGCGGCCACACCGCCGCCGGGCGGCAGTTACCGCGTCGTCCGCGGCGACACGCTTTACTCAATCGCATTCAAGCGCGGGCTCGACTACCGCGACGTGGCCGCGTGGAACGGCATCGCCGCGCCGGAGTACAAGATCCTCGTCGGCCAGGACATCCGTTTCAGTCCGCCCGGCGGGCAAGTGCCGGCGCCGGCACGTCCGGTAACGGTGGCGTCGGCGGCACCGGTTTCCTCGCCGCCGCCCGCGCATGTCGCCGCGCCTGCGGCCGCGCCCAGTGCGCCTGCGCGGGACACCGGCATGTTCGAGGATGTACCGAACTCGCCTCCGCCGGCAGTAGTGGAATCGACCACGGCACCGCCTCCGCCGGCCGCCGCGCCGCGCGAGACAGCGCCCGCGCCGGCATCGACCGCGATTGCTGCGACGCCGGTGGCGACGCCCACGGTCGCGCCGCCGCCGTCGAAACCCGTTGTGGAATCGCCGCCGCCCGCAAAACCGGTCAACGATTCGGCCACATCGAGCGTCGCCGGCATCGCCTGGCGTTGGCCGAGCGGCGGCAAGATGATCGGCACCTACGTCGCCGGCGATCAGACCAAGCAGGGCGTCGACATCGCCGGCTCCGCGGGCGATCCCGTGCTCGCCTCGGCGGACGGCGAGGTGGTCTACAGCGGCAACGGCCTGCTCGGCTACGGCGAGCTGATCATCGTCAAGCACAACGCGAGCTTCCTTTCCGCTTACGGCCACAACCGCAAGCGCCTCGTCGCCGAGGGCGACAAGGTGCGCGCCGGCCAGCAGATCGCCGAAATGGGTTCGAGCGCGAGTTCGCGCGACGAATTGCATTTCGAGATCCGCAAGAACGGCAAGCCGGTCAATCCGCTCGACTATCTGCCGCCGCGTTGAGCACGCTCGCCTCCGTTCGATTTCCTTTGGCGCCGGGTCGTCGAAGTTCTATGCTAAGACGATGAATTCGGATCCACGCGCCGACGATATCGAATCGGACGAGCTGCTCGAGCTGATCCACGCGATCGAGCCGCAGCAGGACGACGAAGCGCGCGATTCGACCAGCGCTTATCTCAGCGAAATCGGCCTGATCCCGCTGCTCGACGCTGACGAGGAGCATCGCCTCGCCCTGCGCGTCGGCGAAGGCGACACCGAGGCGCGCCGGCGCATGATCGAGGCGAATCTGCGCCTCGTCGTCTCGATCGCGCGCGGCTACGTCGGCCGCGGCGTGCCGCTGCTCGACCTGATTGCCGAAGGCAATCTCGGCCTGATCCGTGCGGTGGAAAAATTCGACGCGCAGCGCCGCCTGCGCTTTTCCACCTACGCGACCTGGTGGATCCGCGACGGCGTGCAGCGCGCGCTGATGAGCCAAGGCCGCACCGTGCGCCTGCCGGTGCACGTGCTGCGCGAGTTCGCGCAGACGCTGCGCGCGCGGCGCCAGCTCACCCATGAGTTCGGACGCATGCCGAGCATCGACGAATTGGCGCGCAGCTTGGGCAAGACCGCGGCCGACATCGCCGGCCTGTTCTCGTTGACCGACCGCATTTCCTCGCTCGATGCCCCGCTGTCGGCGAACGACGATCGCGCGTTGATCGAGCAACTCATCGTCGACGATACCGATGCCTTGCTGATGCGCGTGTCGAGCGACAAGCATGATGCGCGCATCGAACATTGCCTGGCGCAGTTGTCGGAACGACAGCGTCTGGTCTTGCAGCGGCGCTACGGACTCAACGACGACGCCACGCAATCGCTCGCCGAGATCGCCGCCGAACTGGGGCTGACGCGCGAGCGCGTACGGCAGATCCAGAGCGAAGCATTAGCGCGCCTGCGTACCCTCGTCGAACGCGAAACCGCCGATCACCACGATCACGATTGATTCGCCGGGACGTCTTCTGCGGCTGTCTCGGAGGCATACGCCGATTCCGGCTCGCCGTGCAACAGGCGCTTCTTCGCCGCCCACTGCGCGGCTTCGTCCATCGCCTCGAGCGCGCTGAATTCGCCGGCGACGAGTGTCGCGATCGGTGTTCCGTCGCGATAAAGCACGCGCGCGTTCGCCAGATTCGGCACGCGCGCGCCGGCGAGCAGATGGCCGACGAGATTGAGCGGATCGGCGCCGCAAACGCTGACCAGGCTGCCGTCGCGCGGCTTGTTGCGGATCGCGCGCAGCGGCGCGATCGCTTCAGGCAGGGCGAACTGCTCGCCGGTGAGGCCGGCGATGAAGCGGCCGCCGCGAATCTCGCCGCGCGCTTCGAGACGGTGACAGACACGCAGCAGTTCGCGCCACGGCGGCAGCCACGACGCCTCGCGCGCGACCAGACGCCAGCAGATCAAGCCGTAGCGCTTGAGCAGCGTGCGCACGACGTGTTCGACGTGTTCGGGATCGGTCTTGCCGCCTTTGGCGCTCGGCGCTGTCGTCGATGGCTGCGCGTCGGTGCTCGCGCGGCGCAGCAGCGACCAGCGCCCCGCGTCGGCGATGCCGAGCAGCGCCGTGCGCCGTCCGCGCCGCCGATGCGGCGAGGGCCGGCGCGAGGCAGGCACGAGCAGCGCGCGCAGGCCGGCGAAACTGTCGGAATTGATCCGGCCGGCGGCGACGAGTTCGGCGAGCGCATCTTCGAGCTCGGTGTGCAGCAGCCGCGTCGCACTCGCAAGTTCGTCGAAAAACGAGGCGCCGTGTTCGCGCAGCGCATCCGCGACCGCCTGCGCGCGCGAGGACAGCGCGGCCGGCAGCGTTTGCACGGCGGCGCCGAGTGCATTCCACAGCGCCAGATTCCGGCGCTGCAGCAGCACGATCGGCGTGGCGCGCACGGGGCCGGAGGCGGTGCGCGGACGCGGATCGTCCTCATCGGCGCGCGCGGCCGGGGCGCGCAGGCGCGTCCACACGACGCGTCCGGCGAGGCATAGATCGTCGAGCCAGGAAATTTCGTAGCCCGCCACGCGCGCCGGAAGAATTTCGTTTTCCCATGCCGCGGCAGGCGCCTCGAAGCCCTCGAGCTGAGCGAGCACGCCGGCGAGCGCGTCGGGTCCGCTGACCTGCGTGCCCGGAGCGGCGCGCTGCCACTCGATGAGGAAGCGCAGATAGTCGCGCGGTTCGACCGGTTCGATCTCGCGGCGCAGGCGGTTGACCGTGTAGCGATGGATACGCGCGAGCAGGTGCCGCTCGCACCATTCGGTGGCGGCCGCCTCCGGCGTAAAGCGGCCCTGCATGACGAAACCCTGGCGTTCGAGGGCGAGCAGCGCGAGGTCGATATCGGCTTGCGGCAGGCCGAGCGAGGCGGCGATGTCGGCGGCGGCCACGGGGCCGAGGCCGGTCAGGCGTGCGCGCACGATTTCAACGAGTGCGTCTTCGCGCGTCCATTCGACGGCGGCGTATTCCTCGGGCACGACGATGGCCGGTACGCAGCGCAGTTCCGGAAAGATTGCAGCGAATTGCGGCAGGCGCTCGGCGGGAATGTAAACACTTTTCCCTTCTCCCGTCGGGAGAAGGTGCCCCGAAGGGGCGGATGAGGGTCCGATATCGGTGAGAGTCACGCAGTTTTCCGAACCCTCACCCGGCACGCTGCGCGTGCCGACCTCTCCCGGAGGGAGAGGTAAAAAGCAAAGTCGCGTCACCCGACGCTGCGCGATCAGTTGCTCGAACATCTCCATCCACATCGCATTGCCGCGCATTTCCGCAGCGGTGACGAAGCCGAGCCCCATCAACGCCTCATGCAACTCATCCGCATCGCGCGCCTCGGGCCACGCCTCCTCGCGCACGGAGGCGATCGCGCCGGCATCGAGCTGGCCGAAATCATCGGTCGTCTCGATGTCGCCCCAGCGCCGGCTTTGCACCGCCTGCGTGCGGCGCTCTTCAAGCGGCGCGTCGTCGAGGAAGGCATAAGGCCGCGCGGTGAGAATTTCCGCCGCAAGCGGCGAGGGCGCGGTGAGATCCTTGGCGACGATGTGGATTTCGCCGCTTTCGAGCATCTTCAGCAGGCGCAACAGCGCATCGACGTCCATCGCCTCGTGCAGGCAGTCGTGCAGCGTCTGCGCAACGAGCGGGTGATCGGGAATCTGGCGCTCGCCGACGATGTTTTCCTGGCACGCGACCTGGTCGGGGAACACGGTGGCGAGCAGATCTTCGCCCTTCATGCGCTGCAGTTGCGGCGGCACCTTGCTGCCGCCTTGGAAGCGCGGCAGTGCGAGCGCGGTCACTGCATTCCAGCGCCAACGCAGGCCGAACATCGGCGCATCGAGCAGGGCCTGGATCAGCACGTGTTCGGCGGTATTCGAGTGCAGATAACGCGAGACTTCGTCGAGCGGAAAACTGTGGCTGGTCGAGAGCGACAGCACGATCGCATCCTCAGTCGCCGCGGCCTGCAGTTCGAAATTGAACGTGCGGCAGAAGCGCTTGCGCAGGGCGAGGCCCCAGGCGCGGTTCATGCGGCTGCCGAAAGGCGAATGGATGATCAGCTGGGTGCCGCCGGATTCGTCGAAGAAACGCTCCATCGCCAACTGCGTCTGCGTCGGCAGCAGGCCAAGCGCGGCCTGCGTCGCGCCGAGGTAGTCGACGATCTGGCGCGCGGCGGATTCGTTCAGGCCGACCTGTTCGCGCAACCAGCGTTCGGCAGTGTCGGAGCCGAATTCGAGTTGCGCGGAAACGTCCTCGCGCAGTCGCGACACGGCTTGCGAGAGTTCATCGCTGCGCCCCGGCGCTTCGCCGAGCCAGAACGGCAGCGTCGGCGGCGCGCCTTTCGCGTCCTCCACGCGCAGCCGGCCGCGCTCGACGCGCAGCACGCGATAAGAGGTGTTGCCGAGCTGGAAGATGTCGCCTTGCATGCTTTCGACGGCGAAATCCTCGTGCACGGTGCCGATGCGCGAGCCTTGCGGTTCGAGCACGACCTCGTAGTCGGCCGTGTCGGGAATCGCGCCGCCCGACGTGAGCGCGGTCAATCTCGCGCCTTTGCGCGCGCGCAGCACGCCGTTGACCGCGTCGCGATGCAGATAGGCCGAACGCGGGCCGCGGCGTGTCGAATAGCCTTCGGCGAGCATGCGCAGGATGTCGCGGTACGCTTCGAGCGTGAGATCGGCGAACGGATAGGCGCGGCGGATCGTGTCGAACAATTCCTGCTCGCTCCATTCGCGGCAGGCGACTTCGGCGACGATCTGCTGCGCGAGCACGTCGCGCGCATCGCGTTCGACGTGCAGCGTATCGAGTTCGCCGCGGCGCACCGCGTCGAGCAGCGCGGTGCATTCGACGAGATCGTCGCGCGAGAGCGGGAACAATCGCGCCTTCGGCGTGCCGTGGACCGAATGGTTGGCGCGGCCGACGCGCTGCAGAAAGGTCGAGATCGAACGCGGCGAAGCGATCTGGCAGACGAGATCGACGTCGCCGATGTCGATGCCGAGTTCGAGCGAGGCGGTGGCGACGAGCGCGCGCAGTTCGCCGCGCTTGAGTTTTTGTTCCGCGGCGAGGCGCTGCTCGCGCGCCAGGCTGCCGTGATGCGAGGTGACCGCTTCCTTGCCGAGCAAATCGGACAGATGCTTGGCCAGACGCTCGGCCATGCGACGCGTGTTGACGAAAATCAGCGTGGTCTTGTGTGCCTGGATCAGTTCGGCGAGGCGCTGATATACCGTCAGCCAGACGTCGCCCGACATCACCGCGGAGAGCGGCGCGGGCGGCAGTTCGAGCGCGAGGTCGCGTGCGCGCGTGTAGCCGACGTCGATGATTTCGCAGGCAAGATCAATAGCGCCCCCTTCCGCCCCTGGCGGGGCACCTTCCCCCGCGCTGCGCGCAGGGGAAGGAACGGATGCTTCTTCCTTCCCCTGCGAAGCGGGGGAAGGTGCCGAAGGCGGAAGGGGGCGAGAGCCGACCAAGAACTTGGCGACCTCTCCGATCGGCTTCTGCGTCGCCGACAACCCAACGCGCGTGAGCTTGCGCCCGCACAGCGCGTCGAGACGTTCGAGCGACAGCGCCAGATGCGCGCCGCGTTTCGACGGTGCGAGCGCGTGGATTTCGTCGACGATCACGCTGCGCGTCGTCGCCAGCATTGCGCGGCCGGAGTCGGAGCCGAGCAGGATGTAGAGCGACTCGGGCGTCGTCACCATGATATGCGGCGCGCGCCGCTTCATCGCCTCGCGCTCGCTCTGCGGCGTGTCGCCGGTGCGCACGCTCGCGCGGATTTCCACGTCGGGAAAACCGAGTTCGGCGAGCTGCGCGCGGATGCCTTCGAGCGGCGCCTGCAGATTGATCTGCACGTCGTTCGACAGCGCCTTGAGCGGGGAGACGTAGACGATCTGCGTGGCGTCGGCGAGCGCACTCTCGCAGCCTTGGCGCACGAGGTCGTCGATCGCGGCGAGGAAGGCGGCGAGGGTCTTGCCCGAGCCGGTCGGCGCGGCGATCAGCGTGTGCCGGCCCGAGCGGATCGCCGGCCACGCGCGCACCTGCGCAGGGGTCGGCTCGGCAAACGCCTGCGCGAACCACGCAGCGACGGCGGGATGGAAGGACTGCAACGCCATGGGCAAATTATGCGCTTGCCGGGACACATCGGCATGAACACATATGGGCGCCGATCGCGCGTAGAGCAAGGCCAGCTGTCGCATTGCGCGATGCTGGCGTGCGCGCGTCTCAGCCGTTGAGACGCGCGCGGATTCGAGGGGCGGGCTATCGGCTGGCGCGGGCGATCCAGCGGTACAGCGCGAACACGGCGCCGACGAAGACGAGGGCGCCGATCCACACCGAGGTCGCGGTGAAATCCTCGCCGACGAGCGCGAGCGGGAAATCCTTGCCCGAGAACGCGACGACCGCGGCGATCGCCACGCCGATCAGGCCTTCGCCGACGATCATGCCCGAGGCGAGCAGCACGCCGAGCTGCTTGGTCGCTTCCGGTTTCGCCGAGCGCTCGGCGCGTTTGTCGTAGAACGAGCCGGCGATCGCGCCGACGACGACCATCAGCGTCGCCGAGGTCGGCAGATAGATGCCGAGGCCGACCGCGAGCGGCGAGCAATGCGCATCGTCGGTCGAGCGGCGCAGCACGATGTCGATCACGATCAATACGACGCCGATCGCCGCGCCGACGCCGATGAGGCTCCAGTCGATATTGTTCTGGATCACGCCCTGCGCGAGCGCGGAGATCAGCCCGGCCTGCGGCGCCGGCAGCGGATGTTCGCGCAGCGGGCCGGGCGCGCCGGCGAAGCCGTAGGCCTGGTTGAGCAGATCGAGCACGGGCGGAATGATCGCCGAGCCGGCGATCACGCCGATGACCAGCGCCCACTGCTGCTTCGACGGCGTGGCGTCGACGAGCTGGCCGGTTTTCAAATCCTGCAGGTTGTTGTTCGCGATCGTGGCGATCGAAAACACCACCGCGGTGACGAGCAGGGCGAACGCGACGAGGCCCTTTTCGTTGCCCGGCGCCATGAACGGCTTCACGCCGACGACGAGCAGCAGCGCCGCGCCGATGACGACGAGGATGCCGATGCCCGACACCGGGCTGTTCGACGAGCCGATCAGGCCGGCCATGTAGCCGCACACGGCGGAGATGATGAAGCCCATGACGACGCTGTAGACGAGGCCGCCGACGATCAGCGTGCCTTTGAAATCGCCCAGGCCGCTCTCCGCGCTGAAATAGCCGAGCAGCAAGGCGATCGGCACGAAGCAGGCGAGCATCATCAGGCCGACGGTGCCGATCGGAATGTCGTGTTCGGTGCGCGGCAGCAGCGCGCCCTGGCCTTCGCGGCGGACGCGCGAAGCGGCCATCGCCGAAGCAAGGCCGCTGACCACCGGCTTGACCAGCTTGAGCAGCGTCCAGATCGCCGCGACGGCGATCGTGCCGGCGCCGACGAAGCGTACCTGGTGGCTCCAGGTGGCGGCGGCGACCTGCGCCGCATCGCCCGTGGCCGCGGCGATGGCGGAGTAGTACGGCACGCCCCAAATCCAGCCGATCAGCGCGCCGATGCCCATGGCGATGCCGACCCACAAGCCGACCAGATGGCCGACGCCGAACAGCGCCATCGAAAGATTGAAATCGAAGCCGGAGACCGGCCCTTTCTCATTGCCGAAACGGAAATACTGCGCCACATCGCTGGCGAACACGCGCGTGGCCACGATCAGCGCAAATGCTGCTGCGCTTACTGCGCCCCAGATTACCGCGAGCAGGCCGGTGCGACTTTCTTCGATGCCCTCTGCCGTTGCGCCTTCGCCGGGGCTGCCGACCTTCAACACCTCCGCGCAGGCGACCCCTTCGGGGTAGGGCAGGTCCGAGCCGGTGACGAGCGCGCGGCGCAGCGGAATCGAATAGGCCACGCCGAGCACGCCGCCGAGCGCACAGATCAGGAAGGATTCCCAGTACGGAAAACCGGCCCACCAGCCGATCATCACCAGGCCGGGCAGGACGAAGATGATCGAGGACAGCGTGCCCGCGGCCGAGGCCACGGTCTGCACGATGTTGTTTTCCTGGATCGTCGAATCCTTGAAGCCGCGCAGCAGCGCCATCGAGATCACCGCGGCCGGAATCGACGTGGCAAAGGTGAGGCCGGCTTTCAGGCCGAAAAACACGTTCGCGGCGGTGAACAGCACGGTGATGACGACACCGAGAATGACACCGCGCCAGGTCAGTTCGCTGCGCGGCTCGTTGGCCGACGCATTATTGTTCGCCATGAAGGCTCCCCGAAGTCGTAAAAGCCGGGAGTATCGCAGACAATCCGAAAGCGGCCCATAAGCGGGAATGAATCGTGCCATGCTGCACAGCCGCATAAGGGTTTTCTACGATCGTTTTCGTATTCTTCGGGCGTGCATTTTTTTGTTGCGGTTTGGTGCCGCGCCCGTGGCAAAGAGTTAAAAAAATATTTAGCCCAATCAAAGGGTTTCACGGGGAAACCCAGTCCGGACGCGGGTTTAGCCTGACTCGATTCTGAATGGTTAAGGTTCGGGGTGGAGTCACGCGTCCGAATTTGTTACTATGCGGTCGCTCGCGTTGCCGCTGCCTAACGTTTTATTAACGCGATGCACGCATCAGAAAAGATGGTGTGGAGTGATGTACAAATGCGTGCCGCACACGGGGTTTGGCGGACGCCCAAGAAGAACCACGTAAAAGGAGACTCCGAATGAAACGTAATACTTTGTTTGCCGTGATCGCCCTTGCCCTGGGCGGTGTCGGCGCAGTCGGCTCGGCGCAAGCCCAGGACTTCGGTTCTTGGTACATTGCTCCGCGCCTCGGCGCAGTCGTTCCCGACAGCAACCGCACCACCAAGGTGTCGGGCTTCGGCGGCATCGGCGTCGGCGTTTGGGTGAACCCGAACTTCGCCGTCGATTTCGAATACGGCATCAACAACGCTGATTTCAAGAATAGCTCGCCGCGTGCCACCCACCAGTGGGAAAGCGTGCAGCTCGACGTAGCCGCGCGCTACTTCTTCGGTGACATCGGCGCCGGCTGGCGTCCGTACGTCGTCGGCGCGCTCGGTGCGCTGCGTCACAAGGCCTATTCGGGCGCGCTCCTGGAATCCCAGGGCCTGTCCGACGCCGGCGGTTGGGATCCGATGGCGCTGCTCGGCGTCGGTATCCAGTACAACCTGTCCGACCGTCTGGCGTTCCGCGGCGAAGTCGCGGCGCGTTATGACCACGACAACAACTCGCTCAACAACGCCCTCGCGTTCGCCCCCCCGGGCGTGCCGGCGAATCATCCGTTCAAGCGTGAGAGCGGCTTCACCGACGGTCTCGTCACGGTCGGCCTGACCTACAGCTTCGGTGGCGCCCCGGCTGCTCCGCCGCCGCCGCCCCCGCCGCCGCCGCCGCCGGCTGCGCCGCCGCCGCCGCCCCCGCCGCCGCCGGCCACGATCGACCTGAAGGGTGTCGAGTTCAAGTTCGACCATCCGCGTCCGGGCGAGAAGCTCGTCCCGTCGCTGAAGGCGCCGACCGCCGCTTCGGTCCAGATTCTGGACGAGGCCGTGGATACGCTGAAGCGCAACCCGGATGTGAAGGTCGAAGTCGACGGTCACACCGACTCGAAGGGTACCGACGCTTACAACCAGAAGCTGTCGGAGCGTCGCGCCAAGGGCGTGTACGACTACCTGATCTCGCACGGCGTGGCCGAGAGCCAGATCACCGGCTACAAGGGCTTCGGCGAGTCGGCCCCGATCGACACCAACGACACTGCGGAAGGCCGTCAGCGCAACCGCCGCGTCGAACTCAAGCAGTAAGATCGCTTAAGTTGGTGCAAGCAATACGAAGAAGCCCGGCGCAAGCCGGGCTTCTTTTTTTGCCCGTCATTCCGGCTTTCGCCGGAATGACGGAATATTAGGTTTTCTTCTCATTTCCTTATGCCCCGCCACGGCCTCGCCCGCGTCCTCAGCAAACTCGGCGTCTGCTCGCGCAGCCAGGCGCAGGCGCTCGTGCGCGAAGGACGCGTAACGCTCAACGGGCGCGTCGTGCGCGATCCGGAAACGCCGGCCGACGCGGCGCGCGATCGCATCGCTGTCGACGGCGAAGAAATCGCCGCGCGCAAAAAAATCTACCTCGCGCTCAACAAGCCGCGCGGCTATGTCACGACGGCGAGCGACGAGCGCGATCGGCAGACGGTGTACGACCTGCTGAAAAACTGTACGGCCGCGCCGCCGGATGTCTGGCTCGCGCCGGTCGGCCGTCTCGACAAGGCCAGCGAGGGCCTGCTGCTGTTCAGCAACGACAGCGTCTGGGCCGCGCGCCTGACCGATCCGGCCTCGCATCTCGACAAGACTTATCACGTGCAGATCGATACGCTCGCCGACGCCGAACTGCTCGCGCGCCTGCGCGAGGGCATCGTCGATGCCGGCGAAGCGCTCGCGTTGAAATCCGTGCGCGAGCTGCGCCGCGGGGAGAAGCATTCCTGGCTCGAGATCGTTCTCGACGAAGGCCGCAACCGGCAGATCCGCCGCGTGCTCGCCGCGTTCGGCATCGGCGTGCTGCGCCTCGTGCGCGTGGCGATCGGCCCGATCGCGCTCGGCACGCTGGCCAAGGGCGAAGCGCGCGAGTTGAGCGCGGCGGAACTGCGGCTTATTCGATGATCAGATTGGCCTCGTGCCGCTGCGCCGTGCCCGCGGCGGGAATCACCGCGCGCGCCTGGTTCGGCACGCGGTCGTAGCTGTCGTAATCGTCGTCGTAGACGGTGTAGTTGACGAGATCGCCGCCGTAGACGTGCAAGGTCAGCGCGGGCTCGTAGCGCGAGGCATTGCGGCAGGCGTGCGCGAAGCGTTGACCGCCGAACCACGCGCCTTCGCCCGGCGCGAGGCGCGCGTGATGGCGATGACGCAGACGCTGCGGCGCGAGCACATCGTATTCGTCGATGTCGAGCGCGCCGGCGACGACGAGCTCGATGCCCCACAGTCCGCCGTGATCGTGCACCGGGCTGACATGGCCCGGCGGCCAGACGATGGCGAGCGCGGAATATCGAGGACGTTTGGAGTCGGCGAGGCCGATGCGCTGGTAGCGATCGATTGCTGTCGGCTCCGTCGCCGCGCGTGGCGCGGCCGCATCGCGAGCGAGCGCGGCAAGGCCGTCGAGCAGGTTCGGCAGCGCGCGTTCCGCCGGCGAGGCATCGGCCAGCGTCGTGTCGAGGCAGCGGCGCAGGCGCCGCAGCCAGTCCTCGCTCGTGCGTAAATCGATCATGCGAAATCCCATCGGTGATGAAGGGATGCAGTCGACCACAGCGCCGGCTAAACGTGCGTTAAATCGCCTCGCGTTGCGCGCATTATTACTTCGCGCGATATCGCATCGCGAAGCTTGACTCAGCTCGCCAGTACGCCGAGCTTGCGCCCCACCTTGATGAACGCGGCCACCGCACGATCGATCTGTTCGTGCGAGTGTGCCGCGCTCATCTGCGTGCGAATGCGCGCCTGGCCTTGCGGCACGACCGGATAGAAGAAGCCGATCACGTAGATGCCCTCGTCGAGCAAGTCTTTCGCGAACTGCTGCGCGAGTTTGGCGTCGCCGAGCATCACCGGCGCGATCGGATGCGTGCCGGGGCGGATGTCGAAACCGGCCTCGGTCATGCGCTGGCGGAAGTACAGCGCGTTGTCGTTGACCTTGTCGCGCAGCGCCGTGCTCGACGACAACATCTCGAACACCTTGATCGACGCGGCGACGAGCGGCGGCGGCAGCGTGTTCGAGAACAGGTACGGACGCGAGCGCTGGCGCAGCAGGTCGATGATTTCCTTGCGCCCCGTGGTGAATCCGCCCGAACCGCCGCCGAGCGCCTTGCCGAGCGTCGAGGTGAACACATCGACCTTGTCCATCACGCCGTGCAGCTCGGCCGAGCCACGCCCCGTCGGGCCGACGAAGCCGGTCGCGTGCGAATCGTCGACCATCAATAACGCTTTATACTTTTCCTTCAGCCGCACGATCTCGTCGAGCTTGGCGATGTAGCCGTCCATCGAGAACACGCCGTCGGTGGCGATCAGGCGCGTGCGTTTGCCTTGCGTCTCGGCGAGGTGCTTTTCGAGTTCGGCCATGTTGCCGTTCGCGTAGCGCCGGCGCTCGGCCTTGCACAGGCGGATGCCGTCGATGATCGAGGCGTGGTTGAGCGCGTCGGAAATGACCGCGTCCTCCTCGCCGAGGATCGTCTCGAACAGGCCGCCGTTCGCGTCGAAGCAACTCGTGTAGAGGATGGTGTCTTCGGTGCCGAAAAATGTGGAGATCGCCGCTTCCAGCTGCTTGTGCAGATCCTGCGTGCCGCAGATGAAGCGCACGCTGGCGAGGCCGAAGCCGTGCGTGTCGAGCGCGTCCTTCGCCGCCTGGATGATTTCGGCGTTGTCGGCGAGGCCGAGATAGTTGTTCGCGCAGAAGTTCAGCACCTCGCGCCCGTCGGCGGTTTTGATCGACGCGGATTGCGGCGTGGCGATCACGCGCTCGGTCTTGTACAGGCCCGCATCGCGGATCGAGTCGAGTTCGTGGGCGAGGCGGTCGCGGGCGGCGTAGTCCATGACGAAGATTCGCTGAAGGAAAACGCTATTGTCCGTGATTCCGCCGCGCAAGGAAATTCGCCGGGTCGTAGAATGAGCGGGCGAGGGGACAACGCGATGAGCGAGCGGGCGTCGAAGCGGGGCAAGCGCAACGCGGCAGGGCAGGCGTCACCGGTGCCGGTCACGCCAGGCCATCCGCTGCGCGACTGGCTGATCGGCACGTTCGGCATGCTCGCCGCCGGCCCGCTGATCGGCATGTTCGCCGGTTTCCTGCTGCTGTTCGGCGGCATTTTCCTGGGAGTCGCATGGCAGGCGGCCGTGAAACCGCTCGTCGATATGCGCCAGTACGCGGGATTTACCGCGGCGACGTCGGGCCGCATCGTCGAAAGCTGGGCGGCGATCGATTTCGATCCGGCCAATTTGCCGGCGGCGAAGCTGTATTGGGATCGCGCCAGCAAAATCTCGCGCTGCGTCGTGGTCGAGTACGGCGCGGAGGATTGGGGCGCGCCGCTGCGCCGCGCGTTCTGCGGCATGCGCCTGGACTTCGGCGACCGCTTCCGTCTCACCGATTGGAGCGAGGCGCTGCAGGACGGCGTGCCTTTCACCTTCCTGCGCGACGCGAGCGGTTTTGAGGTGCAGGAAGTGCGCATGAGCCGCGCGACGCTGGACTGGATATCCACGCATCCGCCGCGCGACACCTTCGGCATGAGCAAGCCGCCGCCGGCCACCGCGCTGGCCGCGCTGCGCGAGCAGTTCGATTCGCCCATCGACGTGGCGGTGCTGAGCTGGACGCGTCCGGTTCCGGAATTTCCATTGCGTTTCGATCCGCAGCGTCCGCAGGAAGCGATGCCGGCGCAGACGGTCGAGGACAGCCGGCGCTGGAACCCGATCGGCGCGTTCCTCGCCTTGTTGTTCGCCGTGCCGGGGTTCTTCGTTTGGCGCCTGGGCATGCGCGTGTTCTTCCCGACCGAACCCTCGCCGCTCGTATTGTGGATACTCACTCTGCTGCCGCTGCTCGCGCTGCCGTGGTGGGGCGAGGTGCTGCCGAAACTGCTGGCGCACGCGAACCGCGACTGGGCGATGCTCGCGAGCGGCATGCTCGATGATGTCACGCGCAGCTCGCGGCTGATCGCAAGCTCGCCCGAGAACGCCGAATTCGCGCGCGGCGAGCGCTTGGTTTGGCGGCTCGATCAAGGCACGTACGCCGATACCTTCGGCCGCATCCGTTACTCGCGTCCCGAACCGCCGCCGAAAACCCAGGACGAGGTGATCGCCGCGCTGCGTGCACAGACCGCCGCGCAGGTGGCGCAGATGAGCGCGCAGGAGCAGCTCGCGCTGATGCAGCGGCTGATGGACGACAAGGAGCACGACCGCAACGGCGTGCTGACCCTGTTCACCTCCGCTGCCGAGACGATCGAGCGCGATGCCGACGCGGACCCGGCGCTGCACCGCGCGGCGCGGCGCTTCCTGTTGTTCGGCGCCAATTACAACGTGTGGGACGT
>DAIMZS010000027.1:0-4158 GCA_036733825.1 Rudaea sp.
GACAGGCCCGTCCAGTCGCGCCACTTGTCCGGATAGCCGATCTTCGGCGTGAACGTCGACAGTTTCTCGAGCGCCTTGGCCTTGGTCGCCTCGCTCATCCAGTCGAGCTTCTCGATGCGCGCCTTGAGGGCGAGGCGCAGGTTGGCGACGAGTTCTTCCGCACTTTTCTTCGCAGCGGGCGGGAAGTTTTCCTTCACGTAGAGCTGGCCCATCGCCTGGCCCATGTGGCCATTGACAGCGCCGAGCACGCGTTTCCAGCGCGGTTCGATTTCCTTTTGTCCGCGCAGCTTGTGCTGGTTGAAATCGAAATGCTCTTCGACGAACGCGCGCGACAGGTACGGCGAGGCTTCGTCGACGGCGTGGAAGCGCAGATACGCCTTCCACTGCTCGATCGGCACCTCGGTCAGCATCTTGTCGAACTCGGCGAACCATTCCGGATGCGAGAGCGAGAAGCCCTGCACGTCCTTCAACCCTTGCGCGGCGAGGAACGTCGTCCAGGAAAAATGCGGCGTCGCCTTGTCCGCGTCGGCGACGCTGACGTAGTGGTATTGGTTCTTCGGATCGCGCGCTTCGATCGGCGACAGCGACGCCTTCGCGTCGCGCGTCTCCAGCGCCAGGATCCATTGCGCCTGCTGCTTGGCTTCCTCCGGCTTGACGCCGGCGAGGCCGAGCGTTTTTTCGATGTGCGCGACGTATTCGCCGCGGATCTTCACATAGTCCGGCTTGTCTTCGAGATAATAGGCGCGCTCGGGCAGGCCCAGTCCGTCTTCGCCGGCGAAGCCGATGACCATGCTCGAATTCTTGAAGTCGGGATACGCGCTGAAGCCGAAGAATCCGCCGAGACCGCGTGCGTGCGTGTCGGTGAGATATTTGACCAGGCTCTCGGTCGATGTGATCGCGGCAATCTTCGCGAGTTCGGGCTGGATCGGCGCGATGCCGGCTTTTTCGATCGCCGCTTCGTCCATGCCGGTTGCGTAGAAATCGCCGAGCTTCTGCTCGATCGACCCTTGGGCGGCTTTGGCGACCGCCGGATCCTCGATCAATTTGTGCTGCGCCTTGAGGCTCGCCTCGCGCAGCTCGTCGAACGTGCCCCAGCGCGTGCGGTCGCCCGGAATCGGATTCGCCGCGATCCATTTCGCGTTGACGTAGTCGTAGAAGTCGTCGCAGGGCTTGTACTTCGCATCGAACGACGCCGGATCGAGCGCGCTGCCGGAGACGGGCGAGAGCGCATGCACGGTACCGGCGAGAGTGAAGGTGATGGCGAAAGCGAGCGGGGTGCGCGAGGTGCGAGTCATGGATTCTCCCGGTTTCCGGTGGCTAGGCAATCCGCGAAGGTAGGCAATCGCCGCGCTGTGCAGGAGTGCGGAAAGTCATGCTGCGCCGGCAACGCGGTTGCTGCGCACCGCACAAAAAAACGGCCGGTGAGGCGCCGGCCGGGTTGGACTCAAATGAAAGCAGGAGACGGCTTTCGATTGCAGTCTGCGCCGTCGGCGGAGCCGCCCATAGTGCCGAAAGGCATGGGCTTCAGCCGGTGTGGCGTTACGGCGTGCCGCGCAACGGCGTGCGTTCGCGAGGAATGTCGGGCAGCTTTTCCGGCCCGGCCGCACCGCCGGAGAGGATGAATGCCATGGCCTGATCGACACTCCAGTCGGTCGCGATCAAGTCTTCGACCGGCGCGACTTCAAGATAGCCGCCCGTCGGATTCGGCGTCGTGGGAATGTAGACCGCGGCCATCTCGCGCCCCGCGCTGTCGGTGAAGGTGCGCGTGACGAAACCGATCGTCTTCAACGTCGGCGACGGAAAGCCGATCAGGACCACGCGCTGCGTGCTGCCCGGCTTGCTCTGCATCATCGTCATCAGCTTCTTCGAGCCGCCGTAGATCGTGTGCACGAGCGGAATGCGCTCGATCAGGCGCTCGAACGCGCTGAGCAGCCGCTGGCCGAGCATGCGGCTCGCGGCAAAGCCGAGCAGGTAGAGCGCGACGATCGTGCCGACGAAGGCGACGATCGAACGGAACCATTCCTGGCCCAGCCATTCCGCGGCCTCCGGAAAGATCGCGCTGATCAGCGCGAACGTCGCCGTCACCGCCGGCGCGCCGACATGCGAGAGCACACTGACCACGAAGGCAAATACCAGCCAGGTCAGCCACAGCGGAATGAAGGTGAGCAGGCCGGTGATCAGGTACCGTTGGAGATACAGGCGAGGCATGGCGCGCGGACAATCGGTGGGGCCGCCATCATACGGGATCGTCGGGCGAACGACTGCCTCGTGCGCCGAAGGTCCCGTTACTTGCCGCGCTTGCGCCGCACGTAGATCTGCTTGCGCACGCGCGCGATCACCTCGCCGGCGGCGGTTTTCACTTCGACGTCGAACCAGCGCAGGTACTTGTCGCCGCCGGCCGTGGCTGCGCGGATTTCGTCGAGCACCGCCTCATCGAGGCGGAATTCGGCGTAGACGGTCTCGCGGCCCGGCGCGATGAATTCGATTTCTGCGGCCTTGTCCCAGACGATGTACTCGCGGCCGAGCGCCTGCATGGTCATGATCATCCAGAACGGGTCGGTCATGGAGAAGAGATTGCCGCCGAACTGGGTGCCGACGAAATTGCGGTTGTACCAGGCCAGCTTCATGCGCACGCGTGCGTGGCGCCAGTCTTCGCTCCATTCGAGCACGCGCATGCCGCCGAACAGGAATGGCGGCCACAGATTGAGGGCCCGGCGCAGGGTGCGTGCGGAGAAGGATGTCGTCGTGAGGTTCATCGTCGGCGGGGCTGGGCAAGGATTCGACCATGCCCGCGATCGCGTTTGAAATCAACCGGGCGGATTGGGTGAAATTCCTGTCACGACGGATCATGCGCGACGCGGCGAACTATAATGCGCGGCTCGTTTTCCGCAGGACCGTTCCGTGTCGTCATCTCCCGCCGCCGTCCCGCACGTCGCGTTTGCCGCGCTCCGCCATCGCGGCTTCCGCGCCTATTTCTTGTTGTCGGCGCTGGCGATGATGGCGGACAACATCGAACACGTGATCAGCTACTGGGTGATTTTCGGCAAGTTCCACTCGCCGGCGCTCGGCGGGTTTGCCGTCGTCTCGCACTGGCTGCCGTTCCTGCTGTTCTCGGTGTATTCGGGCGCGCTCGCCGACCGTTTCGACCCGCGCCGCATGATCCAGCTCGGCATGCTGCTGTTCATGGCCGTGTCGGTCACCTGGGGCGTCCTGTTCATCACCGGCGCCTTGCAGGTCTGGCATGCGGCGGCGCTGCTGATCGTGCACGGCATGGCCGGCGTGCTATGGGGTCCGCCGTCGCAGCTGCTGCTGCACGATATCGTCGGCCGTGAACATCTGCAGAGCGCGGTGCGCCTCAACGCGACGGCGCGTCAGCTCGGCATGCTGATGGGGCCGGGCGTCGGCGGCGCGCTGTTGCTGTGGCTCGGCCCCAACCTCGGCATTCTCACCAATGCGCTGCTCTATCTGCCGTTCATTCTCTGGCTCGCGGTCGCGCCGTACGGGCCGAAGTTCCGCGCGGCCGGCGCCGCGGTGGCGACGCGCGCGGTGCGCAGCCTCGGCGACATCGGGCGAGCGCTGCGCGAGATTTCGCATCATCGGGTGATTCTGGCGATGACGATGCTCGCCGGCTGCGCCTCGCTGTTCGTCGGCAATGCCTACCAGGCGCAGATGCCGGGCTTCGCTCACGATCTCGGCCAGCAGAATGCCGACTTCTTCTACAGCATGCTGCTCGGCGCCGACGCAGCCGGCGCGCTGACCGCGGGCTTCGTGCTCGAAAGCCGCGGCCTGCTCGAACCGCGCGCGCGCACCGCCTGCATTCTCGCGATGATCTGGTGCGCGGCGCTCGGCAGCTTCGCGCTGACCTCGAGTTATCCGCTCGCGCTCGCGCTGCTGTTCGTCGCCGGTTTCGTCGAGCTGTCGTTCAACGCGATGGCGCAGACGCTCGTGCAGCTCGAGGCGCCCGCGGAAATGCGCGGCCGCGCGATCGGCGTGTTCAGCATGTTCGCGATGGGCATGCGCATGTTCAGCGGCATCACCGTCGGCCTCGCCGGTGCGCGCATCGGCATTCACTGGTCGCTGGCGCTCAGCGCCGCGGCGCTGTTCGTCGTGATCGGCCTGCTGCTTCGAGTCGGCCTGCGCAAACCGGCGCAGGCGTAG
>DAIMZS010000027.1:4258-7941 GCA_036733825.1 Rudaea sp.
AACAACAGCGAGGACATCTTGCGCCGGTAAGTGCCGACGAGCTCCTCGTCGTCGAGCACGTTGAACGCGGCGATCAGGCGCTTCTTCGCCTGTCCCTCGTTCCAGTCGCGCGCTTGGCGCAGCAGAGTGAGGAATTCGTCGAGGCCCTGCGCCGGCGTGTCGCCGAGCAGCAGATGCACGCCGAGCAGGTCGCGCGCTTCGTGGTCGGCCGGATTCTGCGCCAGGCGCTCGCGCAAGGCGGCGGCCGCGGGCGCACCTTTCAGCGCGCGCGACAGGTCGAGTTGCGCGCCGACGCGCTTGGCTTTGGCGTCGCCGGCGAGATTGGCCGGCAGGGCGTCGAGCTGCGCCTGCGCCGCATCGGCTTCGCCCGCGCGCGCGAGCGCCAGGGCGAGGTCGAGCTTGAGTTCGGCCTGGTCGGGATGCGCTGCAATGTCCTGCTGCAAGCGGACGATTGCCTGCTGCGGTGTTTCCTCCGGTGCAGCGGTTTCTGCTGCGGGCGCGGCGCCGGGCTCCGGCTTGCCCAGGTGCTTTTCGACGAATGCGCGCACGCCCGACTCGGGCAGCGCGCCCATGAAGCCGTCGATCATCTGCCCGTCCTTCACGAGAACGACCGTCGGCAGGCTGCGGATGCCGAAGGCGCCGGCCAGCTGCATCTCCTTGTCGGTGTCGACCTTGGCGAGCTTGAGCTTGCCGCCGTAGCTGTCGACGACTTTCTCGAGGATCGGGCCGAGCGACTTGCACGGACCGCACCAGTCGGCCCAGAAATCGAGCAGCACGGGCGTGCTCAGCGACGCTTGCACGACCTCGGTCTCGAAGTTCTGTTCGGTGGCGTCGAATACTTGGAGGGAATCGGTCATAACGTGAGTCAAATAAGTGGAAAGCCAATAAGTATGATGCATCGCACGTTTTGCAAGCGTGCCGCTTGTATGCTGGCGGGGAGCCGGGCTCGCGCGGAGCGGGGCGCGTCCTCACGCCGGGTTCAATGCTAAGCTGCAAGGCCTGGGGATGAACAGTCGGTTCGCCGTGCAACGCAGACGCTTCTGCGGTCGATGGAACCTCGTGTCATGGTTCGTGCGTCTCTCTCACCTCCGCCGCCGGCGCAAGAGACTTTGTTCGCGCTGGTTTATCAGGAACTGCGCCGCATCGCGCGCGGCCAGCGCCGCATGTCCGGCGAGCCGGCGACGCTCGACACGACCGCGCTCGTCCACGAAGTCTATCTCAAGCTGCATGCGGCGCCGGAGATCGCCTCGATCGACCGCGTGCATTTCCTCTCGCTGGCGACGCGGGCGATGCGCCAGGTGCTCGTCGATCACGCGCGCAGCCGCGGGCGCGCGAAGCGCGGCGGCGAATACCGTGCGGTCACGCTGCACGAGGACGCGGGCCTCTGCGGCGACACGGTCGATCTCGTCGCCCTCGACGACGTGCTCGCGCGGCTCGCGCAGATCGATCCGCGCGCGGGGCAGCTGGTCGAGTGGCGTGTGTTCGGCGGATTGGAAATCGCCGAGATCGCCCGGCTGCAGGGGCTGACAGAACGCACGGTGTTCCGCGACTGGCGCCGCGCGCGCGCGTTCCTGATCCGCGAGCTCGGCCTCGCCGAGCAGGCCGAAGAATAGCCGTTCACGGCGGGGCGGTGCGCCGGGTATGTCGCGACGGACGGAAGGGCGGGGTGTGGGCACGGAATCGGAGACGCAACGCTGGCAGCGTATTTTCTCGGTGTTCGAGGAAGTCCTCGATGCGCCGCGCGAAGCGCGCGAGGAACTTCTCGACCGGCTCTGCGCGGGCGATGAGGAACTGCGCCGCGACGTCGTCGGACTGATCGCGGCGGACGACACCGCGCCGCGCTTCGAGGCCGGGCTCGACGAGGCGCGCCGCGCCGCCGCGGCGGCTTATACCGGCGACCGCGGCCTGCCGATGCACGCGGGTGACCGCATCGGGCCGTGGCGGCTGCTGCGCGAACTCGGCGCCGGCGGCATGGGCGTAGTCTGGCTCGCCGAGCGCGACGACGGCCAGTTCGAGCAGCGCGTCGCGCTCAAGCTCATCCGCGCCGGGCTCGATTCGGAAGCGGTGCATCGCCGCTTCCTGCGCGAGCGGCAGATTCTCGCGCGTCTGCACCACCCGCACATCGCTCATCTCATCGACGGCGGCATCACCGCCAACGGCGATCCGTATTTCGCGATGGAATACGTCGAGGGTTTGCCGCTGCTCAAGTACTGCCGCGAGCACGAAGTCGGGCTCGAAGGCCGCCTGCGCATCTTTCTCGACATCTGCGCGGCGGTGCAGTTCGCGCACGAGCACCAGGTCGTGCACCGCGATCTGAAACCGTCGAACGTGCTGGTGACGCGCAACGCCGGGGTGAAGCTGCTTGATTTCGGCATCGCCAAGCTGTTCGGCGACATGGCCGACGCGGACACGATCACGCACCTGCAGCGCGAGCAGCCGATGACGCCGATCTACGCGGCGCCGGAGCAGCTGCGCGGCGGCGAAATCACGCCGGCGGCGGACGTGTACGCGCTCGGCTGCGTCCTCTACGAACTGCTGACCGGCGCGCACACCCACGATTTCAAAGGCGCCCTGAGCCAGCGCGACGTGCTCGGCGTGATCGAAAACGAGGATCCGCCGGCGCCGAGCCGCAGCGAGACGAAATCGACGCCGGTGCCGCCGCGGCAGCTGCGCGGCAATCTCGATATCGTCGTATTGACGGCGCTGCGCCGCGAGCCCGAGCGCCGCTATGCGAACGTCGCCGCGTTCGCCGCCGACGTGCAGAACCATCTCGCCGGCAAGGCGATCGCCGCGCGCCGTGAACAGCTGGCGTATCGCGCGGTAGTGTTTGTGCGCCGCCACCGCACCGGTGCCGCCGCGGTGCTCGCCGTCGCACTGACGCTGACCGCATTGGCGGTTTCGGGCTGGCTCAAGCGCGCATTCGTGCCGGACCGGCCGGAGAATGCGGCGCTCGCGATCGTCGATTTCCATAATCTGTCGCCCGACAAGGACGCGGACTGGATCGCGCCCGCACTTACCGACATGCTCTCGACCGAACTCGCGCACGGCGCGCGCATGCACGCGCTGCCCGATGAACTCGTGCGCTCGGCGCGCCGCGATCTCGCCGCGCCGGCGGCCGGCGGATATGCGGCGCAAAGTCTGGCGACATTGCACAAGCGGCTCGGCGCCGATTATGTGCTCAGCGGCAGCTATCTCGTGTCCGGCCTGCCCGGCGAGAGCAAGCTGCGCTTCGATCTCGCGCTGCAGGACGCGCGCAGCGGCGAGGTGGTGGCGAATATCGCGCAAAGCGGAGCGCTGTCCGACCTGCCGGGACTGGTCGAAAAAGCCGGCCTGCATCTGCGCGAGCAGGCCGGCTATCCCGATCTCGCCCCGGCGGAGGTGCGCCAGGCCGACGAAGCGCGGCCGCCCAACACCGAAGTGGCGCGGGCGATGGGCATCGCCCTCGACGCGCTGCACAAGTACGATTTCGTCAAAGCCAAGGACGAATTGCTCAACGTCGTGGCGATGGCGCCCGGCTACGCGCCCGCCTACCTTTATCTCGCGCAGACGTGGAAGCAGCTGGGCTATGACGCGAAGGCGCTCGCCGCCGCGCAGCAGGCCGCCGCCTACAGCGAGGGATTGCCGGACGAACTGCGCACGCGCATCGCGCGCGAAGTCGCCGTGCAGAAGGCGGACTGGGCGCA
>DAIMZS010000027.1:8041-9393 GCA_036733825.1 Rudaea sp.
CTGGTGGAGGAATATCAGCGGCTGGGAAATTTCCGCGGCGAAGCCAACGCGCACGCCGAGCTCGCCATCATCCATGACGGCCGCAATCAGCCGGGTCCGGCGCGAAGCGAGTACGAGCAAGCGCTGGAAATCTATCGCCGGATCGGCGACGAGAAGGGCAAGGCGCTGATCTACTACAACCTGATGCGCATGCTTTGGCACGTGGGCGACCGCGACGGCGCGATGGCGGCGTCGCGGCAGTCGCTGCGCATCCGCGAGGACATCGGCGACGTGGTGGGCCAGGGCAAGGTTCTGGTCTGGACGGCGTATTTCGCGCTCGACGACAACGCCAGCGACGAGACGCTGGAGCTGTTTCGCAAGGCGCTGCGTCTGAACGAGTCGGCCGGCTCGAAATCCCAGCATGTATACGCGCTCAAGAACTATAGCGATGCGCTGCGTTTGCGCGGCGAGCTTGCCGCGGCCGGCTCGGCCTGCGACCAGGCGCGTGCGGAAGCGCAGACTCTCGGCGATCGTTCGCTGCACATGGCGGTGGATATGCAGTGTGCGCAGATCGCGCTCGACCGCGGCGACAAGGACGCGGCATTGGCCGACTTCACGCGTGCCTTGGCGACCGCACGCGAATTGGCGGACGATAAAAGCGAAAGCGCCGTCGAAAACGAGCTTGCGATGATCGACATCGGCTCGGGAAATCCTGCGCAGGCCTGCGATCGGTTGCAGCGCGTGGCAGGCAAATCCACCGCCGGGGAATTCGTGACCGGCGAAGCGACCACGCAGGCGCTGCTCGCGTTATGTCATGCGGCATTGAACCAGACGGAGCAGCGCGACGAAGCCGTGCGGCGCGCGCGCGAATTGCGCGGCCGCATCAATGCGCGGGGAGAAGTCATCGCCGTCGACATCGCGTTGGCCAGCCTGCAAAGCTCGGCCGCGGAGCGCGACGCGGCGGTGAATGCATTGCACGCCTTGGCGCAGGATGCGGAAAACCGCCACTGGCTCGCGTACTCGCTGGAAGCACAGCTGGCCGCGCTGCAGTTGCTCGAACATCCGCCGGTGGCGCACGACGCGGCGGAACTGCGTCGGCGCCTAACCCTTACGGCACAACAGCACGGTTTCGGCTGGGTGCTGACACGCCTGGCGGCCGGCCCGGACTGACCGGTCTATTTGCTGCGCAAGATGTGGCCGGCGCTGGCGGCAAGCAGCCGGTAGGCCGCTTTTTCCAGTTCTGCGCGCAGTTCCAACGGCTTGCAGACGTCGCGCGCTGCCGTCAGGAACGTCTCGCCGGCGAGCAGCAGGGCCGTCGCATGCGAATACTGACGGTCGCTGTCGGCGAGAGCGTCCGGATCGAGCGCCATGTT
>DAIMZS010000027.1:9493-14611 GCA_036733825.1 Rudaea sp.
GCCGTCGTGCGAATCGTCGAGCGTGTAGCGCGTCATGACCGCTCCGCCGAGGCGTCAGGCCCGGACTCGAGAATGGTTTACGTCGCCGTGCCCTGCGCACTGACATTCGCGTGCGTGCGTGCCGCGAAAAAATTTTTGTCAGTGCCGCGCCCGCAACCGCGTACCCGTGCATGTGCCGCCACTACTTCGAGCGGACATCTGCGAAACGAACCGCACGAACGTGTGCAAACCACTGGAGAACTGAAATGTCGAACATCCATTACGACGTCGAACTGCTCCGTCAGGAGAACAATCCGATCTGCTGGGTCGCCAGCTGCGCCATGGTGAAAGGCTACGGCGTGCAGGCCTGCGTGGGCATCGGTGATCTCACCGGGGGCTTCGATCCCTACAACAGCTGCATCGCGAATCTCGCCACGAGCTGGACCGACTGCACGGACAAGATCGCCGGCTGGGGCTTCGACGTCTACAACGTTTCCGACCTGTGTTCGGGAACGATGACTGCCGACGATCTGGCGAAAGCGCTCGGCACCGGCCCTGCGGTGCTGCTGCATCTATGCAACGGCTTTCCCTACGGCAGCCAGTGGGCGCCGCTGACCTCGGGCGCGCATGCGGTCGTGATCACCGGCATCGACAGCGACAACAACAAAGCCACGTTCAACAACCCGTGGGGCGACCAGGATCAAGCGTGTGCGCTCGACGTGCTGATCGCGAAGATCAACGCGGACAAGAGCGTCGGCAAGACGCTGGCGTTCTGGCACGTGACCCAGGCAACGGTCAGCACCCCTGGCGACAGTTCGGGCGCGAGCAGCAGCGCCGAGTCGAGCAGCGACAGCGGCAGCACGTCTTCCAGCAGCGAGAGCAGCCCGGAGCCGAGCAGCGAGGAAACCGCCGAAACCGAAACGGAAACGGCATCGAGCTAAGACGCGCTCACCGCGCGCAACCCACGGAGAAACGATCATGATCGACAACAGCATTCACGCACTCGGGCCGCTGTTCGGGCCGGATTTCATCACCATAGAAATCAACGACGAAACCGGATTGAAGTACGCGCTGGAGATTTTTCCGGACGCGAACAATCCGGCGCTCAAGACCAACGGACTGCCGACGCAGTTCTACTACATGCCCAAGCAGGTCTATCTGGCCAAGCGGCCGGACTCGCCCAAGGACTATGACTTCAGCGTGACCCTGTTCAAGGGCCTGATGACGGCCGAGGACTCGCTGATGCCCGGCGGCGCGCCGAGCGTCAACGGCGAGCTCGACGCCGGCGGCGCATTCGTCACGTTCTCGACGACGATGGCGGTGCCGGAAAGCGTCATCGCTTCCGCGCTGGAGAAACTCAAGAACCACGATCACGAGCAGCCGCCGGCGCGCATCGCCCAATTCTTCGTGCGCGATGCGGCCAGCCCCGCGCCGCTGCTCGGCATCGTGCCGATCGTCGACAACGCGGTGACGATCGAGATTCCGCAGCTGCCAGGCACGGGCGACAACAAGTCGCCGTGGTTCCTCAGTGCGCAAGGCACCGGCAAGGGCAGCATCGAGGCGTCCGGCATCAGCAGCTTCCTGGTGAGCTGCAACCAGCTCGCCGCCGGCGCGATCGTCGGTGCGCTCAAGGACGGGCGCTGCCCGTTCACCGTGCACTACAACATGAAGCTGCTGTTCTACATCAACGCCTGCGATATCCAGATGTCGGTCAACGTGGACAAGGTGTTCACGCAGTTCTCCGGCGCGGTCGCTGCGAACTACATGGGTTTCTTCCAGGCCGACCTGTCCGCGAACTATCAGTCGTGCGTCACCAGCGGCGCGATCACGACCGTGATCCAGCAGAACGGCACCGACGTCGATCCGGACGTGAAGACGCTGATCCAGAAGACCGTGAGCGACATGCAGGACAAGGCCTGGAATCTGGTCAAGACCGAGATCTTCGACTGGCAGCCGAAGCCCGACGATCCGGCCAAGGCCAGCACCGGCGCCTGCGGCGGCGCGGCGGTTTCGCTCAAGATGAACTACCAGAAGCACGGCGTGGTGTTCAACGATCACTTCGAGCTCAACCAGACGGTGTCGAAGGAAGACACCGTCTCCGGCACGCTGACTGCGCTGGAGCCTGCGATCAAGGCGAACCTCGACACGTACCTGTCGATCGTCGACATCGGCGAATACTTCAAGAAGGTGCAGGTCGTCGCTTCGCCGAACATCGACTTCGGCGACGGCGACACCGCCGACCCGATCAGCGAGGCGCTGGTGCAGGTGAGCTTCCTCGACTTCGACCAGCCGGTCGGGCCCGACGGCAAGGTCAAGCTCGTGCCGCGCGTCGAAGGTTTCCACTACACGCCCGAGCATATCGACGGCACCGCGCCGGTCACGCTCGCGCGCTGGAGCCGCGACAATCCGAAGGATCTGATCAACTTCTCCTCGCTGCGCCTGGACAAGAACATCAAGGAATGGGACCGCGACCAGGTCAAGATCACGAAGACGCTCGTGTACAAGCCGGACGATCCGCGCGTCGACCTCACCAACAACGTGATCAAGATTTCCAAGGACACGGTGACCATGGATCACGCGCCGGTGATCGGCCCGGAGGAAGTCGGCTACGTGTTCATCAAGTTCTTCCTCGACCGGCCGATCAAGTCGCCGAACGTCACCGTCACGCTGACGGTGCAGATCGGCGATCGCCAGGATGTGCTCGTGATGAGCAACGACGATCCGAAAGCCAACCCGGTGGCGGTGTGGCAGGTGTGGTCCGACAAGTACTTCAACGAGACCGTCGCGAAAGTGAAGATCGACGTCGAGGTCGCGCCGCCGCCGTCGGATTTCTCCGGCAAGGCGGTGAATTGGAGCGGCGTGCAGGCCATCCCGCTCAATCTCGGCCGCATCAAGCGCATCGTGCCGTGCAAGATCGAGGTGCCCGAGCTCGCCGACGACACGCAGGCGGCGCTGGTCGGCAAGTACATCCTCGACACGCTCAAGGAAATGGCGCCCGCCACGAAGTGAAGCGCAGGAAAAAGGACCATGAGCGGGATATTGCACACCGATGCGTTGCTCAAAGTCGCGACCGCCGCCACGCCGGCGGTCGCCGCGAGCCCGCCGCCGGCCGCGACGAACGGGGCGGCGCACCTGGCCATCGCCAGTGTGGCGTTCGACCGCAGCTTGCTGCTGCGCACCGTCATCGAACCGTCCGCGCCGGCGGCGCCGAATCTGCCGCTGCTCGCCTCGCGCAACGGCAATGTGTTCGCCGGCAGCGACAATGCCCGGCACTGGTATCTGCCGGCGTTCGCCTTGCAGGCGGATGTCGACGCGGGCTTCACGTTCGCAGCGACGCAGTCGGGACAGGATGCCGCGGGCAATCCGTTCTACACCGCGAGCCTGACGCTGCATCTGCGCAAGTCGCAGCCCGACGACGTCGCCGCATTCGCCAAGGCAAATCCAGCGGCGGCGTTGAGCGAGATCCCGCTCGATGCGCTGCGCGCGGTGCTAAGCAGCGCTTACACCGACAACGACGGCAAGGTGCAATGGCGCACGTTGGAAGGCACGGTGGGCGATCTCGGCGGCGGCGACATTCTGCTGACGTTCGCGCCGATTCTCGGGCCTGCTGTCATCGGCGTGTATCAGGACCTTGTCGCTTTCGGCAAAGCGCAGATCGATCTGAGCGGAACGTGGAAAGCGCTGGCGCCGCACGGCGTCGTTTCATTGCCCTTGCCGCGATTCGCGCTGGCCGCGCGCACGGTGCTGCCGCCGGTCGCCGCTGCACCGCGCCCGCCGATCGCGGCGATGGTGCGCAGGATAGACGTGGACGACGGCGATCCGCGCGTGGCCGTGCGCGATCCGCGCCGTTTCGTGCGCGTGCCGCCACCTTCGCCGTCGCCGCCTTTGCTGCAGACGAATCAGGCTTGGACCGCCTCGCTGCCGCTGGCGTTGAAATACAAGCAGGACGGCTACCAGCTCAAATACACGGTGTCGACCGGCGGCGGGCAAGCGCGGCCGATCCGCGACGCCAACGACCTGCGTGATTTCGGTCGCGGCGGTTCGGAATTCGTCGAGTTGAAACAGCTCGGCGCGATCAACCTCAAGTACCCGAGCATCGGCCGCGCCTATTACGGCGTATTGAGCCGCAGCATCGTCGTGATCCCTAACCGCTATGCGATTGCGCGCAGCGGCGGCGGCTGCGCGGCGCAGTGCTTCGCCGTGGTCGACAGCGCGCCGGCCAGCGCGAGCCGGTCCAAATTCGAATTCGACTTCACCCTCGCGCCCGATATCAGCCCGATCGAGCTGCTGCAGTTCACGCACGACGTGGCGCAGTGCGCGGAGCTGGCCGGCTATCAAAACAACATTCGCCTGCCGCGTGCGCTGCAGAGCGGGCCGCTGACGGTGCTGCAGTCGAGCTTCGTCACGCAGACGCAGTTTTCCGCCGGCGCGCTGGATGCGAACGCCTTCAAATTGGCCGCCACCGTCGTCGACGCCGACGCGCAGGCGCCTGCCGTGGCGTACGCCAACATGCTCATCGCTCAGTTGTGCCCGAACCAGAACAACGGCGCCGGCCTCGTCGGTGCGCTCGACCTGCAGCTCGACGACGCCTACGTGCAGCCGGTGCCGAGCCCGTTCGTGCTCAACTTCGCGCGCACGGCGGGCGGCGCCGACGAATTCACGATACGTATCGACGAGGGTGCGGGTCAGCTTGTGCTGACGAATGTGTCGACGCTCGATCTGCAGCTGTCGCGCTACGCGTTCATCGTGAACGGCACGTTGAGCATCACGCCGTGCACGGCACAGCTCGCGGCCGGCGCTGCGCTGATGCTGGCGCTGCCGGCGGAGCACGCCGGTCTTCAATTCGTCGTCGAGGCGCAGCTTGCGCTTGCGGATCCGCTGACCAAGGCCGACGTCGCACGCCTGCTTTCGATCAAGACCGTCGACGTGCAGCAAACGCAGTACGTGATCGCGATCAGCGCCGGCGGCGTCGATTTTTCCGCCGTCGATTCGATTCGCGCAGTAGTTACGTTCGACGGCCTTCCCGGCGTCTCGCCGCCGGCACTGACGCTGACGAAGGATGTGCACGCCAACAGCGCGTCCGTCGTCGTGCCGATCGAAAACGCGGTGTTCGCCCTGCCCGGAACGGTCCAGCTGACG
>DAIMZS010000027.1:14711-18809 GCA_036733825.1 Rudaea sp.
CTGTTCCGCTTGCGTCGGCATCGGCTCCGTCACGCGCACGGAGCCCGCGATGGAAACGCGCATGGAGCCGCAAACGGAGTTTTATACCGATTATTCCGGGCGCACGGCGACGCGCATGATCACGCGGCCGCGCACCGTAACCGTGACGAAGACAGTGCGCGTGCCGTGCGGCTTTTGCGGCGGCAGCGGCAGGAGCCGGTCATGAGCTTGCCGTATCAGCAACCCGGCCTCAGCTTGGCGCGCACGAAAGCGAACGACGCCGGTCTGGTGCGCGCTCTGCAGCAGGATCTGCGTGCGCTCGGCTATCTGCGCGGCAGCATTGACGGCGCGTTCGGCGCAGGCACCGAGCAAGCCGTGCGCGCCTTGCAGTACGACCTGCTGAACAATCGCGGCGCTTCCAGTGGCGGCGACGGCGCGGCGCCGGTGGCGCTTGCCGATTTCAATACCGTCGACGGTGTGCGCCAAGTCGGGGAAGTGAACGGCGTGGCCGATCAAGCATTGATCGGTTGTGTCGCCGCACTGCTCGGCGATGCGCGCGTGCCGAAGCTGCCGAACGCCGCCGATCCGGTCGGCGAGAACGCCAAAGTGGCCGCGGCGATCGCGCAGATCCGCAACGGCATCGCGCCGAGTCCGTTCATCCTCGCGATCCTGCGCCAGGAAAGCGGCGTGCGCCATTTCTGCGTGCCCGCGGGCACCAATGCTGATAATTACATCGTCGTCGGCTTCGATCACGCGGTCGCCGCAAACACCGATGAGATCACCTCGCGCGGCTACGGCGTCGGCCAGTACACGCTGTTCCATCATCCGCCGCGCGCCGAGGAAGTGGCCGATCTGATGCGCGATCCGGCACAGAACGTCAGCCGCGCCTATGCCGAGCTGCGCGAGAAATTCGATCGCTTCGTCACCGGTCCGTCCGACCGCGCGGAGGACCGCAGCGCCGAGCATCCGCTGCTGCCGCTGCGCCTGTGCAAGTACGCACCGGACGACGCGCGCTACTTGGCCGATTGCCGCAACTGCGCGCTGGCGACGCGCAAAGTGAACATCGCGCCCGGCACGCCATGCTGCGCGGGCTCGGCGTCGAGCTATCACCCCGATCAGTACTACGCCACGGCGTCGTACCAGGGCGTGCCCGACCGCGCCGATTTTCCCTGCGACTGGCCGTACGCCGTGCGCCGCTACAACGGCGCCGGGCAGGACTCCTACCACTATCAGACGCGGGTGCTGCTCAACCTGCTCAAAGCCTGAGGAAACCGGACATGTCCATGGGAACCGCTTTCAACGTCGCGCTCGGCCTGGTGCTGACTTACCTGTTGCTCGGCATGCTCGCTTCGTCGGTTCAAGAGCTGATCGTGGGTGCGCTGAGCGTGCGCGGAAAGAAACTGCTGCAGACGCTCGACCGCCTGCTGAGCGACAACCTTGCCAGCACGGACGCCGCGTCGTTGGCCGCACGGATCAAAACGCATGCGCTGGTCAAACCGCTGGGCACCGCGGAAAAACCGTCCTATCTGCCGGCGAAGAATTTCGCGCTCGCGCTGATGGACGTGCTGGCGCAAGGCAGCCAGGCGCCGATGTTCAGCCAGATCGAAAACGGCGTGGCGCAGCTGCCCGCCAGCCCGGTCAAGGACAGCTTGGCCATGTTCGTGCAGCACGCTGCCGGCGACATTGATGCGCTGCAGACGCATCTGCAAACCTGGTTCGACGATGCGATGGACCGCGCCAGCGGCGAATACAAGCGCTTCAGCCAATATTTCCTGCTGTCGTTCGGTTTGTTCGTGGCGGCGGTGCTCAACATTGATTCGGTCAACATCGCGACGACGCTGTGGAACGATCCGGCGTCCGCGCGAACGGCGATCGTCCAGGCGGCGACGGCGACCGCGAACAATCCCGCACCCGGCACCTCGCCGAACGAGACCACCACCGCGGTATTGCAGCAACTGCAGTCGCTGCCGATTCCGATCGGCTGGAACGAAATCACTAAGAGCACCGGAGAGACAACGAATCCGGTCGCGATCTTCTCGCACGCGGTGTTCGGCGACGGCGCGCACGGATTGTGGCGCGTGCTCGGCTGGGTGCTGACCGCGTTCGGCGTATCGCTCGGCGCGCCGTTCTGGTTCAACGCGCTGCAGCAGATGATGGGCTTGCGCGCGAGCGGCCCGAAGCCGGCGCGCAGCGATGCGTAAGGCCGGCATACCTCGATATCGAAAATTCGACTAAGGAGACCAAACCATGGCCAAGCTCGTGTTCACCAATCATCCGGTGCTGTGGCGCACCGGCAGCGACTATCCGAAGATTCCGTTGACCCAGGTGAGTTGGGATTCCGATCCCTCCACGCCGATTGCGTTCGTTTACTTCGGCCACGTCAACATCGATTTCGACGGCTCCTCGACCGCGTACGCGCCGCCGGGCAGCGGGCTCGTCGGCGACGACGATCTCGGCAATGCGTTCGAGGTGGACCCAGCCAACAACATCGATCGCTGGTTCGGCGTGGTCGCGTTGCGCGCGGACGATCCGGCGGTCACGAGCGGTGCGGCCAAGATCGACCAGCGGCCCGAGTTGGCGCACGGCGGCAAATATCCGGTCGTGCAGCAGGAGGCGAACGGCGATCCCAACCCCGGCTTCTACGTGTCGGCCACGCCGCACGCGAGCGGCGAAGCGTACTGCCAGACCAGCTATGTCGATGCGTCGAACGTTCCTTTCGGCGCGTTGTCGGGCAAGTTCAAGTCGCTTGGCGTCGCGCTCGGCGATTACGGTCTCGCGCTGCGCCACGATCAGGCATTGCAGAGCGGCTTTTATTTCGTCGACGTCGGCGGCAACAACTATGCGCTCGGCGAATGTTCACATCGCGTCGGCAAGGACCTCGGCGGCAGCGGCCGCGGCAACCGCTTCAACAACAACTTTCCGGTGAGCTTCATCGTGTTTCCGCAATCGGGCGAGCAGGACCCGCAGGCGATCGTCACCGAGTCGGACGAGCAGATCGCCAAAGCCCTGCGCGACCGCCTGCAGCAACTCGCCGCGGCGGACAACGCCGACGATCTGGCGCTGCTCATGGGCTTCAACGAAACCGCGCCGCAGACGCAGCCGACGGGATTGGCGAAGCTTTCCGCTTACGCGGCGGATCCGGCGAACGGCACCAAGCCGCGCAATTACGATAATGTGGCGGCGGGGCTGGCCAGTTGGGGTTACGCCGCGACGACGTAACTACGGCAGTTTGTAGGCGACGCCGCCCTTCATGACGAAACCGACTTTCTGCAGCACGGCGACGTTGTCGAGCGGATTGCCTTCCACGGCGATCACATCGGCGAACTTGCCCGGCGCGACGCTGCCGAGGTCCTTCTCCTTCTTCAGCAGCTGCGCCGCGTGCGTGGTCGCGGCCTGGATGACGAACATCGGCGGCATCCCGGCCTCGACCATGTAGACGAATTCCTTCGCGTTCTGCCCGTGCGGATACACGGCGGCGTCGGTGCCGAACGCGATCTTCACGCCGGCCTTGTACGCCTTGCCCGCGGTGGCCTGGATGATCGGTCCGACCAGCTTGGCCTTGGCCGCCACCTGCGGCGGAAACACGCCGGGCTTGTTCGCCTGCTCCTCGACGTACTTGCCGGCGATGATCGTCGGCACGAGCCAGGTGCCGTGTTCTTTCATCAGCTTCATGTCGGCGTCGTCCATGTAGGTGCCGTGCTCGATCGAATCGACGCCGCCGATGATCGCGCGGCGGATGCCCTCGGCGCCATGCGCGTGCGCGGCGACGGTGAAGCCGTAGTCGTGCGCGGCGGCGACGACCGCTTTGATTTCCTCGATCGTCATCTGCGAATTGTCGACGCTGTTGCTTTCATCGAGCACGCCGCCCGAGGGCATGATCTTGATCGCGTCGGCGCCGTCCTTGTAGTGCTCGCGCACGGCTTTCCACGCGTCCTCCGGCGAGTTGATGATGCCGTCCTTCGGGCCCGGATCGCCGGCGAGATCCTTGCGAAAGCCGTCGGTCGGATCGGCGTGGCCGCCGGTCGAGCCGATCGCCTTGCCCGCGGTGAAGATACGCGGGCCGGGAACGAGGCCGGCGTTGATCGCATTGCGCAGCGCGATCGACTCGTTGTCGTTGTC
>DAIMZS010000027.1:18909-20196 GCA_036733825.1 Rudaea sp.
GCTCGGCAGGAAGTAGTTTTCCGGGCGAAACGTGTACGGATGCACGAGCAGTTTCGCCGCGTGCGCGTCGGCGACGAGCGCCGTCGGCGCGGCGAGCTTGCCGTCGGCGGTGCGCGGGATCACCGACAGCTTGTTCGGGCCGATCGCATCGGCGTATTTGGCGATCTCGGCAAGCCCTTGCGGCTGCATCATCTGCGCGTAGCTCAACGATTGCTTCGCGGCGACGACGTCGTAGGGCTGTTCCTTCGCCTCGCCGAGCAGTTGGATCAATTTGACGTTCGCCAGGCCGCCGAGCTTGCCGCGCAAATACTTGAGGTTGCCGATCTCGAACGACTGGACGAACAGCGGCGCGCCTTTCGCGGTGTAGGCGTGCTTGCGGATCGCGGCGAGCACCGCATCTTCCATCGGCAGGCCGATGCCGCGGAAATAGGTTGAGTGCTTGATCTCGGGATAAATACCGATCGTACGGCCGCGCTTTTTCGACTCGGCGGCAACGAAGTCGATGATCTCGTCGAACGTCGGCACGCCGAACTGGCCGTCGAACTTCGCATTGCCCGGGCGCAGCTCGGGCAGGCGTTCGCGCGCGCGCAGGGTTTTGAATTCGGCGAGGGTGAAGTCCTCGGTGAACCAGCCGGTGACCGGCTGGCCGTCGATGGTCTTGGTCGTCTTGCGCGCGGCGAATTCAGGGTGTTTGGCGACGTCGGTCGTGCCCGAGATCTCGTTTTCGTGGCGGGCGACGAGAGCGCCGTCGCGGGTCATGACCAGGTCGGGCTCGACGAAATCGGCGCCGTCCTCGATCGCCTGGCCGTACGAGGCGAGCGTATGTTCCGGACGCAGCGCGCTTGCGCCGCGGTGGCCGAGGACGAGGACTTTTTCGGCCAGCGGTTTCGCGGGCGGCGCGGCGTCGGCGGTGGAAACGGCCATGCAGGCGAGGGGGATAAAAGCGAGGAGTCGAAGGCTTAGCATACGGGCAGAATAACGTCGCTACATTAAAAGAGTGCGTCATTCCGGCTAAAGCCGGAATGACGGAGCGGGGAAATTGGCGCAAAACGCCCCTCTGCGCTACCCTGCGCGGTCTGCCAACGGCGCGTGGACGCGCTTTTCCTCCGATTTCATCATGCAAGAACAAGAACACATCTACGACCCTGCCGCGGTCGAAGCCGCGGCGCAGGCCTTCTGGAACGATACGAAAGCGTTCGAGGTGAAGGAAGACCCCTCGAAGCCGAAGTATTTCTGCCTGTCGATGCTGCCGTACCCGTCGGGCGCGCTGCACATGGGCCACGTGCG
>DAIMZS010000028.1:0-12107 GCA_036733825.1 Rudaea sp.
GGGGAACCTCCTATGAGCAACGACATCCTGCTCGGCAAAAGCCAATTGCCGAACAGCAAAACGCCGGACGTGTATCTGCACGCCAAATACGGCAACCGCCACGGCATGATCGCTGGCGCCACGGGCACCGGCAAATCAGTGTCGCTGATGGTGATGGCCGAGGGTTTTTCGAAACTCGGCGTGCCGGTGTTCCTCGCCGACGTGAAGGGCGATCTCGCCGGCCTTTCGCAGGCCGCGGTGGTCTCCGACAAATTGAAGCCGCGCCTGGAGAAACTCGGCATCACGAATTTCGCGCCGAGCGCGAATCCGGTGATCTTCTGGGACATCTACGGCAAGCTCGGCCATCCCGTGCGCGCGACTGTCTCCGAGATGGGCCCGACGCTGTTCGCGCGCCTGCTCGAACTCAACGACGTGCAGTCGGGCGTGCTCGAAATCGTGTTCAAGGCGGCCGACGATCAGGGCCTGCTGCTGCTCGATCTCAAAGACCTGCGCGCGATACTCAACTTCGCCGCGGACAAGGCCAACGCGAAAGAACTCTCCGCGCGCTACGGCCTGATCAGCCCAACCTCGATCGCCGCGATCCAGCGCGCTCTGTTGCAGTTGGAGAACGCGGGCGGCGACCAATTTTTCGGCGAGCCGGCGCTCGACCTCGCCGACTTCATGCGTCAGGACATGTCGGGGCGCGGCATCGTCAACATCCTCGCCGCGGATCAGTTGATCCTCAAGCCGATGCTGTACTCGACCTTCCTGCTCTGGCTGCTGTCCGAATTGTTTGAGAAGCTGCCCGAAGTCGGCGATCTCGACGTGCCCAAGCTCGTCTTCTTCTTCGACGAGGCGCACCTCCTGTTCGACGACTGCCCGCCCGCGCTGCAGAAACGCGTCGAGCAGGTCGTGCGCCTGATCCGTTCGAAAGGTGTCGGCGTGTACTTCTGCTCGCAGAATCCGGACGACGCGCCCGACGTCATCTTGGGCCAGCTCGGCAACCGCGTGCAGCACGCATTGCGCGCGTTCACGCCGCGCGACCAGAAAGCCGTACGCAGCGCGGCGGAAACGTTCGCGCCGAATCCCGCCGTCGGCGATATCACTCAGGTCATCACCCAACTCGGCGTCGGCGAGGCGCTCGTTTCGACCTTGCAGGAAGGCGGCGTGCCGCTTCCGGTCGAACGCGCGCTGATCGTGCCGCCGGCCTGCCGCATCGGCACGATCAGCGACGCCGAACGCGCGACGATTCGCTCGCGCTCGCCGGTCGGCGGCAAGTACGACACCGCGGTCGACCGCGAATCGGCGTTCGAGATGCTGGCCAAACGCACCGGCGATACGGTGGCGACGTCCGGGGGCAACGGCGCAGCGAAAGGCGACGCCGAAGCGGGCGCCATGTCCGGCTGGGGCAAGACGATCAGCGATGCGGTGTTCGGCACCGGCCGGCGCCAGGGCATGATCGAAACGATGGCGAAGTCGGCGATCCGCAGCGGCGGCAGCCGGCTCGGCACCGCGCTCGTGCGCGGCGTGCTCGGTTCGCTGCTGCGCAAATGAGATAACACGATCCATCAGGGGGACATCGGATGCAGATTGTCGATACGCCTGTCGTTCCGTTCTGGAACCGGCTGCGCGCCATCTCGCTCTACGCGTTTCACGGCGAGTCCCTGACCACGCTGATCGTGCTCGCCGCCTGTTCGCTGCTGGCCCTGCTGCCCGGCGTCGGCGGCGTCATCCGCCTGCTCGTCACCGTCGCGCTGTACAAATACGGTTTCGAAGCGCTGCGTGCGACCGCGGACGGCCACATGGAACCGCCGCCCGGCGGTTTGCGCGTCGAGGAGATCACCGGCTGGCACGCGATCTGGCTGCAGGTGTGCTTCATCCTGCTGGCGATCGCCGCCGTGCTGCTGCTCGGGCCGATCGCCGGCCTGATCGCGGCGATCGTGCTCGCGTTCGGTTGGCCCGGCGCGATGATGTCGCTGGCGATCGACGCAAGCGTGATGCACGCGCTCAACCCCGTCACTTGGCTGTCGATCATGGCTCGCCTGGGCTGGCCGTATTTCATCGCCACGCTGCTGTGCCTGGTGATCTATCTGAGCATGGCCAACGCGCAGGCGCTGTTCGCATCGTTCCTGCCGTCGCTGCTCGCGATCTTCGTCGCCCAGTTTCTTTCCGGCTATGCGCTGATTACGACATGCCATCTGATGGGCTATCTCGTCTATCAATACCAGGACGAACTCGGCTACACGGCTTTTCATCCCGCCGCCACCGCGCCGGCGCCGCTGCTGAACGATCCCGACCGCGAGGTGCTTGGTCAAACCGAAACGCTGATCCGCGACGGCAAGGCCGAGGACGCGGCGAAGCTGCTTCACGATCATCTGCGCAGCCGCGGCGGTGCGGACAACGCGCACCTGCAGTATCGGAAACTGCTGCGCCTCGTCGGCGACAAGGACGGGCAGCTGCAGCACGGCCGCGAATATCTTTCTTCGCTCTTCGCGCGCGAAAAGGAGCATCTCGCGGTGGACGTCACCCGCGAATGCCTCGAGCTCGATTCGGCCTTCGTGCCGCAACACGCCGAAGAAACCACCTGGATCGCACACAAAGCCGCGCAGCTCGGGCAGAGCCAGACCGCATTGCAACTGCTCTCCGGTTTCCACCGGCGCCACCCGCAGAGCGCGGACATTCCGAAAAATTATCTGCTCGCGGCGACGTTGATGTTCGAGCGTTTCAATCGCGACAAGGAAGCCCACGCGCTGCTGACCCAGCTGCAAAAAAATTATCCCGGACACGAACTGCAGCCGCGCATCGCCGCGCAGCTCGCGGTGGTCGAGCGCATGTTGAACCCGATGTCTACAAAACCGGCTTGAGCCGCGTGGATCAGGCCCGCAGCAGAAAGCGCGCCTTCGCGGCGTAGCTGCTTTGCGGAAAATTCCGTGCGATGAATTCGAGCCGCGAGCGCCGCGGCGCCGAGCCTTCCGCGGCGCGCAGCGCCAGCACGAACCACGCCGCGTCGACACCCGCGGGCAGCGGTGTGTGTGCGGCCAGCACGCGCAACACGGATTCGGCGACATCGTCGGCGCCGATGCGCATGCAAGCCTGGGCAAATCGCAGCGGCGCTTCGGCCGGCAGCCGCGGCGCACCGCCGCAGGCGCGCACGTAGTCGCTCCATACTGAGCCGATGTCGGCGACGGCTTCGCGCGTGCGCGCGTCGAACGCGAGCACGCGCGCCGTTGCGCGATCCGTCGCGGCCGCACCGCCGCCGTAGCGGGCGCAGCGGTACAGCGCGATCGCCACGTCCAACCGGCCGGGCTCCTGCGCGTCGATCTCGCGCAGCAGCGCCTGGGCCTGGGTCACTTCCAGGCGTCCCAAATGCTGCATCGCCTGTTCGAAGCGGAATTCGTTGTGCTCGCGCTGCTCGACGCGTTCGTCTTCGGCGAGAAAATCCTCGCGTTCCCAATGCAGCTTGCGTACGCCGAACGCGAGCAAAGCACCGCAGATCATGCCGCCGGCGTGCGCGTCGAAGCCGACGTGCGCTTCGCGGTTGCCGATCAGATTGAAAATCTCCCAGCCGACCCAGAACGGCAACAGCGTGAGCGCCGGAACGCGCACGTAGTCGAAGACGACGAAAAACCAATAGAACACACGCACTTTGCGCAGGCCCCAGAGCACGCAATAGGCGCCCATCAAGCCGGCGATCGCGCCGGACGCACCGAGCGCGCCGCCGTGCTCGCCCCAGCGCACGGCGAGACTGACCAGCTGCCCGCCGAGGCCGCCGGCGAGATAGAGCGCGAAGAACAGCCACGGCCCGAGCGCGCCTTCGACGAGCAGACCGAGCAGCGCGAGAAAAATCATGTTGCCGACGAGGTGGCCGACGCCGCCGTGCAGAAACATCGCGCCGAACATGCGCGCGGGTTCGACGTGGGAGAAACGCAGTTTGAAGCGCTCGGTGACACTTTCCGACCAGAGCCGGTCGAACTCGTCGCGCTTTTCGCGCCAGGTCGCGTAGTCGGCTCGCGTCGGCATGATGATCTGGCCGAGCTGCAGCGCGTCGACGAATTCCGCATCCGACTGCAGCAGCTGTAGCTTGAACTGCGCGGGCGCGGCCTGCATCGCCTCGCGCGCACGCGCGTCGCGCGCGTGCGAGTTCTGCCAGTCGACGAAGGCCGGAAATTCGATGCGGTCGAGCCCGGAGGCACGGTACTGCTCGAATGCACGCTCGAACACCGCCTCGTCGCCCGACTGCAGGCCGAAGAAGACGAAGAAGTTCACCAGAATCAGCGCCGCCGTCATCAGCGGAAAATTCGTCCAGCTCAAGCTGCGGTGCAGCGGCACGATGAGCACGCGCCAATCCCCTGTTTCCCCGAGACGCGTGATTCTAGAGAGGTCGTCCCGCAAACGCGATCCGGCGAGGTGGTTGGTAGTGGTCTAGCTTGCTGTTCCGTTCGTGGTGAGGTATCGAACCACGAGCGGCAATCTAATGTGAGGTTCGCCCTTCGATACCTCCGGGCGAACGGATCTTGCCGGGTGGTTTGCACTCGCGTCGTCCGCGTCGGATCATTGCGGTCCTCGTTCTTGTTCCGATTCATTGCATGAGCCGCTGGCGCCCACCCCAAGCCGCATCGACCGCGATCATCACCGCGGAGGGTCAGGCGCGGCTGAAAGCCGAGCTCGACGAGCTGTGGCGCGTGCGCCGGCCCGAGGTGGTCAAGGCGCTCGCCGCCGCCGCGGCCGAGGGCGATCGCTCGGAGAACGCCGAATACACGTATCGGAAAAAGCAGCTCGGCGAAATCGACCGGCGCGTGCGCTATCTGACCAAACGCCTGCCCGAGCTCAAGGTCGCCGAGGCCAAACCCGCCGACCGCGGCGCGATCTACTTCGGCGCCTGGTTCTCCGTCGAGGACGAGGACGGCCGCGAGCAGCGCCTGCGCATCGTCGGCCCCGACGAAACCGACGCGGCGCTCGGCTGGATCAGCGTCGATTCGCCGCTCGCGCGCGCCGCATTGAAGAAGCGCGTCGATGACGAGTTCGAGGCGTTCCTGCCCGCGGGCAGCAAGCGTTTCATCGTGATCGACGTCAGCTACGACGCCGGCGACGGACTCAGCGCAAACGGCGGCGGATAGCTGCGGCCGTCGCGGCGCGCGCGAAAACACGGCGTCGCGGCGTAGAACGACTCGTGCCTATTGCCGTCGTGCCAGCCCGGAATGCCGGACAACGGCAGCGGGCGCAACTCCAGCGGATCATTGAGCAGCTCGGCCCCGCGAATCGCGCCGGACAGGCGCTCGGGCATGTCCGCGCACGGCGCGATCGCCAGCGCTTTGCCGACGAGCAACGTCCCGGGGCGCAGCGAATGTTCGAGCAGCGCATGACCGAACACGTCGATGCGCAGGCGGCCGTCGCTCCAAGCCGAGCGCTCGCGCCAGAACAGTCCATGCCAGTCATGCGCATCCCACAGCGCGAGCAGCGCGGGATCGCCGATCTGCACGATCACGCCGGCCTCGTCGAAATGCGTCAGCGCATACTGCGCGCGCGTGCGCCGCTTCGCGCCGACCACGGCGATTTCGTCGACCTGGCGCGCGTTGAGCGCCGATTTGATCGCCGGATAGCGCAGCCAGATCAGCGCATTGATCAGGTCGTGCCAGTTCTCGGCGCGCGTCGCGATCTGGCCGCGCTCGGCGATGCGCGCTTCGTAATGCAGGCCGTCGCGCAGCAAGGCGGGCGTCTGTTCGACGAAGTGCGGCAGCGTTGCTTTTGCGACATTTTCCACTTTTTCGCGGACGGCTTCGATCTGTGCGATCGTCGGCCACGGCGATGCCTGCAGCAGATCGGAAAATTCGGTCCAGGCGCCGAGCGGCGGACTTCGAAATACGGCAGAGTCGACGCATTCGCGAGTGGGAGCAATGAAGCGCATATTGCTTTCCTTGCTCGTCATTCCCGCTTTCGCGGGAATGACGGCGTTGTCAGGCGAGACGGCCGCTCAAATCGTGCTCATCCGCCGCTTCGACCAACACCTCGACGAACTGCCCCGGCTTGAGCTTCTGCCCGTCGACGATATGCAGCAGGCCGTCGATCTCGGGCGCGTCCGCGCTCGTGCGCGCGACCGCGCCGTCCTTGCCCGCGTGATCGACGAGCGCCTGCACCGTCGTGCCGACCTTGCGCTGCAAGCGCGCCGCGCTGATCTGCGCCTGCTTCGCCATGAAACGCTCCAGACGCTCCTGCTTCACCTCTTCCGGCACCGCGCCCGGCAGGTCGTTCGCGCGCGCGCCGTCGACCGGCGAATACGCGAAGGCGCCGACGCGGTCGAGCTGGGCGACGTCGAGAAAATCGAGCAGTTCCTCGAACTCCGCATCGGTCTCGCCCGGGAAGCCGACGATGAAGGTGCTGCGCAAGGTGATTTCCGGACATGCCTTGCGCCAGGCGAGCACGCGTTCCAGCGTCTTCGCGCTGGCCGCGGGCCGCTTCATCAGCTTGAGGATGCGCGGGCTCGAATGCTGGAACGGAATATCGAGATACGGCAGGATCTTCCCGTCCGTCATCAGCCCGATCACTTCATCCACGTGCGGATACGGGTAGACGTAATGCAGGCGCACCCAGGCGCCGAGGTCGCCGAGCGCGGCGCACATCTCGGTCATGCGCGTGCGCACTTTGCCGTTTTTCCAGGGGTGTTCGGCGTATTTGAGATCGACGCCGTAGGCGCTGGTGTCCTGCGAGATCACGAGCAGCTCGCGCACGCCGCTTTTGACGAGCTTCTCGGCCTCGATCAGCACCTCGACGACCGGGCGCGAGACGAGATCGCCGCGCATCGACGGAATGATGCAGAAGGTGCAGCGGTGATTGCAGCCTTCGGAAATCTTCAGATAGGCGTAGTGCTTCGGCGTCAGCTTCACGCCGATGTCGACGTCCGCCGCGCCGCGCTGGCGTTTGGCCGGCAGCAGGTCGAGATGCGGATCGTGACGCGGCGGCAGCTGCGTATGCACCGCGCTCATCACGCTCGCGTAGTCCTGCGGTCCGCTGATCGCGAGCACGTCCGGATGCGCCTCACGGATCACCTCCGCGCGCTTGCCCAGGCAACCGGTGACGATCACCTTGCCGTTTTCCTCGAGCGCTTCGCCGATCGCATCGAGCGACTCCTGCACCGCCGCGTCGATGAACCCGCAGGTATTAACCACGACGACGTCGGCCGCCTGATAGCTCGGAACGATTTCGTAGCCCTCCACGCGCAGCTGCGTGAGGATGCGTTCGGAGTCGACCAGCGCCTTGGGGCAGCCCAGGCTGACGAAACCGACCTTTTGTGTTGCTGAAGACATGAACTTGATCACATTTTGAAACCGGGGAATTATACTGGACACGGCGCGTCGCCGAGGCCGATCGGCGCTTTTGGCGGCGGGCGGCAGGCCAACCGGGTTCAGGTGCGCGCCTGCGCCTTACGCCAGAATAAGCCTGCACCGGTGAGAGACGATCGCGAATGGATTCAATTCGGGGAAGAGGGTGAGATCGCCGCCCGTAGTCAGACGGGCTGCGATACGCCGCATGGACTGGCGGTTCGCCGCGTTGGCGGGCCTCGCCGCTGTCGCCTCCACTGCCCACGCCGAAACTCCGCTGCGCGCTCAGGCCGTCACCACGGCGAGCCAGTTCGTCGAGCAAGCCGATGCGCTGCTGCGCCCGCTGCCGCGCGTGGCTTATCAGCTCGGCGGCCGGCGCGGACGCATGCAGGCCGAATTTGCCCTGGCGCTGGTGTATGCCGCGCTGTCCGCGGACGCCCTCGCCGACCCGCATTGGAAATCGATGAGCGCGGCCGCGCGCGCGGCAGGCGACGACCAGGCGCTCGGCGCGGCGCTGATCGCGCGCATCCAGACCGGGCTCGCTCGCGGCGATTACGTGAACGGCCACAGTCTGGCCGACGAATTGATGCAGCTGGCGAGCACCGGCAACAACGACGGGCTCACCGCTGCCGCCGAAGAATATCAGGGCGTGTTCGACCGCCGCCGCGGCAGTCTCGATACCGCATTGGCGCACCAGTCCACGGCACTGGCCCTGCGCCGCAAGATCGGCGACGCCGCCGGCGAGGCGGCGGCGTTGACCAATCTCGGCACCATCGCGCGCGACAAGGGCGATTTCGCCCTCTGTCTGGACTATTTCCTGCAGGCGCTCGCGATCCGCGAACGCATCGACCTGCGCCTGGACGTCGCCTACCGCAACATCGCCCTGCTCTATCGCGAACTCGACGACACGCAGACGACGCGCACGTATTTCGCCAAGGCCATCGACGCGGCCGGGCGTTACGCGCAGCCCGGCTTCTACGCCTCGGTGCAGGGCGCCTACGCCGGCTTTCTCAACGACGAGCGCAACTATGAGGGCGCGCTCAACGCGGCCAGTGAAGCGCTGGCCATCACCGAAGCGCTCGGCAATCAGCCTTCGGTCGGCTTCGAACATCTGGAAGTCGGCCGCGCGCTGCTCGGCCTGCGCCGGCCCGACGATGCCGAGCCGCATTTCGACGCCGCGCTCGCGATCGGCCGCGCGATCGACCAGCGCGAACTGGTCGCGCGCAGCCAGCTGGCGCTCGCGGAAATCACGCTCGGCCGCGGCGACCTGGAGCGCACGCACCGGCTGCTCAACGAGGTGTCGCCGCTGCTCAACGCGACGGGACTGAAAAGCTATCTCGCCCAGGCCTACGACCTGCGCGATCATCTGGCCGAAGCGGAAAACGATCCGGCCGCCGCGCACGAATTCGCCCATCGTTACGCCGGTCTGCGCGAGGAATTGCTCGGCGTCCGCTCCTCGCGCCTGCTCGCCGCGATCGAGATCCGCAAGGTGCGCGAACAAAGCCAGCAGCAGCTCATGCTCGCCGAACGCACCAACGAACTGCAGGCCGAGCGCCTGGAACGCAGCCGGCAGGAGCGTTGGTATGCGATCGGCGCGATCCTCGCGCTCATCGCCATTCTCGCAGTGTTCGCCGCGCTGCTGCTGCGCCTGCGCCGCCTCAACTCGGTCCTCGCTGCGCGCAACCAGCAGTTCGACCGGCAGCATATCGCGCTGAGCGAGGCCAACCGCCTGCTCGAGCAGCAGGCGCAGTCGCTGTACCGGGCCGCGATCACTGACCCGCTCACCGGAGCGCACAACCGTTCGTATCTGCTCGGCGAGCTCGGCCGGCTGTTCGCGGACTGCCGACGCACGCAGCGCGACCTGACCCTGCTGCTGATCGACTTCGACAACTTCAAGCTCGTCAACGACCGCTACGGCCACCTCGCCGGCGACCGCCTGCTAGTCGCCGCGGTGCATCTCATCCGCAGCGAACTTCCCGAGGACTGCCTGTTCGGCCGCTTCGGCGGCGAGGAATTCATCGTCGTCTTCGCCGGCCGCGACGAGGCGGCGAGCCGCGATCTTGCCGAGCACATCCGCCGTACCGTCGCCGAACGCATGGCCGCCACCGATTCGCCGCCGACGATCAGCATCGGCGCGGCGATGCTGCGCGCGATGCCGACGATCGATGCGATCGACCTGCTGATCGACGCCGCCGACCGCGCTCTGTATCTCGCCAAACAAGCCGGACGCAATTGCGTGCGCGGACTCGGTAATGTCTCAGTTGGAAATCAGGACCGTTCGTCCTGAGGTATCGAAGGACGAACCGCACGCCAAGATTGCCGTTCGTGGTTCGATACGCGCAGCGTACCCTGTGCTGAGCCTGCCGAAGCATCGCCACGAACGGAAAGCAAATTTCAAACTGAGACGCCACCGCGTACTCCAGCAAACTTGACTTTGCAGCCCAGACATCTAGGCTGACCGTATCGCGGCAAAACGGGCACGGCCATGGGCGAGACTCTTCAAATCGGCACGACGCGCACGCAGTGCATCAGCGCCTACGTGGCCAGGCCGGCGGGCGCGCCTAAGGGCGGCATCGTCGTCGTGCAGGAAATCTTCGGCGTCAACGCGCATATCCGCCGCGTCGCCGATCGCTTTGCCGCGCAGGGCTACGTCGCCATCGCGCCGGCGTTCTTCGATCACATCGAGCACGGCGTCGAGCTCGCCTACGACCCGGCGAGCTGGACTCGCGCGCGCGAACTCATCGCGCAGACCCCGTTCGACCGCACGATCGAGGACGTCGCCAGCGCCGCGGCGGCGATCGCATCGAGCGGCAAGGTCGGCGTCGTCGGCTACTGCTGGGGCGGCACGGTGGCGATGCTGTCCGCGATGCGCCTCGGCCTGCCGGCGGTCTGCTATTACGGCGCACGCAACGTCAATTTCCTGCACGAACCGCTACGCGCGGCGGCGATCTTTCATTTCGGCGAGCGCGACAAGTCGATTCCGCCCGAAGCGGTCGCGCGCCATCGCGCGGAGCTGCACTTCGCCGACGCGGTGCCCGCCGCGCAGCGCGAACTCGAAATCTACACTTACCCCGCCGACCACGCGTTCAACCGCGAGGTGTCGGCGGAGAATTACGAGCCGGCCAGCGCCGCGCTCGCGCTGGAACGCACCCTCGCGTTCTTTGCGCGGCATCTGGCGGACGCGTGACGGGAATGGCTTTCGAGCTGCACCCGCAGCTGCATGCGGATACCCATTTCGTCTGCGACCTGGAACTCTCGCGCGTGCTGCTGATGGACGATGCGCGTTATGCCTGGCTGATTCTCGTCCCGCGCCGCAGGGGCATGCGCGACTGGATCGATCTGCCGCCGGCGGATCAGCATCGGCTGCTCGACGAAATCGCGCTCTGCTCGCAGGCGCTGCGTGCGATCGTGCGGCCCGACAAACTCAACGTCGCCGCACTCGGCAACGTGGTGCCGCAACTGCATGTGCACTTGATCGCGCGCCACGTCGGCGACGCCGCCTGGCCGAAGCCGGTGTGGGGCGTGGGCGAGCGCGCGCCGTATGCGGCCGACGCACTCGCCGCGCGCCGCGCCGAGCTGCTCGCTCAGCTCGAACCCGCATCGCGCGGATGAACGATGCACGCATCGAGTGGCTCGGCGACCGTGCGCTGCTGCTGCGTCTGGGCACGGGCATCGATGCGGCGCTCAACGCGCGCGCGCATGCCGCGGCGGCGGCGCTGCGCAAGGCGAATCTGCCCGGCGTGGTCGACCTCATGCCGGCGTACGCCAGCGTCGCCCTGCATTACGATCCGCTGGCGTGGGTCGCTCCGGATTCCGATCGCTCGCCCGGCGAACGCCTCGCCGAACATCTGCTCGCGCTGGTCCGCGCCGTCGATCTCGACGACGAGCGCAATTCCGACGACTCAAGCCAACGCATCGTCGAGATTCCGGTCTGCTACGGCGGCGATCACGGCCCCGATCTCGCCGATATCGCCCGACTCGTCAAACTCGACGAAAGCGAAGTCATCGCGCGCCACGCCGCGGGCCGCTATCGCGTCGCGATGCTCGGCTTCGCACCGGGGTTCCCGTACCTGCTCGGCCTCGATGCCGCGCTGCATGCGCCGCGCCGCGCGAGCCCGCGCACGCGCGTGCCCGCGGGCTCGGTCGCGATCGGCGGCGCGCAGACCGGCATCTACCCGCGCGAACTGCCCGGCGGCTGGCAGATCATCGGCCGCACGCCGCTCGCGCTGTTCGACGTCGCCCGCGATCCGCCCGCGCTGCTGGCGCCGGGCCAGCACGTGCGCTTCCGCGCGATCGACGCCGAAGAATTCGCGCGGCTCACCTCATGAGCCTGCGCGTGCTTTCCCCGGGGCTGCTGACCACCGTGCAGGACGGCGGCCGCTGCGGCTTCGCCGCGTTCGGCGTCGGCAGCGCCGGCGCGATGGATGCGGTGTCGCTGCGCCTCGCCAACCTGCTCGTCGGCAACGCGCAGGACGCGGCAGCGCTGGAAATCACCTTGCGCGGCCCGCGCCTGCGCGTCGACGCCGACGCATTGATCGCCCTCACGGGCGCCGCCGTCGATGCGCGCTGCGCCGGCGAGATCGTGCCGCCGTGGCGGCCGGTGATAGTGCGCGCCGGCAGCGAATTGCAGCTCGGCGGCATGCGCCACGGCACGCGCGCGTATCTCGCCGTCGCAGGCGGCATCGATCTGCCGGCGGTGCTCGGCAGCCGCAGTACCGATGTCAACGCGGCGCTCGGCCCGATGCCGCGCCCGCTGGCCGCCGGCGACGAACTGCCTTGCGCCGCGGCGCCAAGATCGCTGTGCGGCGAACT
>DAIMZS010000028.1:12207-15504 GCA_036733825.1 Rudaea sp.
TCTCCGAAGGCACCGCGCCGGGCACCGTGCAGCTGCCGCCCGGCGGCGTGCCGATCGCGCTGACCGCCGAAGCGCCGCCGACCGGCGGTTATCCGCGCATCGCACAGGTGATCGCGATCGACCTGCCGCATCTTGCGCAGCGGCGTCCGGGCGACACAGTGCGCTTCGCGCAAACCGACCTCGCCGACGCGCAAATGCGTTATCTTGAACGCGAACGCGCATTGGCGAAGCTCGACACGTGGATTCGCGCCCGCCTGCGCCGGCCCTGGTGAAGAACGCAAACATGGTCATCGATCTCAACTGCGACATGGGCGAATCGTTCGGCGCCTGGACGATGGGCGACGACGCCGGCGTGATGCCGCATGTCAGCTCGGTCAACGTCGCCTGCGGATTCCACGCGGGCGATTTCATGACTATGCAGCGCACGGTCATTCTCGCCGCCGAACACGGCGTGGCGATCGGCGCGCACGTATCGCTGCCGGATTTGCAAGGCTTCGGCCGCCGCGAAATGGCGATCTCGCCCGCCGAAGCCCACGCGGCGACGCTGTACCAGATCGGCGCGCTCGCGGCCTTCGTGCATGCGCAGGGGCAGCGGCTGCATCACGTCAAGCCGCACGGCGCGCTGTACAACATGGCGGCGAAGGACGCCGGCCTCGCCGAAGCGATCGCCAACGCCGTGCGCGACTTCGATCCGCAGCTGATCCTCGTCGGCCTCGCCGGCAGCGCGTTGCCGCACGCGGGCGCGCAGCTCGGCCTCGTCGTCGCACATGAAGCGTTCGCCGACCGCCGCTACCGCGCCGACGGCTCGCTCACGCCGCGCCGCGAGAACGGCGCCGTGATCGACGATGTCGACACCGCCGTCGCGCAGGCGGTGCAGATCGCGACACGGGGCAACGCAGCGACGCGTGACGGCGCGCTCGTCGACATCCGCGCGGACACGATCTGCGTGCACGGCGACCGGCCCGACGCGGCGACGTTCGCGCGAAGATTGAATGCCGCGCTGAAGAACGCCGGCGTCGGCATCGGCCGTATCGCTTCGTAACGTGCGCAACAACGCGGGGGTTTCTGCATGAACTATTGGCCGCTGATCGGCGTCGCGGTCGTGATCGCGGGATTCGCGCTCAAGCGCAATCCGGTGCTCGTCGTGATCGCGGCGGGCGTCGCCAGCGGACTGGCCGCCGGCATGAGCATCGGCGATCTGCTCGCGCTGATCGGCGACTCCTTCGTCAGCAACCGCGCATTGCTGCTGTTCGTGCTCACCCTGCCGGCGATCGGGCTGCTCGAACGCTACGGCCTGCGCGAACGCGCGCAGGCGTGGATCGGCTCGTTCCGCAAACTCTCGCTCGCGCGGCTGCTGATTTCCTATCTCGGCGCGCGCCAGCTGCTGTCGATGCTCGGCATGATCGACCTCGCCGGCCACGCGCAAACCGTGCGGCCGCTCGTGGCGCCGATGAGCGAAGCGGCGGCACGCAACGACGGCATCGCGCTCGACGACGACGCGCGCGAACGCGTGTACGCGCTGGCCGCCGCCACCGACAATGTCGGCCGCTTCTTCGGCGAGGATGTGTTCCTCGCGTTCGGCGCGGTGCTGCTGATCCAGGGCTTTTACGCGCGCAACGGCATCCAGCTCGATCCGCTCTCGATCGCGCTGTGGGCGCTGCCGACCGCGATTGCGGCTTTCGTGATCCACGCGGTGCGCATTTGGTGGGTGCAGCGCAGCCTCGAAATCGGAAGCCGTCATTCCCGCGAAAGCGGGAATCCAGTGCCTTTCGCTTCGGCATCTGGCAAGAGCAAAGACGCTGGATTCCCGCTTTCGCGGGAATGACGAACATAAAAAAACGATCATGCTGAGACTCGAATACGTCTACTGGCTGATGGGCGCATGGCTCGCGCTCTGCGCGATCTACAACCTGCGCGAGCGGCGCTGGTCGATGGCCGCGTTCTGGGCCGTGGTGGGCTGCGCATTTTTGTTCGGCGACGCGATCAAGGCGGCCAGCGCCGCGCACACGCGCTGGCCGGCGCAGCTGATGGGCGCCGGCGTGATCGCGCTCGGCCTGCTCGCGGCCAGCGGCACCATGCAGAAGCAGGGCTCGACCGACAGCGAACGCCGCGATGCCGCCGCGCGCCTCGGCAATAAGTTATTCCTACCGGCGCTGACGATCCCGTTCGCGACGATCGCGCTCGTGCTCGCGCTGCCGCATCTCTCGCTCGGCGGCGTGGCGCTGGTCGAGCCGGCCCAGGCCACTCTGGTTGCGCTCGGCCTGGCCTGCGTGCTCGCGGCCTTCGTCGCCGTGTACACCACGCGCGCGCCCGCCGCACAGGCCCTCGCCGAAGGGCGCCGTCTGCTCGACACGCTCGGCTGCGTCGCGCTGCTGCCGATGGTGCTCGCCACGCTCGGCGGCGTATTTGCGGCGACCGGCGTCGGCGATGCGGTCGCGTCGATCGTCGGCATGCTGATTCCGGTCGACAGCCGCATCGCCTGCCTCGTCGCGTTCGCCCTCGGCATGGTGCTGTTCACGATGATCATGGGCAATGCGTTCGCCGCGTTCCCGGTGATGATGGCCGGCATCGGCCTGCCGCTGCTCGTGCACAAGCACGGCGCGGCGCCGGCGGTGCTCGGCTCGCTCGGCATGCTCACAGGTTACTGCGGCACACTGCTGACGCCGATGGCGGCGAATTTCAACATCGTGCCGGCGGTGCTGCTCGAACTGCGCGACCAGTACGGCGTGATCCGCGCGCAGTGGCCGACCGCGCTCGTGCTGCTCGTCGTCAACGTGATCCTGATGGCGGGGCTGATCTTCCAATGAAACGAACGCCGAAACTTCGCGAGCTGCCGGTCGCCCTCCTCACCGGATTCGATCCGTTCGGCGGCGAAGCGACGAATCCCTCGCTCGAAATCGCGCGTGCGCTCGACGGCGAGATCATCGCCGGCCATCGCGTCGTCGCGGCCGAATTGCCGACCGAATTCGCGCGCTCGCTGCGCGCGCTCGACGCGCTGCTGCGCAAGCACCGGCCCGCGCTCGTGATCGCACTCGGCCAGGCCGGCGGACGCAGCGGCATCTCGCTCGAACGCGTCGCGGTCAACCTGATCGATGCGCGCATTCCCGACAATGCCGGCGCTCAACCCGTCGACGCGCCCGTGGTGAGACGCGCCGCGCCGGCGTATTTTTCCACGCTGCCGGTCAAGAGCATGCTCGCGGCGCTGCGCGCGGCGAACATACCGGCCGAGCTGTCGCAGACGGCCGGCAGCTTCGTCTGCAACCAGGTGTTCTACGGACTGATGCATCGCCTCGCGCG
>DAIMZS010000028.1:15604-19982 GCA_036733825.1 Rudaea sp.
GCGGGAGCGGCGGCCGGTGCGGGCTGCGCGGCAGGCGCCGGCGCGGCTTCGACGATCTCCTGCTCCTTGCCGTCGATCTCGACGTAAGGCGTGATCTTGAGCTGCTTGGCGGTGACGTAGACGATGTGCTTCTGCTCGTCGGTCGCCTTCTCGCCCTTCTTCAGCAGGATGCCGGTGATGTGCTTGCGCTCCCACCAGTCGCCGACGACGCCGTAGAAACCGACCTTGTCGCCCTGGAAATCGCCGATCTTGTACTTGCCGTCTTTGGTGACGTAGACGAGCAGCTTGCCGTCTTCGATATCGCGCGCAAAGCTCGTGCCGGCGATGCCGAAGCTCAGAACGGCGATGAGAATGGTGATGAAACGACGCATGACATGACTCCCGTGGACATATTTAACTGAAGCGATCGGCCGAGGCGGATCGCCGGTGCTACTTCTTGCCGTCATCGGCAATTTGGATGAGCTTCAGCCTTTCGTCGTTGTCGTACACGTAGGCTTCGGCCTTGAGATCGCGCGCAATGCCGGCGAGACCGGCGACATGCTGGTTAGTGACCTTCTGCTTCTCGCCGCGCTTGAGCAGGATCGTGCGCACCGGCTGGCCGTTTTCGTTGCGATAGCGGATGTGGTCGCGCAGCGTCTGCACGTCGACCGTGGCGCCTTCGAGTTCGAACTGGCCGTCCTTGTCGGCGAGCACGGTCAGATCGTACTGCGCCGGCGAAACAGCCGGTTCGGAGGTGGCGCCTTCCTTGATGTTGTCGCGTCCGCAGGCCGCCACGCCGGCGAGCAGCAGCGCAAGCAGCGCCAGCTTCAGAAACTTGTCCCAACGAATCGTTTGCATGTGTCTTGTGAGCCTCTCGTTGCCCGGTTTTTCAGTCCGAGTCTGTCGGATGCGGATGACGGCGTTCTGTCCGAATCATGCCTGCGGCAAGGTGACCCCGCGCTGACCCTGGTACTTGCCGCCACGATCCGCATAGCTTACCTCACAAACCTCGTCGGATTCGAAGAACAGCATCTGCGCGACGCCTTCGTTGGCGTAGATGCGCGCCGGCAGCGGGGTCGTGTTGGAGAATTCCAGGGTGACGTGGCCCTCCCACTCCGGTTCGAGCGGGGTCACGTTGACGATGATGCCGCAGCGCGCATAGGTACTCTTGCCCAGACAGACGGTCAGGACGTTGCGCGGAATGCGGAAATATTCCACCGTGCGCGCGAGCGCGAACGAATTCGGCGGGATGATGCATTCCGGCGCCTTCACGTCGACGAAGCTGCGCGAGTCGAAATGCTTGGGGTCGACGATGGTCGAGTTGATGTTGGTGAATACTTTGAACTCGTCGGCGCAGCGCACGTCGTAGCCGTAGCTCGAGGTGCCGTAGGAAATCAGCTTGCCGCCCGAGGCGTTGACGCGCACCTGGCCCGGTTCGAACGGCTCGATCATGCCCTGCTTTTCCGCCATGCGACGGATCCAACGATCACTCTTGATGCTCACTGCCACTCCGTCCACGCCGACAAAGCGGCAATGATACGCGTTGGCGGGGGCGGACTGTAGGGGCCAAGGCCGCTGAAGCCGTTCGCCTTGAGCGTAGGCGCGACGGGCCGAAGCCGAAAGGCCGGGTGGCAAGCGTTTCGACTCCGCTCGCTACGCTCAGCGCGAACGGCTTCTGGGCTTTGTCGGCGCCGGCAAGGTGTCGTACCCTCACCTTGCCCGCACCGCGTTCGGAACCCCATGGCCGCCGTCAACCTGCGCAACATCCGCAAGTCTTATGCAAACGGAGTCGTTGCGGTCAAGGATTTCAGCCTGGACGTGGGCGACGGCGAGTTCGTCGTCTTCGTCGGTCCGTCGGGCTGCGGCAAGTCGACCACGCTGCGCATGATCGCCGGCCTCGAGGAAATCTCCGCCGGCACGCTCGAAATCGGCGGCAAGGCGGTCAATCACCTGGCGCCGAAAGAGCGCGACATCGCCATGGTGTTCCAGAATTACGCGCTCTATCCGCACATGAGCGTGCGCGACAACCTCGGCTTCGCGCTCAAGCTCGCCGGCGTCGGCCGTGCCGAGATCACCCGGCGCGTCGACGAGGCAGCGCAAATGCTCCAGCTCGACGCCCTGCTCGAGCGCAAACCCGCCGCTCTCTCCGGCGGCCAGCGCCAGCGCGTCGCGCTCGGCCGCGCGATCGTGCGCGAGCCGAAGGTGTTCCTCATGGACGAGCCGCTGTCGAACCTCGACGCGAAGCTGCGCGTGGAGATGCGTGCGTCGATCTCGCGCCTGCACCGGCGCCTCGGCGTGACCACGATCTACGTCACCCACGATCAGGTCGAGGCGATGACCATGGGCAACCGCATCGTCGTCATGAAAGACGGCGAAATCCAGCAGGTGGCCTCGCCGATCGAACTCTACGAACGTCCCGTCAACAAATTCGTCGGCGGCTTCATCGGCGCACCGGCGATGGGCTTTCTCGATGCGCGCTGGGATGCCGGCGCGTTCGTCGGCTCGGGATTTCGCGTGAACCTGCCCGACGCGAAACGCGAACGCCTGAAACTGGCCGATCGGCAAACCGTGTGGCTCGGCATCCGCCCGGAAGCGCTGCACCTTGCCGACGGCAACGCGGATGCTCGGCTCGACGGCATCGTCGAAGTCGCCGAACCGCTCGGCGCGGAGACGGTGCTCAACGTGGCTATCGGCGAAGGCAACCGTCTTGCCGTGCGCCTCGCCGGCCATGTGCCGCTGCGCGCCGGCGAGCCGGTGCAGCTCGCCGTCGACGTCGGCAGGCTGCATGTGTTCGACCGCGAAAGCGAACTTAATCTTCGACCCGATTAAATTTCGACGACGTCGAAACGCACATCGGGACCGATGTCCGCGTCGTAATCCACGTCCGTGCGCGCGAAGCCGAACAGGCGCAGGAATTCGCGCTTGTAGCCGTCGTAATCGGTCACTTCGCGCAGATTTTCGGTCGTCACCGTCGGCCACAACGCCTTGCAGGCCTGCTGCACGTCGTCGCGCAGTTCCCAGTCGTCGAGGCGCAGGCGGCCTTCGTCATCGGTTTGCGCGGGCTGGCCGTCGGCGCGGTAGAGGCGGTCGCGGAACAGACGGTTGATCTGCTCGATCGTGCCTTCGTGCAGGCCCTTGTCCTTCATGATGCGGAAGGCCATCGCAATGTAGAGCGGCAGGATCGGGATCGCCGCGCTCGCCTGCGTCACCACCGATTTCATCACGCCGACGTACGCATCGAGATGCTGCGCCGCATAGCGTTCGCGCAGTTCGCGCGCCGTGTTGTCGAGGTGCTGCTTGGCCCGGCCGAGCGAGCCGTGCCAGTAGATCGGCCAGGTGATTTCGGTGCCGACATAGCTGTAGGCGACCGTTTTCGCATGGTCGGCGAGCACGCCGGCGCGGCTGAGCGCGTCGATCCACAGCGTCCAGTCCTCGCCGCCCATCACTTTTACCGTGTCGGCGATTTCCTGCTCGGTCGCGGGTTCGACGGTGGCCTGCACGACCGCGTCGCGGTTGGTGTCGACCGAGAGCGCCGTGAACGGCTCGCCGATCGTTTTCAGCGCCGAACGCACCACCTCGCCCGTGTCCGGCAGCTTGCGCACCGGCGAGGCAAGCGAATACACGACGAGGTCGATCTTGCCGCCCATCTCGTTTTTGATGATCTCGATCGCGCGCGCGCGGGTTTCGTTGGAAAACGCATCGCCGTTGATTGAACGGCTGAACAGCCCCGCCTGCTTGGCGAGCTTGTCGAACGCGGCCGAGTTGTACCAGCCGGCCGTGCCCGGCTTCGCCTCGCTCGACGGCTTCTCGAAGAACACGCCGAGCGTCGCCGCGCCGTAGCCGAACGCCGCGGTGACGCGCGAGGCCAGTCCGTAGCCGGTCGAAGCACCGATCACGAGCACGCGCTTGGGCGCCTCGGCCGGCGCGCCAAGCCCCGCCTTCTGCGTGACGCCGATCTGATCGAGCACGTTCTTCTCGCAGCCGAGCGGATGCGCCGTGATGCAGATGAAACCGCGAACTTTGGGATGAATGATCACGTTGTTTCCTATTCGATGTGTTCTGTCACGTATTCTGGATGACGATCTTGGGAAAGCCCATCGTCTTGTTGCGCGCGCGCAGCGACAACTGCGCCGCGGCCTTGCGTGCGATCTCGCCGTAATTCTTCGCCAGCGCACTGTCCGGCTCCGCCGCCACCGTCGGCGCGCCGCCGTCGGCCTGCTCGCGGATGCGGATGTCGAGCGGCAGCGAACCGAGCAGCGGCACGCCGTACTGCTGCGCCATCGCGGCACCGCCGCCGGCGCCGAAGATGTGCTCGGTGTGGCCGCAATTCGAGCAGGTGTGCAGCGCCATGTTCTCGACGATGCCGAGCACGGGCACGTTGACCTTCTCGAACATCTTC
>DAIMZS010000029.1:0-6095 GCA_036733825.1 Rudaea sp.
GCATCGGCCAGGGCAAGGACAACGCACGGCAGTACTTGAAGGAAAATCCGGGCGCCGCGAAGGAAATCGAGGACAAGCTGCGCGCCGCGCTGGCGCCGAAGGCGAACGCGCAGGCGGTGCAGACGGAGGAACTCGAAGAGGTTTGATCGAGCTTCATTGATCCGGACTTTGGATTGCAGCGAGTCTTTGCTCGTCATTCCCGCGAGTTCTTGGCGGGAATCCAGTGACTTTTTTGGGTTCGATAAAGACTTAAAAGCATAAGGCACTGGATTCCCGCCAGAAGCATGCGGGAATGACAGTCACAGTCTTCTTCAGTTCCAGATCAAGCGTTACCTGGGTTAATCATGTCTGAGCACAAATTTGTCGTGTGTGTGCGCAATGACGGCTACGGTGCGTCGCTGGAATTGCGCAAGCTCTATGAAATTCTGCCCGACGAAGCGGCGGCGCACGGGCAAATACGCATCGTCGATGAGTCGGGCGAGGACTATCTATACTCCGGTCGAATTGCCCGCGCAAACGGAGCAATTGCTCGTTAAGGCGGCCTGAACGTCGTCGCTACGTCACCCTGGCTGGCACTCGCCTAGCCGCGCTCTCGCGCCCTGAATGCTTCGCGCCGTCGGCGTAGCTTGCAAACTGCGCGATCGTCCACACTTGACGAGATAGTGATACCGCGTCAACCTCGTCTCGTCCGGTGTTTCCGGCGCGGGACGATTCGCGGCGCGGACAAGTCAAGCATTCAGGAAACCTAATGACCAACCCCGTTACCACCACGCCCGTCCAGCAGCATCTGTCGAACATCAACGAATTGCCGGTGCTGCCGCTGCGGGACGTCGTTGTCTATCCGCACATGGTGATTCCGCTGTTCGTCGGGCGTGAAAAATCCGTGCGCGCGCTGGATATGGCGATGGAAGGCGACAAGCGCATCCTGCTCGTCGCCCAGCGCAGTCCGGACACGGACGACCCGCAGGCGGGCGATCTGTATTCGATCGGCACCGTGGCCACCGTGCTGCAATTGCTCAAACTGCCCGACGGCACGATCAAAGTGCTGGTCGAAGGCGTTATGCGCGCGGAGGTGTCGAGCTTCTCCGAGCGCGACGGCATCATGACCGGCTACGCGCGCGCGCTCGAATCCGCCTACACGCGCGAGTCGCGCGAGATCGAGATCGTGTCGCGCTCGCTCGTGTCGATGTTCGAGCAGTTCGTCAAGCTGAACCGCAAGATTCCGCCCGAACTGCTGGCGACGCTGTCCGGTATCGACGATGCGAGCCGTTTGGCCGACACCATCGCCGGACATCTGTCGATCCGTCTGCAGGACAAGCAGCGCGTGCTGGAGACGGCCGACGTGGCCGATCGCCTCGAAATGCTCATGGGTTTCGTCGACGGCGAAATCGACGTGCAGCAGATCGAGAAGCGCATCCGCGGCCGCGTGAAGTCGCAGATGGAGAAGAGCCAGCGCGAGTACTACCTCAACGAGCAGATGAAGGCGATCCAGAAGGAACTGGGCGAGGGCGAGGACGCGCCGAACGAGGTCGAGGAGCTGACCAAGAAGATCGACAAGGCCGGCATGCCGCCGCCGGTCGAGAAGAAGGCGCGCGCCGAACTGAACAAGTTGAAGCAGATGCCGCCGATGTCCGCGGAAGCGACCGTCGTGCGCAATTACATCGACTGGCTGGTCGGCGCGCCGTGGAAGAAACGCAGCAAGGTGCGCAAGGATTTGGGCGCCGCCGAGGAAGTGCTCGACGCCGACCACTTCGGCCTGGAGAAGGTCAAGGAGCGCATCGTCGAATATCTCGCCGTGCAGTCGCGCGTGAAGAAGATGAAGGGACCGATCCTGTGCCTGGTCGGACCGCCGGGCGTGGGCAAGACCTCGCTGGGCCAGTCGATCGCGAAAGCGACCGGACGCAAGTTCGTGCGCATGTCGCTCGGCGGCGTGCGCGACGAGGCCGAGATTCGCGGCCATCGCCGCACCTACATCGGTTCGATGCCGGGCCGGCTGATCCAGAATCTCAACAAGGTCGGCACGAAAAATCCGCTGTTCGTGCTCGACGAGATCGACAAGATGTCGATGGATTTCCGCGGCGATCCGTCCTCGGCGCTGCTCGAAGTGCTCGATCCGGAGCAGAACCACGCGTTCAACGACCATTACCTCGAGGTCGATTTCGACCTGTCCGAGGTGATGTTCATCGCGACTGCGAATTCGCTGAACATTCCCGGTCCGCTGCTCGACCGCATGGAAGTGATCCGCATCCCTGGTTATACCGAAGAAGAGAAAATCAATATCGCCGAACGCTATCTGCTGCCGAAGCAGGTCAAGGCGAACGGTCTGAAGCCCGAAGAAATCGCGGTGAAGACTGAGGTCGTGCGCGACATGATCCGCTATTACACGCGCGAATCGGGCGTGCGCAATCTCGAGCGCGAAATCGCGAAGATCTGCCGCAAGGTCGTGACCGAGCTGACCCTCGCCGCGGACAAAGCGGCGAAATCCGGCAAGGGCGAGAAGAAGCGCGGCAAGGTGACGGTCGACAGCAAGAATCTCGACCGCTACCTCGGCGTGCGCAAATTCCAGTTCGGGCGCAGGGAACTGCAGAACGAGGTGGGTCTGGTCACCGGCCTGGCCTGGACCTCGGTCGGCGGCGAGCTGCTCAGCATCGAAGCCTCGATCGTGCCCGGCAAGGGCCGTCTGGTGAATACCGGCCAGCTCGGCGATGTGATGAAGGAGTCGATCCAGGCCGCGCTGTCGGTCGTGCGTTCGCGCACGGAGCGGCTCGGCATCGAGGCCGATTTCCACCAGAAATACGATATCCACATCCACGTGCCCGAAGGCGCGACGCCGAAGGACGGGCCTTCCGCCGGCATCGGCATGTGCACGGCGCTGGTGTCCGCATTGACCAAGGTGCCGGTGCGTTCCGAAGTCGCGATGACCGGCGAAATCACGCTGCGCGGTCGCGTGCTGCCGATCGGCGGGCTCAAGGAGAAGCTGCTCGCGGCGCATCGCGGCGGCATCGAGACGGTGATCATTCCGGAAGAAAACGAGAAGGACTTGGCGGAAATTCCGAAGAACGTCACCGAGTCGCTCAATATCCGGCCCGTGCGCTGGATCGACGAGGTGCTCGACATCGCGCTCGAGCGTCCGCTCTCGCCGCTGCCGGAAAAAGTGGAAAATGCGCAAAATGTAGCATCGGAGCCGGCGCCCGACGACGCGGCAGGTTCCACCGGCGTACGCCCTCACTGACGCCGAAATCCATGCCGGCGCATCGCGCCGGCATGCAAATTCCTGACCAGCATGTCAAGCCGTCCTGCACAAAATCGGGGCCGTTCGCGCTTGTCCAAAAATCGCTGCAGGGCGCATTGCAATTGGTGTTGCGCCCGGTGAAACGGGCTGGTATAAAGTTCGCGCCGTACTTCGCAAAGGCCTTTGGGCAGGCGCGGGAGATGCGGGGAAACGAAGCCGGCGGACCAATGCCGTTGAGATCTGCATATGTGCTTCGGATGATTTCGATTACCTAACGGCGAGCGCTCGCCAATTCCACTCGGGAGAGACATAACATGAACAAGGGTGATTTCGTTTCTGCGGTTGCCGACTCGGCTGAACTGAGCAAGGCCGATGCCGGCCGTGCGGTCGAGGCCGTGATCGAAGTGATCACGAAGGCGCTGAAGAAAGGCGACAGCGTTGCGCTCGTCGGTTTCGGCACGTTCCTCGCGCGCAAGCGCGCGGCGCGCACGGGCCGCAATCCGCGCACCGGCCAGCAGATCAAAATCAAGGCCTCGAAGAATCCGTCCTTCAAGGCTGGTAAAGCTCTGAAAGATGCTCTAAACTAAGCGGCTCGCCTGCCAAGGGTGCTTAGCTCAGCGGTAGAGCGTCGCCCTTACAAGGCGAGGGTCGGGGGTTCGAAACCCTCAGCACCCACCAAACTCGATGCGGGTTACCACTCGTAGCGGCAAGGCAAAAAAAGAATTGGAATCCGGCAATATGCTCGCGCGGATTCCGACGGTTAGCGCGGAGTGGTAGTTCAGCTGGTTAGAATACCGGCCTGTCACGCCGGGGGTCGCGGGTTCGAGTCCCGTCCACTCCGCCAATACTTACGAAGGCGCCGCAAGGCGCCTTCGTTTTATCTGTGTTCGTATTTGTGCGTTCGTCGATGAACGCGAAAATTAAAGAGGGTGCGCTTCGCCATGTTGCAGACATTGCACGATAGGTTTTCCGGTATCGCGGCCAAGATCCTTCTCGGCATCGTCGTGATCGTGTTCGGTGGATTCTTCGGTATCCAGCAGTACATGAATCCGAAGAGCGAAACCTACGTGGCGAAAGTCGGCGACAAAGAAATCGGCCAGGATCAGTTCCGCGAAGCGTACAACCGCTTCCGCTCGCAGATGCAGCAGGCTTACGGCCCGCAGTTCGACGCGGCGGCGTTCGACACGCCGGAGCGCAAGCGCCAGGTGCTCGATCAGCTGATCAACGAACAACTGCTCGCGGAAGCGAACGAGAAGCTCGGCATCATGGTGCCGATCAGCCAGGTGCGCGAGGCGATTCAAGGTATTCCCGCGTTCCAGACCGACGGCAAGTTCGACGCGAATCTTTATCGCCTGCGCCTGCAGGCGGCCGGACGCACCGCGGCTTCGTTCCAGGACGAAGTGATCAAGGATCTGTCCACGCGCCAGCTGCCCGCCGGCCTGTCGCAGACCAGCGTGGTGACGAACGCCGAAGTCGACAGCTATCTCAAGCTGCGCGACCAGACGCGCGATTTCAGCTACATCAAACTCGACAAGCCCACAGGCGAAGCGGTGAAGATCGCCGACGCGGACATCGAGAAGTTCTACAAGGACCACGGCGACCAGTTCATGACGCCGGAGAAGATTTCGCTCGATTACATCGAACTCGATGCCGCGAAGATGAAATCCGACGCGACGCCGGACGATGCGACGCTCAAGCAGCGCTACGAAGACCAGAAGGCGAAGTTCACCGCGCCGGAGCAGCGCGAGGCCTCGCACATTCTCGTCAAGGTCGAGAAGAATGCGAATGCCGACGCGCAGAAAGCCGCGCTCGAGAAGGCGAAGGCGATCGCCGCCGAGATCAAGGCCGGCAAGGATTTCGCCGCGGAAGCGAAAGAGAAGTCCGACGACTTGGGTTCGAAGTCGCAGGGCGGCGATCTCGGCTGGCTCGAAAAAGGCCTGACCGATCCCGCGTTCGAAACCGCGTTGTGGGGCATGAAGAAGGGCGATATCTCCGATCCGGTGCTGTCGCCCGAGGGTTATCACATCATCCAGCTGCGCGACGTGCGCGAAGGCAGCGTCAAGCCGTTCGAGGAAGTGAAGGCCGAGCTGGCCAAGCAGTACGTCGAGACCGAGAACGAGCGCCGCTACAGCGAACTGGCCGGCAAGCTCGTCGATGCGCTCGGCAACGATCCGTCGCTGGCCAATGCGGCGAAGACGTTCAATCTGCCGGTACAGAAGACGGCGCTGTTCACACGCGCAGGCGGCGAGGGCATTGCGGCGAATCCGGCCGTGCTCAAGGCGGCGTTCGCGCCGAGCGTGCTCGTCGAAGGCAACACGTCCGATGCGATCACCCTGACGCCCAACCATGTCGCTTTCGTGCACATCGACCAGCACGAGAAGCCGACGCCGAAGCCGCTCGACCAAGTGCGCGAGGAAGTGCGCGGCAAGCTCGTCGCCGAGCAGGTCGCCAAGCAGGCGAAAGAGCAGGCCGACACGTTGTATGCGCGCTTGCAGAAAGGCGAGACGCTCGACCAGATTGCCGCCGTGGTGAAAGCCAAGGTCGATCAGCAAAAAGACATCGGCCGCAACGCGGCCAATCTCGACGGCCGCTTGGTCGCCGAAGTGTTCAAGCTCGCGCGCCCGGCCGCGGCGGACAAGCCGACGACGGCCGAAGTCGCCTTGGCCAACGATGCGTACGCGCTCGTCGCGCTAACGGCGGTGAAGGACGCCGACACGTCCAAGCTCGACGCGAAGTCGCGTGAAGCGGCGCGCAACCAGCTCGCGCAGGGCTATTCGAACGACGCGGTGCGCGGTTTCCTCGACGCGCTGCGCAAGTCGACCCAGGTCACGATCGTCGAAGATCGCCTGCAGTAACGCCGGCG
>DAIMZS010000029.1:6195-19450 GCA_036733825.1 Rudaea sp.
TGCGCAAGTCGACCCAGGTCACGATCGTCGAAGATCGCCTGCAGTAACGCCGGCGCCCCGTTCTCGCGATCCGCGGGAACGGGCAGCTCGGTCAGCGAGTGGCGTGGATACGCACATGCGCGCCGGGAAACAACCAGGCAGCAAGCAGATTGATTGCCAGACCGAGCGCGACGATGCGCAGCGCGCGCGAGGCCGCGCTTACGGGCGCGGCACCAGTTGTACGGCGTCGATCACGTACAGCGGGTCGTGTCCGCCGCTAGCGAATTGCAGGCAGAGATCGCGAAGGCCCATTTGCGCCGCGAGTTCGATGTCGAATTTTCCGCCCCCCGGTGGCGCAATTCGCTGTTCGATCGGCACGATCGCGAGCGCATCGCCATCGCAGCGATCGAGGCGAAGCTGCAATTCGCCCGCGGGATATTTCTCGGGCTTGCGATCGACGACCTGCTTGATGTCGTGCCATAGCTGGAAGTTGTACGGCAGGCTCGCCGCGTCGATCTCGATGCGTGCGATGCCGTCGAGGTCGGCCTGCTTCCACAACCAGCACGGCTCGAAAATGTCGACCAGATAGGCTTTGTCCTGCACCCCGGCATCGGGCAGCTTCAGCGCCAGTCCTTTGCCCGGATGGCAGGAGGCAAGCTCGGAGGACGTGCGGCGCCGCAGCGCCGCCGGATCGAGCTTGCGCGTGCGCGCGTCGGCGAGCGCGACGCCGCGTTCGAACGCCGTCGCGCGAACCTCGCCATGCGCCGATGTCGTGAACGGCGCGCGGTACAGCGTCGACTGCGGCGTCGGCGCACTGCCGTCGAGCGTGTAGCGAATCTCGCCGAACGCGGTCGGAGTATTGAGCTCGATGCCCACGTGTTGCGCTTTTGCGTCGTAGGCGCTGCGGATATCGACAGCGAACGACGTCTGCGAATACGCCAGGCCGAGCAGGCGATAGCGCTCGATCTGGGCGACGAAGCGTTCGAGGAAACCGTGCCAATCGTGCGCAGACGCCGGCGACCACAGCACTTCAGCCAACGCCGCGGCGCGTGGATAGGCGGCCCGGGTCACGCTGTCGGGCGTCGGCAGATATTCGCTCCACAGATTCGCCTGCGCGCCGAGCACGTGCCGGTCTTCGGCCGCGCTGAGTTCTTTCGGGATCGGATTGAAGTCGTAGACCTGCTGCAGCGTGATCGGACTGGGCCGGCCGGCCGGTTCTTCGGCGAGTGCGGTCGGCACGTGGTCGAAATAGAGGTCGGGGTCGGGTGAAAGCACCACGTCGTGGCCTTGCTTCGCCGCGTCGATCGCGCCTTTGACGCCGCGCCAGGACATGACCGTCGCGCGCGGCGGCAGGCCGCCTTCGAGGATTTCGTCCCAGCCGATCAGCTTGCGTCCGTGCTTGGCGAGGAAAATCTCGGTGCGTTTGATCAGCCAGCTCTGCAGCTCCGCTTCGTTCTTCACGCCGAGCGCGCGCATGCGCTGCTGCACGCGCTTCGACGCCTGCCACTGATCCTTCGCCGCTTCATCGCCGCCGATGTGGATATACGTCGACGGAAACAGCGCCATCGTCTCGGTGAGGACGTTCTGCAGAAAGAGGAGCGTGGGAGCTTCCACGTTATAGAGATAGGTGTGCACGCCCCAGTCGCGCGACACGCCTGGATTCTCACCGGTGACGCCGAGTTGCGGATACGCCGCGATCGCGGCCTGCGCGTGGCCCGGCATCTCGATCTCGGGCACGATCGTGACGAAGCGTTGCTGCGCGTAGGCGACGATGTCGCGGATCTGTTCCTGCGTGTAATAGCCGCCGACGCGTTGATCACCCGTGCCCTTGCCCGCGGGCGTGCGCCAGGCGCCGACTTCGGTGAGCTTCGGATATTTCTTGATCTCGATGCGCCAGCCCTGGTCATCGGTCAGATGCCAGTGCAGCACGTTGTATTTGTGCAGGGCCATCCAGTCGATGAATTGTTTGACGTACTCGGGCGGCTGGAAATGCCGCGCGGGATCGAGCATCAGCCCGCGCCAGGCGAAGCGCGGATGATCTTCGATGCGCAGGCAGGGAATGCGCGCGGGTCCCGAAGTTTTTCCATCCGGCGTCAGCAGCTGCCACAGCGTCGTGGCCGCGTTGAAGAAGCCGTGCGCGGTGTAGGCTTCGATCTCGATGCCTTTTTCCGATACGCTCAGCGTGTAGTGTTCGCTGTAGTCGGCGTCTTCGTCCGGTTTGTTGTGGAATACATCGATGCCGGGCCCTTCGCTGAGCTTCAGGCCGGTTTTGTTCGGATCGAGTTGTTCGATCTTGAGATGCAGGCCGCGCGTGCGCAGCACGGTCTCGCTCAGCCACTGGGCGACGGCGCCCATTTCGGGCGTCGAGGTTTGCACACGCAGCACGGTGCCATCGCGCAATTCGAAATAGCCGGGGTTGCGCTGCAGGGAATACGGCGCCGGGATCAGGGAAAGCGGCGCGTCGGCGGCGGGCGCCGTAGCGGGGCTTGGCGGTGCGATGGTCGGATTCGTGGTTCGGCAATTGGCCAGGACCAAGGTCGAGGCAACGACGATGGCGCAGAGAATCTTGCTGGCGAAGCGAGGTGCGTTGGGCATGGGAATGCGTACCGTCGAAGAGTGATCGATCATACCGCCGCAGCGAACGGACAAAAAAAAGCGGGCCTCGAATGACACAAGGCCCGCAACGGCTGGAGAACGCCTTGAAAAGGGTAGGGCCGCACTGCTCCCTGCCTGTCCCCGCTCCCGTCGCCGGGAGCAGGGACGCTTCGCAGAGTTAGAACTTCAAACGCAAGGTCACGTAGTACTGGCGGCCGTTCACGTAGAACGCGTACGGCTGATTGCCGTAAGCGGCGCTCTGCGTGTAGTACTTCAGCTTCGGATCGTTGAGGTTCATCGCATCGAGCGTGACCGTCGCCCACGGCGTCACCGCGTAGCCGAACGACGCGTTCAACGTGCCCGCGCCTTGCTGGTAGAACGTGTCGGTGCGGCTCACGCCGGCGTAGAACGTCGAACGGTAGGTGTACGACAGGCGCGCGTTGAACAGCGAGTTCTCGAAATAACCCGACAAGTTGTACGTGTTGCGCGAGGTGCCCTGCAGCGGCCCGCCGTTGTCGGTGCTGCCGTCCGCGTACGTGTAGTTCGCTGCGATGCCGAAGTTGTCGCCGATCGGCTGGATGTAGTTGAACTCGACACCTTTGACGTGGCCGTCGACGTTGTGCGGCACGCTGACCAGATAGCTGTTGAAGATATCGTGGCCGGCCGTTTCGCTCGCCTGCATGTCCTTGTAGGTGCGCGTTTCGTTGCCGAAGTTGATGTAGTTCTTCAGGTCCATGTTGTACGCGCCGACCGACAACAGGCCGCGCGGCGCGAAGTACCATTCCCAAGCCACGTCGACGTTGGTCGACACGATCGGCTTCAGCTGCGGATTGCCGCCGCTGCCGGTGTGGGTGAGGTCGTCGAGTGAGACGAAGCCGGCCAGGGCCGAGTAGTCCGGGCGCGTCAGCGTCTGCGAGGCGGCCACGCGCAGGACCATGTCGTCGCGCATGTCGAACTTGATGTTGCCGCTCGGCAGGAAGTTGTCCTTGTTGTTCTTGTACGTGTTCCAGTAGTAGTCGCCGAACGCGGAGCCGGTGATCGGGCCGACGACGATCTTTTCCTGCGGGCTCGTCGATGAGTAACTGATGTCCGAATCGGTACCGACGTAGCGCACGCCGATGTTGCCGCTCCAGCCGTTGCCGACGAAGTTGAACTGCATGTAGGCGGCCGAGTCTCTCTCCTTCACCGAATAGATGTCGTTGAAGTAGAAGCGCGCGACCGGATCGCGGTTGGCGAACTTGGCGTCGATCGCGGCGAGCTGCGCCGGCGTCCAGAACCAGATGTTGCCGGGGAAGTTGCCGCCGAGGTCGCTGCCGAAGCCGCTCGGATAGTTGGAGAACGAGCCGGTCGGATAGCCGGACGGATCCTGCCAGTTGGTCGCCCAGTTCGGGCCCTGCGCCACGTCGAACAGGTTCTCGCGCGTGTGCTTGGCGTAGCGCACGCCGAAGTCGATCGTGGAGAGCGCGCCGCTGTCGACAGCAAATTCGCCGTCGGCCTGCGCCCACTTCTCCTTGTCCTTCACATCGATACCTTGCTCGCCGAAGATCCAGCCGGACGCCGGCATGATGCCCGACGGCGAAGAATTGTCGCCGCCCATGGTCCAGTCGATCGGCGAATTGATGCCGTGCATGTTCCAGCTCGCGCCGGCGCCGGCCTGCGCGCCGAGCTCCATCACGTCTTGGGTCGGGCTCTTGCCGCTGCCGTTGGTGACGCCGGCCTGGCCTTTGAGGGTCAGGCGGTCGTTCGCGCGCCAATCGGCGTCGAAGGTCAGATAGTTCGATTTCGACGACGCGCCGGGGCGCGAAATCTGATCGTAGACGACGTACGGCGCCGTGCTGCCGGCGACTGGAGCGAACGTGGCTGAAGTCAGCACGTTGTTCTTCACCGTGTAGCTGGAGCCGAAGCCCGCGCCGCTGTTGACGAACTGGCTGCCCCACATCATGTAGTTGCGGTTGTAGTTGTCGGCCTTGAGCTTGGAATAAAAGCCGTTGAGGTTCAGGGTGAGGTTGTCGGCAGGTTTGAATTCGAGATCGATCACGCCGCCTTCGCGCGTGCGCTTCTGCGTAAACAGCACGGCGCCGATTTCGTTCGGGTAGTACACGCCGGCGAGGTCGGGATGGGCCACGGCGATAGGATCGGTCGCAGCGATTTGGTTGTAGCCGCCGACGACTTCCTGACCTTCGCGCTGCAGCGAGCGCTGTTCGTAGAACACCTGGCCGAGGATGCCGAAGCTGTCGTTGACCTTCCAGTTGACCAGGCCGCTGAACTGCGGCTTGGTGTCGTCGGGCAGGTCGGAATACACGCCGCCGATCGACGCCGACGCGGTCAGGTCCTTGTTGTACTCCAGCGGCTTGCGCGTGATGATGTCCACCGAACCCGCGGCGCCGCCTTCGACGATCTTCGCTTCCGAGGTCTTGTGCACGATGACTTCGCTGACGATTTCCGACGGCAGCAAGGTGTAGCTCACGCTGCGTCCGACCGTCTGCACCTGGCTCAGCACGAACCAGTCGCCGGTGCCGACCGTGTGCCCGTTGATCAGGGTCTGGGTCAAGCTCGGATTGGTGCCGCGCAGCGACACGCGGTCATTCTCGTCGAAGCCGCCTTCGCTCGCGCTCGAGGAGGAGATGTTCACGCCGGGCAGGCGCTCGAGCGTATCCGCCACGTTCTTCGCCGGCAGCTTGCCGATGTCCTCGGCGGTGACGACTTCGACGTGCGAATCGTACGCCTGCTTCAGCTGCAGCGATCTGGCTTCGGTGTCGCGGATGCCGGTGACGACGACGGTGCCGAGTTCCTCGGCGTTTTTCTTCTTGTTCGCGTCCGTATCCGCGGGCGCCTGGGTCTGCTGCGGATCGGCCGTGACCGGATCGGCGGCATAGGCTAGTGCGCTGGCGTACAGACTGGCGGCGATGCTCGCCGCAAGCATGGTCTTGGAGTACTTCATGTTGGCCCTCTCAAAAAATGGTGATGTCAGGAAGACTGGACGTTCGCCGAGTCCCCAGCCTTTTTGCTTTTTTCTTTTGTATTTCTTCTAAGCGTGCGTCCCGCACCCATCACTCCTCCCGTATTCTTTTTGTTCTCCTTGAACTTGTTTCAGCTCTTTTTTTCTTCGTATTCGTGATCGAGAAACCAGTGCGCCGCACCGGTCACGCCGAGCTGGCCGTGATCGATCAGGTGCACCGGAACGCGTTCGAGAACCTCGCGCAGCGCGCCCTTGTCGCTCAGCCGTGCCGCGAAATCGCTTTCGCGCAGCTGCGGCAGAATCTGCGGCAGCACGCCGCCGGCCAGATACACCCCGCCGTAAGCGCCGAGCGTCATGATGAGATCGCCGATCAGGCTGCCGAACCACGCGCAGAAAATATCCACGGTCTCGACCGCGAGCGCATCGCTGCGCGCGAGCGCGGCCGCGGTGATGCGCGCGGGCGATTCGAACTGCACGGGCGCGGCGCGCAGCAGGCAGAGCGTGCGGTAAAGCGTCAGCAGGCCGGGGCCGGAGAAAATCTGTTCGTTGGGCACGTGCTGTGCGTTCCGGCCGAGGTGGCGCAGGATGTCCATTTCGAGTTCGCTGCGCGCGGCGAGCGCCGCGTGGCCGCCTTCGGTGGCCAGAATGCCCGGGCGGGTCTCGCCCGGAATCAGCACGGCCGCGCCGAGGCCGGTGCCCGGGCCGACGACGAGCCGCGGCTGCGCCGGATCGATGGCTCCGCTGCCGGCGATGAGGCTCGACTGCGCCACGCCCTGAAAGTGCGCCGCGTAAGCGACGGCCTTGAAATCGTTGACGAGGACGACGCGTTCGAGCTGCAGCTCGCTGCGCAGGCGCGAAATCGACACGCGCCAGGGCAGGTTCGCATTGATCAAATCGTCGCCGCGCAGCAGGCCGGCGCAGGCGATGCAGGCATGGCGCGCGACGGGGCCGCCGACGGTGTCGGCGAACTCGCGCAGGATGTCGTGCAGATCGGCGTAGTCGGCGCAGGCGAATTTGCGATAGTGCAGAACGCTCAGCTTCGCGCCGCGGCTCGAGGCGGCGGGTTGGATCAAGCCGATGCGCGCGTGAGTTCCGCCGACATCGGCGGCGAGAAAGGGCACGTTCGCGGCGGACGCGGCACGTGCGTGCTGCATCGGCTGATCGACGATTTGCGGACCTGCGCCTTGCATCGTGAACCGCTTCCCCGCTTCAGGATTGAAACGTTCCGGTCGTGGCCGGAATCCCCCAGCACTGCCGACGATGTCGAAATTCCATCGGTCGCGGCGCAGTTTCCAGCAAGGTGACAACGTTGTCAATATTTCATGACAATTTTTGTTCGCTTGACCGGAAAGTGGCGAAAAACCTTATCGAAAGCGGTATAAAGGAGGGCGCGAGGATGACAACGGTAGGAAAAAACTTGTTTTTCCGCGACCTGCGCAACCTTGTTCAGGGCGCAAACGCGATCGCGCCGCCGGTGCACCATTCGCGGGCACCCGCGGCGATCCTGCGCGGCGTGCGGCATCCAACTGGCCGCTTCGGCGGCTTTCAGTGACAATAGGCGGGAACTGCAAAGCAGATGGCACAGATGAAGACGGATACGACGACGCACCGGCGCAGCGCCACGATCAAGGACGTCGCCAAGCGCGCGAAAGTGTCGTTGAAAACCGTCTCGCGCGTCGTCAATCACGAGCCGTCGGTGCTCGAAGCCACGCGCAAGCGCGTCGAACGCGCGATCGCCGAACTCAGTTACCAGCCGGATCAGTCCGCGCGCAGCCTGCGCAGCGCGAAGTCGTACACGATCGGCATGGTCTACGACAACCCGAACGCCTACTACGTCATCGCGATGCAGAACGGTGTTTTGTCGGTGTGCCGCGAGACGGGGTTCGATCTCAACATTCATCCCTGCGATTCGAATTCGCCCGCGCTCGCCGAAGAACTGCGCGAACTGGTGCAGCGCTCGCGTCTCGCCGGGCTGGTGCTCGCGCCGCCGATGTCCGAGCGCATGGAGTTGATCCAGTTTCTCGCCGCGAACAAAATCAAATTCGTGCGCATTCTTTCCGCCGCGGAAGATCCGCGCGACGGATTTCCCTGCGTCTTCGTCGACGATCGCGACGCCGCGTATGCCGTGACCGAGCACTTGATCCAGCTCGGCCATCAGCGCATCGGTTTTCTCTGGGGCGGCAAGGCGCACCGTTCGAGCCCGGAGCGCTATCAAGGCTACGAAGATGCGCTCAAGCATTACGGCATCCCGCTCGACAAAGCGCTGATCGTGGAGGGCGACTACTCGTTCGACGACGGCTTTCGCGGCGCACGCAAGCTGCTCGCGCTGAAGAATCCGCCGACTGCGATCTTCGGCTCGAACGACGAGATCGCCGCGGGCGTGCTCGCCGCGGCCAAAGCCGCGAACTTGAACGTGCCGTACGATCTGTCGATCGCCGGTTTCGAGGACAGCCCGTTCTCGCGCCAATGCTGGCCGGCGCTGACCACGGCCAAGCAGGCCACCGGTGACATCGCGCGCCGCGCGACCGAGCGTTTGATCGGCGAGTTGAAGCACGGCCGTCACGCCGAACAAAGCATCGACAACGTCGGCTTCAGTCCGACGCTCGTGATCCGCGGCTCGACCGGTCCGGTGCGGCCCGGCGGCACGCAGGCCAAGTAAAGCGGTGCGCCCTCGTTCTTGACGGATTGCGCTGTCGTTTAGGTCGCGGCCTTCAACGCGGCCGCCGCGCGCGCGAGTTCCTCGATCTTCTTCCAATCGCCGGCTTTGACCGCATCGCCGGGCGAGAGCCATGTACCGCCCACGCAAACGACATTCGGGCTGGCGAGAAAATCCGGTGCGGTGTTTTCGCGAATGCCGCCGGTCGGGCAGAACTTGATGCCAGGCAGCGGCGAGGCCCAGGCCTTGAGCAGATTGACGCCGCCGGCCGGCACGGCCGGAAAGAATTTCTGGTAGCGGTAACCGCGCTCGAACAGCGCCATCGCTTCGCTCGCGGTCGCCGCGGCGGGCAGCCATGGCAGCACGCTCGCATCCGCGGCGGCGAGCAGCGCGTCGGTCGCGCCGGGCGACACGGCGAAACGCGCGCCGGCGCGCTCGGAGGCTTTCAGGTCGGCCGGCGTCAGCACCGTGCCCGAACCGACGACGGCGCCTTCCACTTCGCTGGAAATCGCGCGGATCGCATCGATCGCTACCGGCGTGCGCAAGGTGATTTCGATGGCCGGAATGCCGCCGGCGACGAGCGCTTTCGCCAGCGGCACGGCGGCGGCGAGATCCTCGATCACGACCACGGCGACGACGGGCGCAAGGCGCAGGGTTTTTTCGACTTCGGCTTGTTTCTTTTCGAGGGGGGTGGTCATGTGGAACGTCGCTCCAATTACTAGAGGGCCGTCATTCCCGCGAAAGCGGGAATCCATTTTGATCTTGCTTTTATGCGAGAAGCATTAAAAGAAGAGACTGGATTCCCGCTTTCGCGAGAATGACGAGCAAAAAAAAATTAAAAAACGCTCGCGCCCGCGTCGGAGGCGCCGACGGTATCACGGAACAATGAAAACAATTCGCGCCCGAGACCGAGGTGATGCGAGGCGAGATTGTCGCCTTTGGCCGGTTCGCGCGCGGCGAACGTCGCTGCGTCCACTTTGACTTCGAGCGTGCCCGCGTTCGCGTCGAGACGGACGACGTCGCCGTTGCGGATCTTCGCGATCGCCCCGCCGGACGCGGCTTCGGGCGTGAGATGGATCGCCGCGGGCACCTTCCCCGAAGCCCCCGACATGCGTCCATCAGTGACCAGCGCCACTTTGAAGCCGCGGTCCTGCAGCACGCCTAGCGTTGGCGTCAGCTTGTGCAACTCGGGCATGCCGTTCGCGCGCGGACCTTGGAAGCGCACGACGGCGACGAAATCGCGGTCGAGTTCGCCGCGTTCGAACGCGGCTTTCACCTCGTCCTGTTCTTCGAACACGATCGCCGGCGCTTCGATGACGGCGCGCTCGGGCGCGACCGCGGAAATCTTGATCGCCGCGCGGCCGAGATTGCCGTCGAGCGCTTTCAAGCCGCCGTCGGGGCGGAACGGATTCGACGCGGGGCGCAACACGGTTTCGTCGTAGCTCGTTGCGGCGACCGGCACATAAGCAAGTTTTTTCTCCGCATCGAGCAGCGCATGCTTGCGATAGCCGTCGAGGCCGGTGCCGTTCACCGTCTGCACGTCGGCGTGGACCAGTCCGGCGTCGAGCAACTGCGCGATGAGGAAATTCAGGCCGCCGGCGGCGTGGAACTGATTCACGTCGGCTTTGCCGTTCGGATAGACGCGCGCGAGCAGCGGCACGGCGCCGGCGATCGCATCGAAATCTTCGAGCGTGACGATGATTCCCGCGGCGCGCGCGATCGCGACGATGTGCAGCAGCAGATTGGTCGAGCCGCCCGTCGCATGCAGGCCGGCGATGCCGTTGACGATGGCGCGTTCGTCGACGACGCGGCCAATCGGCGTGTACTCGTGGCCGAGCGCCGTGATCGCGGCGACGCGTTCGACCGCGGCCGTCGTGAGCGCATCGCGCAGCGCGGTGTTCGGCGCGACGAAGCTCGCTCCGGGCAGATGCAGGCCCATCAATTCCATCAGCATCTGGTTCGAGTTCGCGGTGCCGTAGAACGTGCAGGTGCCCGGCGCGTGGTACGACGCGGCTTCGGCTTCGAGCAGTTCCTCGCGGCTGGCCTTGCCTTCGGCGTAGAACTGGCGGACTTTGGCTTTCTGATCGTTGGAGATGCCGCTCGGCATCGGGCCGGCGGGCACGAAGATCGCGGGCAGGTGGCCGAAGGTGAGCGCGCCGATCATCAGCCCCGGCACGATCTTGTCGCAGATGCCGAGGTAGAGCGCCGCATCGAACATGTCGTGCGACAGCGCCACCGCCGTGGCGAGCGCGATCACGTCGCGCGAGAACAAGCTCAGTTCCATGCCCGCCTGACCCTGAGTCACGCCGTCGCACATCGCCGGCACGCCGCCGGCGACCTGCGCGGTCGCGCCGATCGTGCGCGCCGTGCGGCGGATCAGCTCGGGATAACGCTCGTACGGCTGATGCGCGGAGAGCATGTCGTTGTAGGCGGTGACGATGCCGATGTTCGCGTGCACGTTGCTGCGGATCGTCGCCTTGTCGTCGACGCCGCACGCGGCGAAGCCGTGTGCAAGATTGCCGCAGGACAAGCGCTTGCGATGCGGGCCGTGGCCCTTCGCGCGGTCGATCTTGTCAAGATAAGCCTCGCGCGTCGCGCGGCTGCGCTCGGCGATCTGGGCGGTGACTTGGGCGATGACGGGATTCAGCGGCATGGCAATTTCTCAGCGGTCAGGGGCACCAATACACCTTGAGCGGCGCGCGTGCGTTGCGCAGCACGGCGCTGATCGGATAGGCGTGATTGCTGGCGGCGACATAGCGCGCGGTTTCGAGCACTTCGTTTTTGCGCTGGCCTTCGATGTGCAGGTAGATCGCGCGGCTGTCGAGGATCACGGGCAGCGTCAGCGTGATGCGCGGTTCGCCGGCGCTGAGCGCGCGCATCGGCAGGACGATGGCCGGGGTTTTCGGATCGGTCGCCTCGGCCAGCTTGTCGGCGTCGGGAAAGAACGAGGCGGTGTGGCCGTCGTCACCCATGCCGAGCACGAGCGCATCGAATGGCAGGTCGAGCATGGCGATGCTCGCGGCAATCGTCGCAATGCCGTCGTCGAGCGTCGCGGCGCCGGCGTGATAGAGCGGAACGAAGCGGGCCGCGGCGGCCGGACCCTGCAGCAGGTGGGCACGCACGAAACCTTCGTTCGAGCGCGCGTCGCTGGGCGGCACCCAGCGCTCGTCGACCAGGGTCACCGCGACTTTGGACCAGTCCAGCGATTGTTGCGACAGCGCTTGAAGAAAACGTAGCGGCGTCTTGCCGCCGGACACCGCGAGCACGGCGTGTCCGCGCGCGGCGATGCCTCGCGCGAGGTCGTCCGCCACCGACGCGGCGAGTGCCAGCGCGAGTTGCGCGCCGTCATTGAAGCGGCAGTAGTCGAGCGTGCTCATGCGTCGTTCGTGTCCGCGTCGTGCCAGGTGCGGCCGTCGCGCTCGATCAGCGCGACCGACGCGCTCGGCCCCCAGGTACCGGCGGTGTAGGGCTTGGGCGGCTCGTGGCTGGCTTTCCACGCGGCAAGGATCGGATCGATCCACGTCCATGCAGCCTCGACTTCATCGCGGCGCATGAACAGAGTGAGATTGCCGCGCACGACGTCGAGCAGCAGGCGCTCGTATGCGTCGGGCTGCGATACGCCGAAGGCTTCGGCAAAACTCATGTCGAGCGGCACCTCCTGCAGACGCAGCCCGCCGGGGCCCGGCGACTTGATCATCAGCCACAGCTTCACGCCCTCGTCGGGCTGCAGGCGCAGCACGAGCTTGTTCGGCGCGATCGGTCCGGCCGACGGCAGGAAGATCGAATGCGGAATCTCCTTGAACTCGATGACGATCTCCGACACGCGCGCCGGCAAGCGCTTGCCCGTGCGCAGGTAGAACGGCACGCCGGCCCAGCGCCAGTTGTCGACTTCGGCCTTGATCGCGACGAAAGTGTCGGTATTCGAACTCGGCTTGCCGAGGTCCTCGAGATAGCCCGGCACGGCGCCGCCGTTGCCTGCGCCGGCGCGGTACTGGCCGCGCACGGTGTGCAGGATCGCGTTGTTCTGGTCGATCGGCTTGAGCGAGCGCAGCACCTTGAGCTTTTCGTCGCGCACCGCGTCGGCGTCGAGCGAGGCGGGGGCTTCCATCGCGACCATGCAAAGCAGCTGCAGGATATGGTTCTGCACCATGTCGCGCAGCGCACCGGCGTTGTCGTAATAGGCGCCGCGTTTTTCCAGGCCGACCGTTTCGGCGACCGTGATCTGCACGTGATCGATGCGCCGCGCGTTCCACAGCGGCTCGAACAGCACGTTGCCGAAACGCAGCGCGAGCAGGTTCTGCACCGTTTCCTTGCCGAGATAGTGGTCGATACGGAACACGTGCTTTTCGTCGAACGCGCTGGCGACGTCGTTGTTGATCACCGTCGCGCTGGCGAGATCGCTGCCGATCGGCTTCTCGATCACCACGCGCGCATCGTCGCCATTGAGGCCGTGCGCACGCAGGCGATCGCAGATCGCGACGAACAGGCTCGGACTGGTCGAGAGATAGAACACGCGCACGCGATTCTTGTGCGACTTCAGGTCGGCTTCGAATTCGTTCCAGCCCGAATCTTGCGTGGCATCGAGGCCGAAATAGTGCACGCCGGCGAGGAAGCGGTCGACCGTCGCCGCGTCCGCGTTCTTCACGTGCTGCGCGATCGCGGCACGCACGCTGTCGCGGTAGGCATCGTCGCTGTCCTTGGTGCGGGCGACGCCGATGATGCGGCTGTCGGGCGGGATCTGGCCGTCGGCAAAGCGCCGATACAGCGCGGGCAGCAGCTTGCGCATGGCGAGATCGCCGGTGCCGCCGAAGATCACGAGATCAAACACGTCGACCACTTTCATTTCTGCCACGGTGTGCTCCGGAAGCTGTTTTTTGAATGGGATTGCCGATGTTGTGAAATGATACCACTTTCATACCACTGATTGCCAATACCGCTCGAAGCTTGTCATTCCGGCGGAGCCGGAATCCAGTGCCTTTGCTCTTGGTTTGCGTGGGGACGCGTCCCTTCATCTTTCCGCTCGCATCCCTGCGAGCGGGTCACTTTCTTTGCTTGTGCAAAGAAAG
>DAIMZS010000030.1:0-10577 GCA_036733825.1 Rudaea sp.
TTCAGCGCCGTCGTCGACGACTGGCCCTGCTGGATCGTCTGCGTGACCTGATCGAAATAGCCCGTGCCGACCTCACGCTGATGCTTGACCGCGGTGAAGCCCTTGTCGGCGGCGGCGAATTCGGCCTCCTGCAGCTCGACGAACGCGCTCATCTGGCGGCGCGCGTAGCCGTGGGCAAGGTTGAACATCGAGTAGTTCAGCGCGTGGAAACCGGCCAGGGTGATGAACTGGAACTTGTAGCCGTAGCTGGCGATTTCTTTCTGGAATTTGGCGATCGTGGCGTCGTCGAGGTTCTTCTTCCAATTGAACGACGGCGAGCAGTTGTAGGCGAGCAGTTTGCCGGGGAATTTCTTGTGGATCGCCTCGGCGAATTTGCGCGCGAACTCGAGATCGGGCTTACCGGTTTCGCACCAGACGAGGTCCGCGTACGGCGCATAAGCGAGGCCGCGCGAGATCGCCTGCTCGAGGCCGTTCTTGGTTTTGTAGAAACCTTCGACGGTGCGCTCGCCCGTGGTGAACGGTTTGTCGTTCGAGTCGACGTCGCTGGTGAGCAGGTCGGCGGCCTCCGCATCGGTGCGCGCGACCAGAATCGTCGGCACGCCGAGCACGTCGGCGGCGAGGCGCGCGGCGTTGAGTTTCTCCACCGCCTCGCGCGTCGGCACGAGCACCTTGCCGCCCATGTGGCCGCATTTCTTCACGGAGGCGAGCTGGTCCTCGAAGTGCACGCCGGCGGCGCCGGCCTCGATCATCGCCTTCATCAGCTCGAACGCGTTGAGCACGCCGCCGAAGCCGGCTTCGGCGTCGGCGACGATCGGCTGCAGGAAATCGATGCTGTCGTCGCCCTCGGCGTGGTAGAGTTGGTCGGCGCGCAGCAGCGCGTTGTTGATGCGCTTGACCACGGCCGGCACCGAGTCGGCGGGATACAGCGACTGGTCCGGATACATCTGCCCGGCCAGGTTCGCGTCGGCCGCGACCTGCCAGCCGGAAAGATAGATCGCCTTGAGGCCGGCCTTGACCTGCTGCATGGCCTGGTTGCCGGTCAGTGCGCCGAGCGCGTTGACGAAATCGTCGGTGTGCAGCGATTTCCACAGCTTCTCCGCGCCGAGGCGCGCGAGCGAATGCTCGACGTGCACGGTGCCGCGAAGGCGCACGACGTCCTCGGCCGTGTAATTGCGCTTGATGCCGGCCCAACGCGGGTTGTTGGCCCAATCCAACTTGATCTGTTCGGCGGAGGGAAGGGTGGTTTTCATGGCAATGTCCTTCAGTGCGGGGGGCGGGATGTTGCGTAGCAGCACAGTAGGCTTGATCTATTTATTTGACAAATCAAATGTTTCAACGTATGAATTTGAAATTGTCAAATTAATCGATAATTAGTTGATTCAGCGAGAAATGGCCGGCGGTATTAAGAAGGCAACGGGGGCGAAACGCGGCGGTTCGGGACGTCGCGCCAAGCCGCGCGCGGCCGGTTCGCGCGAAGCGGCTGCCGCGGCGGCGAGGTTCTATTACAAGGGCAGCCGCCTCAAGCAGCTGCGCGCGTTTTGCTACGCGGTCAAATTCGGCAGCGTGGTACGCGCGGCGGAATCGCTGTTCCTGTCGCCCTCGTCCGTGAGCCTGCAGCTGTCGGCGCTCGAGTCGGAATTCGGCGCGCGCCTGCTCGAACGCACACGCCCGCGCCTGGCGCTGACCGCGGACGGCCAGCTGCTCTACGACCTCGCGCGGCCGCTCGTGGAGGGCATGGAAAATCTCGATCACCAGTTTCGCCATCGGCGCACGGGCGAACCGGCGCGCGAAATCCATATCGCCTGCGGCAATTCGACGATCCAGTACCTGCTGCCCGAGTGGGTGCGCGCGTATCGGGAGAAATTTCCCGACGTGCGGCTGGAGCTGGCCAACGTCACCGGCATCGACGGTCTGGCTCTGCTGCGTTCGGACAAGGTGGATTTCGCGGTCGGCTCCATGCTCGACGTGCCGCACGATCTCGAATACGAGCCGGTGCGCTGGTTCGATCCGATGCTGATCCTGCCGCACGGCCATGCGCTTGCCGACAAAGCCGAGATCACGCTCGAGGATATTTCTCCGTACGGATTGATCCTGCCGCCGCAGCGCCTGACGACCTATCGCATGGTCGATCTCGTATTCCAGCAGCGCAAAGTGCCGTACCACGTCGCGATCGAAGTCGGCGGCTGGGAAGTGATCAAACAATACGTCGGCATGGGCCAGGGCATCTCGATCGTCACCGGCATCTGCATCGCACCGGGCGACCATGAGCGCTTGGTCGTGCGCAACATGCGGCGGTATTTTCCGCAGCGCAGCTACGGCGTGGTCATGCGCAAGGGCAAGTATTTGTCCGAGCAGTCGCGCGCGTTCATCGATCTGATCAAACCGGACTTGTTCGGCCGGCGGGATTACTACGATTCGGGCCATTCCGAACGGTAGCGCGCAGGCTCAGCGGTCCCGACAAGTGTGGAGAAACGGTGAAAACGCCAGGGCCGCTATTTCGTGTGCGCTGGGCTCGCGCTATCGTGAACGCCATTTTCACATTCTTTCGATCTGATGCGTCTGCGTCTCTGGCATCGCCTGTTCCTCGCCTTCGCCGTGCTGAGCGTAGCGATCATTGCCGGCTTCGTCGTCTGGCAGCAGCGTAATTTCCGCACGGGATTCTCGACCTATCTCAACGAGGTTGCGCAGCAGAAGCTGCAAACCGCGGGCGAACGCCTGGCCGATGCCTACGCCGAGCACGGTTCCTGGGATTTTCTGCGCCACGACGCACGTGCGTTCGACGTGCTCGTCGATCCGTTTCGCACGCGCCGCGGCGGCGCGGCGGAGATTCCGCCGCCTCCGCCGCCGGGCGATGGCGAGCCGCCGCCCGGGGAGCCGCCGGACCCGTCCGGCGCCGAGCGGCCCTTGCACGGCGACGCGCCGCTGCGCGGGGGGCTGGCGAATCGCCTGCTGCTCGTCGACGCCGCCGGCACGCCGGTCATCGGCGATCCGCGCCTGCTCGACAGCGACGATGTGCTGCGCGTGCCCGTGCAGCCGGCCGGAAAGAAGGTGGTCGGCAACCTGCTCGCGCGCAAGATTGCGCTGCGCGCGTTCGGCGGACCGGATCTCGCCTTCACCCTCGCGCAGCGTCACGCCGCGATCGTGGCGGCCGCGGTCGCCCTGCTCGTCGCGCTCGGCTTCGCCTTCGCCATCGCACGTTGGCTGCTCGCGCCGGTGCGCGCGCTGACCGCCGGCGTGCATGCATTGACCGCGGGCGACTACGCCCAGCGCATCGCGCCGACCGGCAGCGCCGAACTCGGCGCGCTCGCGCGCGATTTCAATCGCCTGGCGCAAACGCTCGAAGCGCACCGCGAGGCGCGCCGGCGCTGGGGTGCGGACATAGCTCACGAATTGCGCACGCCGCTGTCCGTGCTGCGCGGCGAGATTTCGGCGCTGCAGGACGGCGTGCGCGCGCCGACGCCGGCGGCGTTCGATTCGCTCGCGGCCGAAGGCGATCGTCTTTCCGGGCTGATCGAGGATCTCTATCAACTCGCGCTGGCCGACGCGGGCGCGCTCGAATACCGTTTCGAAACGCTCGATCTCGTCGAGGTCGTGCGCGACGCCGCGCAGTTGCAGAAGCGCGCCTGCGCCGATGCAAACCTGGCGTTGGAACTGAGTTTGCCGGGCGACGCGCTGCCGGTGCGCGGCGACGGACGCCGGCTCGGCCAGCTGCTCGACAACCTGATCGCCAACGCGCGGCGCTACACCGATGCACCGGGGCGCATCCGCATTGAACTTGCGCGGATGAAGGACGCGGTACGGCTGATTCTCGACGATACTCCCCCCGGCGTACCGGCGGAATCGCTGCCCATGCTGTTCGAACGGCTGTATCGTGTCGACGCGGCGCGCGGGCGCGCGAGCGGCGGCGCGGGGCTGGGCTTGGCGATCTGCCGTGCGATCGTCGAGGCGCACGGCGGGACGATTTCCGCCGAAGCCTCGCCGCTCGGCGGCCTGCGTATTCTTGTGGACCTGCCTTATGGCACGGAGACCCTGGCATGACGACGCTCGCCAATGACGTGACGAGATTCGAACCGGTCAAGCACGTGCTCGTCGTCGAGGACGAGCCGAAAATCGCCGCGTTGCTGCGCGACTATCTGGCGGCTTCTGCGTTCCAGGTCAGCCTGCGCGACACGGGCGAAGGCGCGATCGACTGGATTCGCGAACACCAGCCCGACGCCGTCGTACTCGACCTGATGCTGCCGGGCATCGACGGCCTGACGATCTGCCGCACGCTGCGCGCGCTGCCGGACAAACGCGTCGCCGACGTGCCGATCCTGATGCTCACCGCGCGCGTGGAGGAAATCGACCGGCTGCTCGGCCTCGAACTCGGCGCCGACGACTATATCTGCAAGCCGTTCAGTCCGCGCGAGGTCGTCGCCCGGGTCAAGGCCGTGCTGCGGCGTGTGACGGCAGGGGTCGATGTGACGCCGCCGCCGATCGATCTCGACGAGGAGCGTTTCGAAGCGCGCATCCGCGGTCATGCGCTCGCGCTGACGCCGGTCGAATTCCGTCTGCTGCGCAAGCTCGCCACGCAGCCGGGCCGGGTTTATTCGCGCCAGCAGTTGATGGATGCGTTGTACAGCGACCATCGCGTGGTCAGCGACCGCACTGTCGACAGCCACGTCAAGAATCTGCGGCGCAAGCTCGCCGACGTCGGCGTCGATCCGATCGCTTCGATCTACGGCCTCGGCTATCGCTTCGAGTGGAGCGAAGAAGCGCCGGCGAATTGAGCTGTGTGCGACGCGCTATGCTTGCGCGATGCTCAACAAACTCTGGCTCGGATTCTTTCTCGCCGCCGCGGTAGCCGCGCTCGCGCGCTGGGCGCTCGGCGGCGACGCCGCCGTATTCGCCGCGATGATCGCGGCGCTGTTCGACATGGCGCGGCTGTCGGTCGAAGTCGTGATCCTGCTATTCGGCACGCTGACCTTGTGGCTGGGTTTTCTGCGCATCGCCGAACAGGCCGGCTTGATCGATCTGCTTGCGCGCGCGCTCGGGCCGTTGTTCGCGCGGTTGATGCCCGAGGTGCCGCGCGGGCATCCGGCGATCGGCCTGATCACGCTCAACTTCGCCGCGAACATGCTCGGCCTTGACAACGCGGCGACACCGATGGGCCTGCGCGCGATGCGCGAACTGCAGGCGCTCAATCCGACGCCCGCCACGGCGAGCAATGCGCAGATTCTGTTTCTGGTGCTGCACTCGTCCTCGCTCGTGCTGCTGCCGGTGACGATTTTCATGTACCGCGCGCAGCAGGGTGCGCACGATCCGACGCTCGTGTTTCTGCCGATCCTGCTGGCGACTTGTGCGTCGGCGGTAACGGGGTTGCTTGCCGTCGCTTTCGTGCAGAAGCTGAAACTGTTCGATCGCGTCGTGCTCGCGTATCTCGGCAGCTTCGCCGTGCTGATGGCGGTTTTCATCACCGTGCTCGTTTCGCTGGCGCCGGCGGCGCTGACTGCGTTCTCCTCGCTGGCCGGCAATCTGGCGATGTTCGCGATCATCCTCGGCTTTTTGATCGCGGGCGCGGTGAAAAAGGTGCCGGTGTACGAAAGCTTCATCGACGGCGCCAAGCAGGGTTTCGACGTGGCGAAAGAGGTGTTGCCGTATCTCGTCGCGATGCTCTGTGCGATCGGCGTACTGCGCGCCTCGGGTGCAATGGATTTTCTGCTCGAAGGCATTCGCCTCGCCGTGCAGGGCGTGGGCTTCGATACACGTTTCGTCGACGCGCTGCCGACCGCGCTGGCCAAGCCATTCTCCGGCAGCGCCGCGCGTGCGCTCCTGATCGACACGATGAAGACCCACGGTGTCGACAGCTTTCCCGCGCTCGTCGCCGCGACCGTGCAGGGCAGCACGGAGACGACGTTCTACGTACTCGCGGTCTATTTCGGCTCGGTCGGCATCCAGCGCGCACGGCATGCGGTGGGCTGCGCAGTCGTTGCCGATCTGGCCGGCATCGTTGCTTCGATTCTGGTTTGTTACTGGTTTTTTGGCTGAGACGTGCTGGCGGCGAGTTAATACTATTGTTATAATCACGGCCAGCTCAAGGAGACTCGCCATGAACATGAAGCTCAAGATCACCACCGTAGGCAATTCGGCCGGCATCGTGCTGCCGAAGGAACTGCTCGCGCGCCTGCGCCTGGAAAAGGGCGACGAATTGTTCGTCACCGAGACGCCGGACGGCATCAAGCTGATGGCTTACGACCCGGTGTTCGAGAAACAGATGGCGGTGGCTGAGCGCATCATGCGCGAGAACCGCGACGTGTTGCGCAAGCTTGCCGACAGCTGACGATGGAATGGATCGACAAGACGTTGGTGCTCGCGATTCACGATCGGCAACTGGCCGAACACGGCGGCAGTTCGGGCCTGCGCGACGAACGTCTGCTCGAATCGGCGCTCGCTCGGCCCGAACAGTTGTTCGCCTACGGCGATCCCGAACCGGACCTGGCCGACCTCGCGGCAAGCCTGGCTTTCGGCATCGCGCGTAATCATCCTTTCATCGACGGCAACAAGCGCACGGCATTTGTCGCGTACCTGACGTTTCTCGCGCTCAACGACTACGCGTTCGATGCCACGCCAGAAGATCGTTATCTGACGATGTTGGCGCTTGCCGAAGGCAAGCTCAAGGAACAGGCATTCGCTAACTGGCTGCGGGCGCATATCCGCAGCCGCACGCTCGGCGTGCAGGAAACTCCTGCGGAATACGCCGTCAAACCGCGCCGCGGCCGCAAGAAGAAGGCTTGAGTCGCGACTGCGACCTCAGCGCGTCGCCGGCCGCCCGCCGAGCACGCGCGCGGGCAGAAGCAGCAGCGCGCGCAGGAATTCGAACACACCTTCGACGGCGATGCCGACGAGCCGGAACGGCAGCAGCAGCAACCAGAAGATCGGGTAGAGGATCAAGGCGAGCAGCGCGATCGGCCAGCAGAACACGAACAGCAGCAGCCAAAGGATGAAAGTCAGCATCGTCGACCTCGCGACAGCCGTGGGACACGGCCTACGTGGGGATCACTCTACGCCGGCGCAAGTCCGCGCGGGAGTGCCGAACGGCACAGTCATACGTTGCCACGACGTTCATTCAGCGACGGCCTAGCCTCACGGCGTGCCCGGAATCATCGCCTTGTCTTCGTCGTCCTCGGTGTTTTCGATCTGAATCGGACGCTCGTCGGCCTCGAACAGGCGGTCAAGGTCGGCCAGCGCTTCTTTGGACGTTTGCAGCAGCGCCGCATCGTCGTCGTAGACGAGATGCTGGTCGCGCAGCAGTTGCTCGTCGCGCTTGCGGAAGATGTCGATGCGCGCCTTCGCGATCTCCGGCGCGACGCCGAGGTCGACGAGCACGCCCTTGGCCATGATCAGGCTCGAATAAAACGTGTCGCGCACGATGCCGTCGATGCTCAGGTCCATCAGTCGCCACACGTGCTGGCGGTTGCGTGCGCGCGCGATGATCTTGATGTGCGGATATAGGCGCTTCACGATGCGCGCGGTGCGGATATTGAGTTCCGGATCATCGGTGGTCAGCACGAAGATTTCGGCCTTCTCGATGCCGGCCGCGCGCAGCAATTCCGGCCGGCTCGAATCGCCGAAGTAGATGTTCTGGTTGAAGCGGCGCACGAGCTCGACCTGCTCGACTGAACTTTCCAGCGCGGTGAACGGAATCTTCTGCGCGCGCAGCACGCGCGCGACGATCTGGCCGACGCGGCCGTAGCCGGCGATGATCACGCGCGGATGTTCATCGGGAATGACGTCGAATTCACGCTGCGGTTTTTTCCTCTGTTCCGCGAGCCACTTGCCGCCGCCGACCACGAGCAGCGGCGTGAGCGCCATCGACAGTGTGATCGCCACGGCGAGCAGGCTGTGCTGCGGGCCTTCGAGCAAATCGTGGTCACGCGCGAGATTGAGCACGACGAAGGCGAATTCGCCGCCGCCGGCGAGCACGAGCGCGAGCCGTGCGGATTCGTTGAAATCGAGTTTGCCCGACAGTTTGCCGATGGCGAGCAGCACTGCGGCCTTGACCGCGAGTATGCAAAGCACGATCACGCCGATCGCCACGGGCTCCTGCTTGACGAGTTGCAAATTGAGCGAAACACCGACGCCGACGAAGAACAGCCCGAGCAGAATGCCCTTGAACGGCTCGATCTGTGCTTCGATCTCGTGGCGGAATTCCGAATCGGCAAGCAGCACGCCGGCGAGGAAAGCGCCGAGCGACATCTGCATGCCGGCCAGCTCCATCAGCCAGGCCGCGCCGAACACCACGAGCAGCGCCATCGCGGTGAACACTTCGGGAATCTGCGTCGCCGCCACCGCACGGAAGATCGGACGCAAGAGATAACGGCCGCCGACGACCACGACGGCGATGATGCCGATCGCTTTGGCGGCGGCCAGCCAGACACTGCCGCCCGCCGCGCCCGTGCCGTGCATGCCGAGCAGCGGCACGAGGGCGAGGATCGGAATCGCGGCCAAGTCCTGAAACAACAGGATCGCGAACGCGAGGCGGCCGTGCGGTTCGCCGATTTCCTTGCGCTCGGCGAGAATCTGCAGTCCGATCGCCGTCGACGACAGGGCGAGCGCGAGGCCGATGATGATCGCGCCCGATGTCGCCACGCCGACCGCGATCGCGATGCCGGCGAGGATCAGCGCCGACAGCGCGACCTGGATCAGACCGGCGCCGAACACGGCGCGACGCATCAGCCACAGACGCGCCGGCGACAATTCGAGGCCGATGACGAACAACAGCAGGATCACGCCGAGCTCGGACAGCTCGTTGGCCTGGCTCATTTCCGGCGCGAGATTGAGAAAGCTCGGCCCGATCAACGCGCCGGCGCCGAGGTAGCCGAGCACCGCGCCCAGGCCCGCGCGCTTGGACAGAGCCACCGCGATCACCGCGGCGGCAAGAAACATCACCATGTATTGCAGGAAGTGTGAGCCTTCCATCGCCGACCCTCGGGTTTCGTTTGCATTATAAGCACCGGTTGCGCCGATGCGAGGACGATTCGCGAGGTCTCAGTCCCTGAGATCGCCGCGCCGCATGCTCACTCGCAACGAGGCGAAGAGCGAATGGAGTAGATCATGCGTGCGACCCTTCTGTATTCAAGTGTGGTGCCGTCCTTCGGCGCGAAAGAACCGGCCATCGCCGTGCGCATCGCGCAGGTCTGGCTCGTGCTCGGCGGCCTGGCGATGTTGTGCCTGCCCGCGGCGCGCGGGAGCAGCGAATGGCTGGGCTGGCTGCCGCTCTGGCTCGTGATCGTGCCGGCCGCGCAACTGGCGATTCTGCGCTGGCGCACGCTGTTCGCCGCATCGGGCAAGGTGCTGGGCCATTTGCGCCGTCATCGCGCGCGGCCGGCGCCGCGTCGCGCGCGCCGTCTGCGCAAGCGGGCGCCGTCGCGCCGGATCAGCGAACCCCATGGCGCACTGCTCGCCGCGTTTTTGTTTCGCTAGTTGGTAGGGCCACGGACGGCCCATTTTTTGGCCGGTCAGTCGACGATGCCGAGCCGCTTGCGTTCGAGCCGGCGCAGGAACTCTTCCATGATGCGCCGGTACAAATCCTCACCGAGATAGTCGTCCTCGACGCCCGCGTCGATCGACGGGTTGTCGTTGATTTCGATGACGACGACGCGATCGCCGTTCTGCTTCAGATCGACGCCGTAGAGACCGTCGCCGATCGAGGCGGTGGCTTTGAGCGCAAGTTTGACCACCTCGCTCGGCGCATCGCGCACCGGCAGCGTCTTGAAGCCGCCGGATTTCTGCGGCGCGTTCGCGCCATGGTTGTAAATCTGCCAATGCCCGCGCGACATGAAGTACTGGCAAGCATAGAGTGCCTGGCCGTCGAGCACGCCGATGCGCCAGTCGAATTCGGTGAACATGAATTCCTGCGCGAGCACGAGGGCGGTGTGCTGGAACAGATCGTCGGCCGCGGCCTTGAGTTGCTCGGGCGTTTCCACCTTGTGAATGCCGCGCGAGAACGAACCGTCCGGAATCTTCAACACGATCGGGAAGCCGAGTAGGTCGGGCAGCTCCGCAAGCTTTTTCGCATCGTCGCGGTAGAGGATCTCCGTTTTCGGCGTCGCCAGCTTGCGCGATTTGAGCAGGTCGTGCAGGTAAATCTTGTTCGTGCACTTCAGGATCGAGCTCGGATCGTCGATCACCACCATGCCTTCCTTTTCCGCCTTGTTGGCGAAGCGGTAGGTGTGGTTGTCGAGCGCGGTCGTCTCGCGGATGAACAGTCCGTCGTATTCGGCCAGGCGCGTGTAGTCGTTCTTGCCGATCAGCTCGACGTCGATGCCGATTTCCTTGCCGGCTTCGACGAACGATTTCAGCGCACGTTTGTTCGACGGCGGCATCGCCTCGTTCGGATCGGCCAGCATCGCGATGTCGTAGCGGTAGGCCTTGCGCGCGCGCGGCTTGCGCCAGAGTTTTTTCGAGAACTTGTCGAGCGCGGCGGCGAACGAATCTTCCTGCTGGTCGGTCAGCGTGTGCAGGCCGGCCGGCTTGATCGCCGCGATCTGCCAGACCTTCTCGCGCTCGAACTCCAGGCGCAGGATCGGGCACGGAAA
>DAIMZS010000030.1:10677-14308 GCA_036733825.1 Rudaea sp.
GGCTCGGACATGGCGGGACGCGCCGTAGCAGGAAGGCGCGCAGTTTGACACAGTCTCGGCGCGCTTCCATAAGGAAAAAGTCAGGGGCTGCCGCGGAGATTTACGCCAAATTCATCGATGTCGGCCGTTGCCTCGGTCCGCGAGAGTGACTTAGGCTGCGGACATGTCCTCTGCGCCCCCCGGCTTTTCCATCCGCCCCGCTGGCGATGCCGATCTTCCGGCCTTGCTCGCGCTCGAGCGCGCCGCATTCACGACCGACCATCTGTCGCCGCGGCAATATCGGCAACATCTGCGCAGTGCGACCGCCACGGTGCTCGCGGCAGTCGATGGCAGCGGCCTGCTCGGTAAGGCCGTCGTCTTCTACCGCGCGGGCAGCGACATCGCTCGGCTGTATTCGATCGCCGTCGCCGAAACCGCGCGCGGCCGCGGCGTGGCCAAGGCGCTGCTGGCGGCGGTCGAAACCGCGGCGCGCGCGCGCGGTTGCACGCGCCTGCGCCTGGAGGTGCGCAAGGACAACGCCGCTGCCATTGCGCTGTACGAACGCCTTGGTTTCCATCGTTTCGGCGAGAAGCCCGGCTTCTACGAAGACGGTGCCGATGCCTGGCGGTACGAGAAGGCGCTGGAACAAAAACCGTAGCGGGGCGGGGCCCGCCCGCCGTCAATGCGCCGGCACGTTTTTGCGGGCGATCACGCCGTTCATGAGGCGATCGGTGAACGCGATGCCGATCGCCGACAGAATGAAGACGCAGTGGATGATCGTCTGCCACATCACGCCGGCGGGGGTCAGCGTGCTGCATTGGGGCGTCGATACCGACGCGTCCTTGAACGCGGCGAGCTGGTCGGGCGTGCACATCGGCAGGCCGGTCAGCGCGCCGGCGGCGATGAAGGTCTTGAGCAGGTGGATCGAGGAAATGCCGATGATCGCCATCGCCAGCTTCACCTTGAGCACCGAGGCGTTGACGTGGCTGAGCCACTCGGGCTGGTCCGGATGATGTTCCAGGCGCAGGCGCGAGACGAAGGTTTCGTAGCCGCCGACGATCACCATGACGAGCAGGTTCGAGATCATCACCACGTCGATCAGGCCGAGCACGATCAGCATGATCTCCTGTTCGCCGAAATTCGTCGCACCGGTGATCAGATGCCACAGCTCCTTGACGAAGAGCACGACATAAACGCCCTGGGCGACGATCAGGCCCAGATACAGCGGCAGCTGCAGCCAGCGCGAGGAGAAGATCAGGAACGGCAGCGGCTGCATGCTCTGCCGCGGCGACGAAGACGACATGGACTACCCCGGAGTTTAAAACGGGCAATTCTATCGATTCGATGTTTGGATTGCGTTAGCGCGCGATGACGTGATTGTTTCGCGTGGCGGCTGTGTCTACCATCGCGCTTCACATCGAAACGGCGGGGCGGATATGTCGGCGAGTGCGTTTTTCAGGATTCGTATTTCGGCCGCAGCGGCGCTGGGCCTCGTTCTCGCGGGTTGCGCGACGCCGCCGCGCGAAGCGGCGACGCCCGTGCCGCAGCCGCCGGTCGCGGCGGTGCATCCGTATCCGGTGTCCGCGCCGAGCGGCACGCGCATCGACAACTACTATTGGCTGCGCGACGACACGCGCAGCAAGCCCGAGGTGCTCAACTACCTCAAGGCGGAAAACGCCTATTACGAGCAGATGACCCAGCACACGCAGGCGCTGCAGGAAACGCTGTACAAGGAAATCACCGCGCGCCTGGCGCCGGACGACGACAGCGTGCCGGTGAAATACCGGCATTGCTGGTACCAGACGCGCTTCGCCGCGGGCGCGGAATATCCGCTGTACCTGCGCCGCTGCGGCAATTCGGAAGCGCGCGAACAAGTGCTGCTCGACGGCCCCGCGCTGGCGAAGGGGCACGAGTTCTATGCGATCGGTTCGTACGAGGTCAGCCCGAACGAACAACTCGTCGCCTATGCCGAAGACACGGCCGGACGCCAGCAATTCACGATCCGCTTCAAGGATGTCGCCAAAGGCAAGGTGCTGCCCGACGAGCTGAAGAACACGCCCGGGTCGATGGCCTGGGCCGACGACAACCGTACGCTGTTCTACGTCGAAAACGATCCGGTCACCCTGCTCACGGTGCGCGTGAAGAAGCACACGCTCGGCACCGATCCGAAGAAAGACCCGGTCGTATACGAGGAGCGCGATCACAGTTATTACATGGACGTCTCGCGCACCGGCGACGACAAGTTCATCGCGATCGATTCGCAATCGACGCTGTCGAGCGAGATCCGCTTCATCCCGGCGAGCCAGCCGAAAGCGCGCTTCAAGGTGCTCGCGCCGCGCGAGCACGACTTCAAGTACGACGCCGAGCACATCGACCGGCGCTGGGTGATCCGCACCAACTGGCAGGCGAAGAATTTCCGCGTGATGCAGGTCGACGACGCCCAGGCCGGCGACAAGAAGCGCTGGCGCGAAATCGTCGCGGCGCGCAACGACGCGACGATCGACCAGATTGCGCTGTTCCGCAACTATCTCGTCGTCGGCGAGCACAGCGAAGGCCTCGCGCGCGTGCACATCAAGCCCTGGCGCGACGGCGCGGCGCGCTATGTCGACGTCGACGAAGCCGACTACACCGCGACGATCGGCGACAACCGCGAGCAGGACACCGACGTACTGCGCTACAACCTCACCTCGCTCGTGACGCCGAACACGATCTACGATCTCGACATGCGCACCGGCAAGCGCGAGCTGCGCAAGCGCGAGCCGGTGGTCGGCTTCGACGGCGCGAACTACGCCGCCGATCGGGTCTGGGCGATCGCGCGCGACGGCGTCAAGGTGCCGGTCTCGCTCGCCTATCGCAAGGACGTCAAACGCGACGGCACCGCGCCGATGCTGCAGATCGGCTACGGCTCCTACGGTGCGCCGAACGATCCGCGGTTCAGCCCCGCCTATGTCTCGCTGCTCGACCGTGGTTTCGTCGTCGCGATCGCGCACGTGCGCGGCGGCGGCGAGCTCGGCCGCGGCTGGTACGAGGACGGCAAGCTGCTGAAAAAAGTGCACACATTCACCGACTTCATCGACGCGACCGAATATCTCGTCGCGCAGAAAGTCGCGGCCAAGGACAAGGTGTTCGCCTTCGGCCGCAGCGCGGGCGGCCTGCTCATGGGCGCGATCGCGAACATGGCGCCGCAGGACTACCGCGGCATCTTCACCCAGGTGCCGTTCGTCGACGTGGTGACGACGATGCTCGACGAGTCGATCCCGCTGACCACGAACGAATTCGACGAATGGGGCAATCCGCAGGACACGAAGTTCTACGAAACCATGCTCGCCTATTCGCCGTACGACAACGTCAAGGCGCAGGCGTATCCGGCGATGTTCGTCAGCACCGGCCTCAACGATTCGCAGGTGCAGTACTACGAGCCAAGCAAATGGGTGGCGAAACTGCGCGCGATGAAGACCGACAAGAACCCGTTGCTGTTCAAGATCAATATGGAAGCCGGCCACGGCGGCAAGAGCGGCCGTTATACGCATTGGCGCGAGACGGCGGAGGCCTATGCGTTCATGCTCGATCAGCTTGCGCCGTCCGCTGCGGGCAAGAAGAAGTAGCGGGCCCGCAGCCAAACGCGCCGCCTTTACAGCAACTAAAGGCCGTC
>DAIMZS010000030.1:14408-19267 GCA_036733825.1 Rudaea sp.
AAAAGAAGCGACTTCAGCGGCTGCCGTGGCTTTCCGTCGGGAGCGCCGCTTCGGTTAGCACACCGTCGAGCAGGTCGGCGAGTTCGGCCAAGTCGCGCACGATCAGATCCGGATAAATTTCCGATTGTCCCGACGCATCGTGCCAGCTCAGCGAGCCGCGGTGCAGCCACACGCTGCTCAGGCCGGCACGGCTCGCGCCGATCACGTCGAGTTCGGGATCGTCGCCGACGTGCAGCACTTCCTCCGGCGCCAGCCCGAACTTTTCGCAGGCGGCGTGGAAGATGTCCGCGGCGGGCTTGGGCATGCCGAACGCGCTCGCATGCAGCGCGAAGCGGAAGTGCGCTGCGAGCCCGATCGTGGCGAGATCGGCATTGCCGTTGGTGATCACGGCGAGCGGATAGCGCGCGCCGAGCCGCTCCAGCGTGGGCAGGGCGTCGGCGTAGCATTCCACGCGATTGCGTTCGGCGTAGAACGCGGCGAACGCGCCGTCGACGTGGTCGTCGCAGTAGCCGTGCGGCAGCAGCGCCGCGCGCAGCGACAAGCGCCGTTGCGCGCTGAAGTCGTGAGCGAGGTGCGGGTTCTCGTCGGCGACGCGGCTGCGCAGCGCGCGCATCGCCTCGACCGGGTACGCGTCGGCCGTGCGCGGACAATGCGTGCGCAGCCAAGCGTCAAGCTCCCGTTCCGCGCGCACCATGACCGGCTCGATCGGCCATAGCGTGTCGTCGAGATCGAACGTGATCGCGCGGATGCGCAGCGTATCCATCGGCCGGCCTACGGTTTGTCGGTGGCCTTCGCCGCCTTCTTTTGCGCAGTGATTTCGGCCGCGCGCTGCTTGGCCTGCTGCGCCTCGACCGAGTTCGGCTGGGTGCGGATGAGATAGTCGGCGGTCGCGAGCGGCGCCGAAATTGGGCGCGGTTCGCCTCTGCCCTGGGCGCGCTCGGCGACCCAGACCGAGTTCTTCTCCAGCTCGCTCGTCAGCGCGGGCGCGTCGTCGACCGGCACCAGCTGATGCTTGCGGATGATCGCCTTGCCGGCGTCGGAGCTCGCGTACTTGATGAACTTCTCGGTCGCCTCGAAATTCTTGCTGTCCTTGCGCACGGCCAGATAGAGCGGCGCGTAGAGCGGATAGCTGCCGTCCTTGATCGTGGCGGTGTTGGCCGCCACGCCTTCGACCTTGAGAATCTTGATCGCCTTGTTGTCATAGACCGACGAGAGCGTCGTGAAGCCCAAGCCGTGCGGATCGATCGTCACGCCCTCTTCGAGCTTCGCGGTGTTCATGTACTGGCGCTGCGCCCAAACGGCTTGGTCGCCCTTGTTGTAGATGTACTTGCGCAGCACGTAGTCAACACCGTCGAGCGGCGCGGCGATGGCGTAAAGATTGATCGGCTCGTCCGGGCCGCCGAGATCCTTCCAGGTCTTCAGCTGGCCGCCGTAGATGTCGTAGAGCTGTTTCAGCGTGACGTTGTCGGCGGGATTCTTCGGCGAGGTGATCGGCACCATCGCTTCCCAGGCGATCGGGTAGAACGTGAGGTTCGCTTCTTCCGCGCGGCCCGGCATGGCCGGCCGTGCGCTGCCGGCCACGTCGGCGGCGCCGGAGTTGACCGCGTCGATGCCGGAGATCGTGCTGAACGGCTGCATCGTCACCTTGCCGAGCTTGGACAGCTCGTACTGCTTGGCAAGGTCGGCGACGAACGCGCGCTCGGTGGCGCGATCACCGCGCCAGACGATGCCCGGCGGCAGCTTGGCTTTGACTGCGGCCGGGGCGGCCTTCTTCGCCGCCGACTTGGCCGGCGCGGCCTTCGCAGTGGTCTGAGCCGACGCCGCGCCGCAGGCGAGCGCGAACGAACAGGCAAGAAGGGTAAAAGTATATTTTCGAGCGTTTTTCACTGAGCGAGGGTCCGCATGTTCAGAATCAAGCGCGGATTATCGCCCAACTTTTGCCAACGGAACATTACTGCAGCGTCACGACGAACGTATCACCGCCGCGTGCGACGACCAGCTGAACCTGACGCAGGCCGCGCTTCATCGTCTGGGTCAAATCCGCGAGTGTGTTGACGCGCAGCCGGCCGACGCCGAAGACGATGTCGCCGGCCTTCAAGCCCGCCTGCGCCGCGCGGCTGCCCGGTGCGACGCTGACCACGCTGACGCCGCTCTTGCCTTCGGCGCGCGCACGGTCGTTCACGTCGGCGAGCGTGGCGCCGGCCAGGCGCGCATCGAGCTTGGCGCCTTCGCTCGAGGCCACGTGCTCGGCTTCGATGCGCGCGCTCACCGTCACCGGCTTGCCTTCGCGCAGCAGTTTCAACTCGATCGTTGAACCAATGGCGGCGAGGCCCTCGGCGTTGTACAGATCGCCCTCGTTCTGCACCGGACGGCCGTTCGCGGCGACGATCACGTCGCCCGCCTGCAGGCCGGCGCTCGCGGCGGGCGAGCCCTCGCGCACTTGGGTGACGACGGCGCCCTGCTGATCGTCCTTGATGCCGAGCATGCGCGCGATGTCCGCGTTCACGCTCTGCACCTGCGCGCCGAGCGAGCCGTGGCGCACGCTGCCGGTGGCGATGATCTGGCCCATCACGTTGCTGGCGAGGTTGGACGGAATCGCAAAGCCGATGCCGACGTTGCCGCCCGACGGCGAATAGATCGCCGAGTTGATGCCGACGAGTTCGCCCTTGAGGTTGACCAGCGCGCCGCCCGAGTTGCCGGGATTGATCGAGGCGTCGGTCTGGATGAAGTTCTGGATGCCCAGGCCGCGCAGGCCGCTGCGGTTGAGGCCGGAGACGATGCCCGAGGTCGCCGTCTGGCCGACGCCGAACGGATTGCCGAGCGCGACGACGAAATCGCCGACGCGCAGCTGGCTCGAATCGGCGAGCGGCAGCGCGGTGAGTTTCTCCGCGGGAATCTGGATCACCGCAACGTCGGTGTCGGGGTCGTTGCCGATCAGTTTCGCCTTGAGCGTGCGGCCGTCGTGCAACGTCACCGAAATATCGTCGGCGCCGTCGATCACGTGGTTGTTGGTCAGCACGTAACCCTTGCCGGCATCGATGATCACGCCCGAGCCGAGCGATTGTTCGACGCGTTCGCGCGGCATGTTCTGCATGCCGAAGAACTGGCGGAAGAACGGATCGTTCATGAACGGGTTGTTCACCCGCACGTGGGTCTTCGAATTGATGTTGACCACCGCGGGCACGACGCGCTCGAGCATCGGCGCGAGCGAGGGCACGGCTTGTCCGTCGACCGCCGCCGGCAGCGCGGCGTGGACGCCCGGACTGCCCGCGAGCGCGACGAGAGCCAGGATGGAAACAAGCGAGGAGACAATCGTTTTACGCGTGGTGGAGGCGCGGCGGTCGGTGCGAACGAGAGGGTGCATGGAATCCTTCGAGTGTTAGCGCTCATCCCTGAGCGCGAAAAGACCAAAGTGGCCGTCCTTGGCCGCCCTTTTCGGTGAAAAATCGAATGCCAGACAGACCGTAAATCCGGCCGAGCGTTCCCGTTTCAATGCGACGGAGTTGGCGAAAACCGCATTCTGGCGCGGTTTCTTCGGGGTCCAAACCGCGATTTCATGCACTGTCATAAATGCGCGCTATAAGTAATTGATTCTTCGATATTAAAAAAATCCTTTGACAAGCAAATTTCGGAGGCGTACGGTTGCAATCACCTCGCAGCCACAACATCTTGTGTACTTTGCGACAAAGTATCCCCAAGAAGTTGGGTTCGAGGTGGCGGTAACAGAAATGTAAGACGGCGCCTCCAAGCGCTGGACGGGGCAACAGACGCGACAATTTAAAAAACCAAAACAAGGAGTGCCCGAGCCGGGAAGACCGGAAAGGCGCCATAGGGGAAGTTTTCCCCCGAATCTGGCAATGAAAGCGCGGTGGTGTGGTCAATAGCTTTGGACCCGTCGCCGCCGTGCAGGATGCCGCAACCATAACAAGCCGGAGAGAAACCACGATGAGTACCGTACGAGTTGAAGCCTTGGATCGCACCGACGCGACGATCCCGCTGCAACCGGCTTCCTACGACATCTGGGACAAGAAATACCGCCTGAAGTCGAAGCAGGGCGAGGCGGTCGACGCGAGCATCGACCATACCTACCAGCGCGTTGCGCGCGCCCTCGCCGAGCCCGAGGCGACACTGGAGAAGCAGAAGTACTGGTACGAGCGCTTCCTCTGGGCGCTGCGCCGCGGTGCGATCCCGGCCGGCCGCGTCACCTCGAACGCGGGCGCGCTCGAGCACAAGCCGGCCACCTCCACGATCAACTGCACCGTCTCGGGCACGATCGAGGACTCGATGGACGGGATTCTGGAAAAGGTCCATGAAGCGGGCCTGACCCTGAAGGCCGGCTGCGGCATCGGCTACGAGTTTTCGACACTGCGCCCGCGCGGCGCCTACGTGTCGGGCGCGGGCGCGTACACGTCCGGGCCGATGTCGTTCATGGATATCTACGACAAGATGTGCTTCACCGTGTCCAGCGCGGGCGGCCGCCGCGGCGCGCAGATGGGCACGTTCGAGATCGGCCACCCCGACGTCAAGGATTTCATCCGCGCCAAGCGTGAGGACGGGCGCCTGCGCCAGTTCAATCTGTCGCTCTTGATCACCGACGGCTTCATGCAGGCAGTCGAGAACGACGCCGACTGGCCGCTCGTGTTCCCGGTCAACATCAAGGAGAAGGACGAGATCGATCTCACCGACCCGGCCAAGGTGCTCTGGCGCGACTGGCCGACGACGCGCAACTACGTCGTGCGTGAGGAAGACGGCCTCGTCGCCTGCAAGATCTACGGCCACATCCGCGCCAAGCACTTGTGGGACATGATCATGACCTCGACGTACGACTACGCCGAGCCGGGCTTCATCCTGATCGACCG
>DAIMZS010000031.1:0-6762 GCA_036733825.1 Rudaea sp.
CAAGAAAGCCAAAAGCAAAGGCGCTGGATTCCCGCTAAGAGCATGCGGGAATGACAAGCGAAAAACTGGATTCCGGCTTCCGCCGGAATGAAGAGTTAAAAAAGCTGGATTCCAGCTTGCGCTGGAATGACGAGCCGAGGCAGAGCAAGAGCGGAATTTCCGCCGACTTAAAACCACTTCTTCCACTTGAAGACGATCAGCGGCACGATCACGCTGATCGCCATCGCCGTCAGCGCCATCGCGTAGCCGTGCGGCCAGTCGTACTCGGCGATGGATTTGAAATTCATGCCCCAGATGCCGGCGAGCGTCATCGGGCCGATGGTCACGACCGAAACGATCGTCAGCACCTTCATGATGTCGTTCTGGTTGTTGTTGATGAAGCCGAGCACGGCGTCGAGCAGGAACTGCAGGCGGTCCGACAATTGCTGATCGAACTCGCTCAGCGAGCCGATGTCGGTCTGGATCGTCTTGAACCGCTCCAGTCTCTTGTGCTCGATCCAGTCCGGCGCCAGCTCGCACAAATAAGCGATCACGCGCGATACGCCCAGCGTGGCGGAGCGCAGCTGCACGATCTGGCGCTGCATCGCGCCGACTTTGAACAGTGCGCCGCGCAGCAATCCGCGTTGACCGCGCTCGTCCGAAAACACCGCGCGCGACAGTTTCGACAGCTCGCCGGCGGTTTCCTCCATGCGGTCGGCGGCGACGTTGACGATGCTCTCGATCAGGCCGATGAATGTGTCGACGCTGTCGGCCGGTGCGTCGGGCGTCAGTGCCATCTCGCTCATGTGCGCGAAAGCGAAAGATTCGGCGTAGCGCACCGAGACGAGCAGTTTCGGTGTCAGCACGAAGCCGAGCGGGGTCATTGCGCCATGGCCCGATTCGGCGCGCACGAACGCGGGAATGTTCAGGCGCAGTATTTCGTTGTCCGAACGCAAGCGGCTGGACAATTCGATCGCGCTGATCTGATCTCGTTGCGGCAGGCGCGCGCCGAGCAGGCTTTCCGCATGGGCGCGCTCGGCGTCATTCGGATCGAGCAGGTCCAGCCACACCGGCGTGCCGGGAGGCGCGGCGGTATCCGGCTTCCATACCGTTGCCTTCGGCGGATGCGTCGAATGGATTGTCAGCACGGTTTTTCCTCTACCATTGGACTTTGCGCGCGCAGCATAACGCAGCGTCCGTCAGGAAATTCCAAATCGCCAAGGATACCGATGACCACCCTCATCCTCATCGCCGTCACCTGCATCGTTTCCTTTCTCGGTTTCAACAACCGGGAGTTGATCGACAAGCTGATTTTCTGGCCGCCCGCGGTCAAGCGCGGCCAGTACTATCGCTTTTTGAGCCACGCGCTCATCCACGCGGACGGCGCGCATCTGCTGTTCAACATGATCACGCTGTATTTCTTCGGCCGTGCCATGGAGGGGCTGTACGAGCGTCTGCTCGGTCCGGCCGGTTTTGCCCTGTTCTATGCCGGCGCGGTCGTCGTCGCGATGCTGCCGAGCTACATCGCCAATCGCGACAATCCCGCGTATCGCAGTCTTGGCGCGTCGGGCGGCGTGTCGGCGGTGCTGTTCGCGTTTATCCTGATCAATCCCTGGGCGACGATCCTGGTATGGTTCGTGCCGGTGCCTGCGATTCTTTACGCGGTCGCTTACGTGGCTTATTCGATTTATATGGATCGCCAGCGCAGCGACAACATCAACCACAGCGCGCATCTGTGGGGCGCCGCCTACGGCGTGCTGTTCACTGTATTGGCGGCGCCGCGCGTGATCGGCTATTTCCTCGAACAGCTCAGCCATCCGCGCTTCAATTTCTGACCCTCCGCCATCGAAAGGAGCCATCATGAGCCAGAAGAATATCGCCGTCCTCGTCGGCAGCCTGCGCAAAGAGTCGTTCAGCCGCAAGCTCGCCCACAATTTGATTGAACTCGCGCCGAAGTCGCTCACGTTTTTCCACGTCGAGATCGGCGACCTGCCGCTGTACAACCAGGACCTCGAAACCGACACGCCGCCGCCGGCCTGGCAGAAATTCCGCGATCAGGTGCGGCCGGCGGACGGCATCCTGTTCGTCACGCCGGAATACAACCGCTCCGTGCCGGGCGGACTGAAGAACGCGCTCGACGTCGGCTCGCGTCCGTACGGCAAGAGCGTGTGGCACGGCAAGCCGGCGGCGATCGTCAGCTGCTCGCCGGGCAACATCGGCGGCTTCGGCGCCAATCACCATTTGCGTCAACCGATGGCCTTCCTCAACGTTCCTTTGCTGCAGCAGGAAGCCTACCTCGGCGGAATCGACAAGCTGCTGCAGGCCGACGGCAAAGTGGCGCCAGACACGGCCGAATTCCTCGGCAAATACATGAATTCGTTTGCCGCCTGGGTGGAGAAGATTGCCGGCGGCTGAGTGAAGATTTGTGAAGGTCCCGCTCAGCCTTGATTTAGCCCGGCAAGCGTATATTTTTTACGTATCCCTCAGGAGTTGATGCCATGAACACAGCAATCAAAACCGGTGTAGTCGCGCTGCTCGTCGCGGGAAGCATCGGACTGGGCGGATGCGTCTATTACCCCACGCGTACCGGCGTGGCCTATAGCGATCCAGCCTACGGCGGCAATGCGGCCGTCGATTACGACGACAGCACCACCTACTACGCGCCGGCGTACTACGGCGCCGGCTACTACGATCCTTATTGGTACGGGCCGGGTTGGTACGGCTACGGCTGGCCGGCGGTCAGCCTCGGTTTCTACGGCGGCTATTGGGGTGGCCACGGCGGTCATCACAACTACCATGGCCCGTGGCGTGGCGGCGGCAGCTGGGGTGCCCGCGGTGGATTCTCCACGCGCACCACGGTGCCTATGAGCCGCGGCGCACGTCATTGATCCAAGGCGCTTCTGACAGAAGCGCCCAAGAAAAAACCCCTTGCCTTCGCGCGAAGGCAAGGGGTTTGTTTTTTGTGCCGGCGAAATCGGATCAGCGATAATCCCAATGCGCGTATTGGGCGGCGGAAATGTGATCGGTAGGCTGAGCCAGGTAATCGAAGTCGTTGGCGAGTGGCAGAAATGCCTCGGCCTCGTCGCGCGTAATCCAGCCGTCGTGGTTGCGGTCCAGTTCGGCGAAGCTCGGCTTGGGCCCGTAGCGGTCCGGCGCCGGCATGCCCGTGCGCACGATGAGTTCGCGGCCGTCGGCGCTCATGTAGTGGCGGACCGTGTCCTGCGCGTACGCCGCCGAGGTGGCCGCGAGCAGAGCCGATGCAAGGATGGCGATACGTGAAAAGACTTTCATGAGTACCTCCAAGTGAAATGGGCCCAACGTTCGACCGGAATGTACCACCCGAGTTCTCTTCAGCATGACTGCGAGTTAACCGGAACATGCTGACGCTGAGCCTGCAGCAGGCACGAAACCTGCATTTGGCCGCGCAAGGTTTGCTCGTTCCGCCGCGCGGGCGCGCCAGGCGCGCTTCGCTGCTCGCCGCGATCGAGCGCATGCGCCTGTTGCAGATCGACACTATCCACGTCGTCGCGCGCAGCCCGTATCTCGTGCTGTTTTCCCGGCTCGGCGACTACCAGACGCGTTGGCTGGACGAACTGCTCGCGCGCGTGGAAATCTTCGAATGCTGGGCGCATGAAGCATGCTTTGCGCCGATGACCGACTTCGGCCTGCATCGGCATCCGTCGCCGCTGCGCGCCGGCCATTGGGCGCACAAAAATGCCGCGCGCATGCAGCGCGAGCATCGCGCGGAGGTCGAGACGCTGATCGAGCACATCCGCGCCAATGGAGCGGTGAAGTCGTCGGATTTCGAACGCCAGGTCAAAGGCGCCGGCGGCTGGTGGAACCGATCGAACGAGAAGCGCTGGCTCGAAGCCGGTTTCGTGCTCGGCCGGCTGATGATCGCGCGGCGCGAGAATTTCCAGCGTGTCTACGATCTCGCCGAGCGCGTACTGGCCAAGACCAAGTCCGCGAGCGTTGACGTACCGATGAGCGAAGCGGATATCCGCCGCGAATTTCTGCTCGGCGCGGTGCGTGCGCTCGGCATCACCCAGGCGCGCTGGATCGACGACTATTTCCGTCTCAACAAGAAATTCAAGGACGCCGCGCTGGATGCGCACGTCGAATCGGGCGAGCTGATCCGCGTCGCCGTGCGCGGCTGGGAAAATGCCGCTTACGTGCATCGCGACCACGCGCCGCTGCTCGCGCGCGCGGCGCGAGGAAGTCTGCGGGCTAAACATACGACGTTATTGTCGCCGTTCGATCCCATCGTCTGGCATCGCGAGCGGGCCAGCGCCATGTTCGGTTTCGACTACACGATCGAATGCTACGTGCCCGGTCCCAAGCGCCGCTACGGCTATTTCGTGCTGCCGATCCTGCATCGCGGACGTCTGATCGGCCGCCTCGACGCCAAGGCGCATCGCGCGAGCGGCGAATTCGAGATCAAGACGATTTTTCTGGAACCCGACGTCGAAGCCGACGAAGCGTTGCTCGCGGATGTCGCGACGGCCATTCAGCGGGCCGCCGATTGGCATGGGACGCCGAAGGTGATCGTGCGTCGGAGCGAGCCGAAGGGGTTTGCGGCGCTGTTGCGCGCGGCGTTGAAAGCGGAAAGATAAAAGGAAAAGGCCCGCGAAGCGGGCCTTTGGCTATGTGTTGGTGGAGTGGAGGAGGATCGAACTCCCGACCTTCGCATTGCGAACGCGACGCTCTCCCAGCTGAGCTACCACCCCGGAATCGGGCCGGTGCGGTACGGAACCGCGCCGAGCCGCCTATGATACAGCGTACTTTGGCCTTCGCCAAGCCTCCGAGCAGGATGAACCCGAGGCCGCGGTGATCAGCCTTCGACCAGCACTGCCCGCAGTGCGGCATAGTCATTGGCGAGCGGATCGGCGTGCGCCGGCCGCGCAAGCAGGGCGGCGAGGCTGGGCGACGCCGGAACCTCGGCGCCGATCAGCGGCTCGACGATGCTGTCGAACTTGGCGGGATGGGCCGTCGCCGCCACGGCCCAATCGCCGTCGACGCCCTCGGCGCGCAGTTGTTCGAGCAGATACACGGCGGTCGCGGTGTGTGGGCAGAAGATCTCGCCGTAGCGGCTATGTCGCGCCAGGATCGTTGCGCGGATCGTCGCGTCGTCGACCGACACCGAGACGAATTCGCGGCGCAGGGCCGCGGCGTCCGGATACAGCCATGTCAGGCGCTCGAAATTGCTCGGCGCGCCGACGTCCATGGCGTTGGCGATCGTCGCGACGCTCGGCTGCGCGGCGTAGTCGCCGCCGGCGAAGAAATCGGGCAGCACGCGATTGGCGTTCGTCGCCAGCGCGATGCGGCCGATCGGCAGCCCGCACGCGCGCGCGAGCACGCAGGCGACGGCGTTGCCGAGATTGCCGGTCGGCACGATGAAATTCAGCGGTGCGCCGACAGCGCGGAAATGCCGCAACGACGCGTCGGCGTAGTAGGCCATCTGCGGCAAGAGTCGGCCCAGGCTGATGCTGTTGGCGGAGCTGAGCGGCGCGGCTGCGCGCAGCGCGGTATCGCTGAGCGCCTGCTTGGCCATGCGCTGGCAGTCGTCGAACGCGCCGTCGACGCGCAGCGCGCGCACGTTGCCGCCGAAGCAGCCCAGCTGGTGCGCCTGGCGCGGCGACACGCGGCCGTCGGGATACAGGATTGCCACCTTGAAGCCGGGCAAGTCGGCGAACGCGGCGCCGACCGCGGCGCCCGTGTCGCCGGAGGTGGCGACGACGATCGTCAGCGGTTTGTCGGAAACGCGCGGCAGGCGCTGCATGCAGGCGGCGAGGAAGCGCGCGCCGAAATCCTTGAACGCCGCGGTCGGGCCGTGGAACAGCTCGAGCACATGATCGTGCGGCGTCGCGAGGGCATGCAGCGGCGCGGTGAACGTGAAGGCTTGGCGGCAGATTTTGGGCAATTCGGCGGCGAGAGCATCGTCGGCGAAGAACGGCGCGAGCAGGCGCGTGGCAATGCCGGGCAAGTCGTCGCAGCCGTCGAAATCGTTGGGCGAAAATTTCGGCAGCGATTGCGGCACGTACAGCCCGCCGTCGGGCGCAAGGCCGGCGGCGAGCGCGGCGGAAAGTCCGAGCGCGGGTGAGTTCCCGCGGGTACTGAGGTATTTCATGCGAGAACTCGTGCGGCCGGGCCATTGACGGGTGAAATGAAGGATTCGCTGGCGATGCCGGCCTCGGCGAATGCGGCCTGCATCGCCGGTGCGGCGGCCTCGGCCTCGGCGCGCGATTCGAACCAGGCGAACACGGACGGGCCTGCGCCGGAAATGCTCGCGCCCATCGCTCCGTGGTCGAGCGCCGATTGCTTGACGCGCGCGAAGCCGGCGATCAGCGGCGCGCGGCGCGGCTCGACGAGCACATCGCTCAAACCCGCGCGCACCAGATTCGCGTCGCCGCGCTGGCAGCCGGCGAGAACGAGGGCGAGGTTGGCGCTCTGCGCGACGAAGTCGCCGATCGCGTAGGCGCCTTTGAGCGCTTCGCGCGCGCGGCGCGTTTCCAGCACGGCATCGGGATGCACGAGCACGCTGTGCCAGGCATCCGGCACGGGAATCTTGACCAGATGATCGAGGGTGGCGAGAACGACGCCGCCGAGCAGCATCGGCCCGACGTTGTCGCCGTGGCGGCCGCCGCTGGCCACGGCTTCGCCGGCGAGCGCGAACGGATAGAGCTGCTCCGCGTCGAGCGGCGAATCGAGCAGCGCATTCGCGGCGACGAGCGCGGCAACGCAGGAGGCGGCCGAACCGCCCATGCCCGAGCCGAACGGAATGCC
>DAIMZS010000031.1:6862-9776 GCA_036733825.1 Rudaea sp.
CACCGCTTGAAGCCCTCTCCCCCGAGGTTTCTTTCGGGGGAGAGGGTTTGGGTGAGGGGGGCTCTCGACGGTGAGAAGCGCCCCCTCACCCAACCCTCTCCCCCAACGATGAAGCTGTTGGGAGAGAGGGCTATGGAAAACTGCATGTCGAGTCCAGCCGATATGAGACTCATACGCGCGCGCCCAGCGAGGCGGCGACGCGCAGCAGATCGGCGAACACGCCGGCGGCGGTAACGTCGGGCCCCGCGCCGGGGCCCTGGATCACCATCGGATTGCTGTTGTAGCGCTTGGTCGAAAACTGCACGACGTTGTCGGTCAGCTGCAGGTTGGCGAAGGTGTGCGAGCGCGGCAGTTCGACGAGGCCGACGCTGGCTTTGCCGTCCTTGCCGAGCTGGGCGACGTAGCGCAGCACGCAGTCCTTGGCTTTCGCTGCGGCGAAACGCGCGGCGATGGGCGCGTCGAGTTCGGCGAGGCGCGACATGAAGTCGTCGCGTCCGGCGCTCAGCAGCGATTCGGGTACCAGGTTCTCGACGGAAACGTCTTCCAGCGACAGCTCGCGCCCGGCCTCGCGCGCGAGGATGACGAGTTTGCGCGCGACGTCGATGCCGGAGAGATCATCGCGCGGATCGGGCTCGGTGTAGCCGAGCCTGTGCGCTTCGCGGATCAATTCGGAGAACGCGATGCCGCCGTCGTAGCGGTTGAACAGCCAGGCCAGCGTGCCGGAGAAGATGCCGGCGACCGCGGTGAGCTCGTCGCCGGTGTCGATCAGATCGCGCAGCGTCTGCACCACGGGCAAGCCCGCGCCGACGGTCGCTTCGTAGCGGAAGCGGCCGCCGCCTTGCGCCGCCGCGGCGCGGATCGCGCGGTAGCGCTCGATCGGGCCGGCGCCGGCCTGCTTGTTCGGCGTGATCACGTGGATGCCCGCGGCGAGCCACTGTGCGTATTTCGCCGCGACCTCGTTGCTGCCGGAGCAGTCGAGAATGACGTTGTGCGGCAGATGCGCCGCGATCAGATGTTTCATGAAGCCGTCGATGTCGTTGCTGACGAAGTCGGCGTCGCGGTCGCGCCAGTTGGCGCCGAGATCGCGCTCGTCCGCGAGCAGGTATTTGGTCGAGAGAATCGCGCGCAGACGCAAGTCGAGGCCGGCTTCGCTGCGCAGGCGCGGTGCGGCGGCGGAGATCTGGTCGAGCAGCGCGGCGCCGACTTTGCCGGGGCCGATCAGGCCGACCGAAATCGTCTGCGGCGACAGCCAGAACGCGGCGTGCGCGGCGCGCAGCGCGAGCGTCGCCTGGTCGTTCGCGATCGCGACCGAGATATTGCGTTCGGAGGCACCCTGGGCGATTGCGCGGATGTTCACGCGCGAGCGCGCGAATGCGTCGAACAGGCGCGCGGCGACGCCAGGCACGCCGGCCATGCGGTCGCCGACGACGGCGAGGACGCTGATGTCGCGCGCCACCTGCACGCCGTTGATCTGGCCCGCATGCAGTTCGCGCGCGAACGCGCCTTCGATCGCGGCACGCGCGGTGTCGGATTCGGCGAGCTTGACCACACAGCAGATCGAATGCTCGCTCGATCCCTGCGAAATCATCACGACGGAGACGCGCGCGGCGCGCAATGCGGCAAACACGCGCTCGGCCGTACCGGGCACGCCGATCATGCCCGTGCCTTCGACGTTGAGCAGGGCGAGGCCGTGCGCGAGCGTCAGGCCCTTGACCGGGCCGTTCTCGTCGCCGACTGCGTCGATGCGCGTGCCGGGCAACTCGGGTTTGAACGTGTTGCGGATCAGAATCGGCAGACCGCGCGCGATCGCCGGCGCCATCGTCTGCGGGTGAATGACTTTCGCGCCGAAATAGGCGAGTTCGCAGGCTTCGTTGTAGCTCATCGCGGACAACGTCACCGCTTCGGGCTCGATGCGCGGATCGGCGCTGAGCACGCCGTCGACGTCGGTCCAGATGTGCAGTTCCTGGCTATGGAACAGCGCGGCGAAGATCGCGCCGGAATAGTCGCTGCCGTTGCGGCCGAGCACGGTGTCGCGGCCTTCCTCGTCGCGGGCGACGTAGCCGGTGACTATCAGACGCGATTGCGGATGACGCACGCGCCACGGCGCGAGCTTGGCTTCGGTCGCCTCCCAGTTGACGGCGACGCCGAGTTCCTCGTGGCGCACGACGAGCACCTCGCGCGCGTCGCACCAGGCGTAGTCTTCGCCGAGCGAGCGCAGCAGCGCGTGCAGCAGCCACGACGACCACACCTCGCCGTTGCCGCTGATCGCCTCGGCGACGCCGTGGCCGGCGCCGCGCAGCACGGCGATCGCATCGAGCACCTTGGCCAGTTCATCGAAACGCGCGTTGAGCCAGTCCTGCGCCGTGGCGGCTTTCCCGCCGAACAGTTCGGCTGCGGTGTCGAGATGGCGCTGGCGCAGCGCGTCGAATTTCTCGCGCCAGGGCTGGTTGGCCGCGGCCGTGTTGACAAGGGCGAGCAGGGTGTCGGTGACCCCCGACATGGCCGAGACGACGACGGCCTGGGTGGTTTCCGGGCGCTTACGGATCAGGTCGGCGACGTGGCGGATGCGCGCAGCGTCGGCCATCGAGGTGCCGCCGAACTTGTGCGCGACGCTCGTCAATGTATTAACGCGTTGTGACGACGGCGGAGCGTCGGCGGCGGGGTGGGGCGGGCTGGCGAGCGTACTCATGGAACCTCCGGTGGGGCTTGGGCATTCTACCGGAGGAGGCGGGGCGATCCGCATCCTCGTCGAGGTGCGGAGCCGTTGCTTGGGGAATTCAATCGCACGCGACGGACCGCACCACGAATCTCGTGGTAATGGTCGTAATCGTCGTCGTCATGGCGATGTGCATGGGCCTAGTGGAACCCATCGGTATACCGGCTGTCAAGTCGGTGCGGCATTTGGCCGTCTGGA